>NZ_JAUYEY010000098.1 GCF_030689685.1 Polaromonas sp. | reverse complement strand
ATCCATCGTTGTGGCTTGCGAGATCGCTATTTGCGCAATTTCGATCGTCTCATCATCCCCGGTAACTGGACGTGCCATGACTTTCTCCATCAAGTATGATGGAGGATATTATTGCACTAATGTTGTGGAAATGGAATAAGACTCCATGATGGCGTTCTGCAGCTCGGTTTTTAGGTCCGGTGAGTTGGCGAACTGCTCCTTGGTGTTGCTGGCCGCCTGCTGCCGGAGCGTGCCGGATTCGACCACCTTGCCGAAGATGGTGCCGTTGACGTAACTGAGCTGGTCGTTGTCGGTGGTTTCGTTGCCGAACAGCTCATTGAGCTTCTCGATCAGCTCGGCCATGTACACCTTCTGCTGCTCCTGCACCATGCCGCTGCCGGCCTCGGTGATGGGCGCCAGTGGTATCGCCTCGCCTTCGCTCAACTGCAGCGTCCGCTTGCCCTTGTCTTTCAGGTGATGGTGCGTCAGCACCACCTTGGACAAATCGATGCCTTCGCGCTCCCGGCCGAACTCCAGCAGCGGCAGCAGGCGCTTGAAAAAGATGGCGCGCTTTTCGACGGCGGTGTTGCCGTAGTCAAAGATCTGGGACAGAAAGGTGTACAGGCGGATGTAAGCACCCATGTCGCCCTTGAACAGGACCAGCGCGTCCAGTTCTTCCTGCGCGGTCTTGGTGGCTTTGGCGTCATCTTTGTCCTTCGCCAGCTTCAGGGCTTCCTGCGCGGCCTTGTAGCGTTTCAAAAGGCGGTCCAGCACCGGCTCCAGCGCGTAAATCAGTTCGCTCTGCTTCGCATTGGGATTTAACTCCACCGCAACCACACGTTCCACCTCGAAGTCATCGTAGTGGCCGGCGCCGTCCAGCTTGGCGCGCAGGTTGAAGACCAGGTGCGGGTCGGTGGTGGCCGACAGTTCTGCCGTGGTGTGGTCGGTCTTGAAAGACGCCAGCACTTCGGCCGGATCGTTCACGAAGTCCAGCACATAGGTGGTGTTTTTGCCGGGGTGGGCGCGGTTCAGACGGCTCAGGGTCTGCACCGCCTGGATGCCGGCCAGGCGTTTGTCCACATACATGCCGCACAGCAGCGGCTGGTCAAACCCGGTCTGGAACTTGTTGGCCACCAGCAGCAGTTGATACTCCAGGCCCTTGAAGGCTTCGCGGATGTCGCGGCCCTTCAGCCCGGGGTTCAGCGCCGCGCTGTTTTCGGTAAAGCTGTCCGGCCCGGAGGTCTTGTCGTTCACCTCTCCGGAAAACGCCACCAGCGTGCCTATGGTATAGCCGTGTTCCTTGATGTAGCGTTCCACCGCCAATTGCCAGCGCACCGCTTCCAGCCGGCTCCCGACCACCACCATGGCTTTGGCCTTGCCTTGCAGCAGCGGCGAGACGAATTCGCGGAAGTGCTCCACCACAATCTCGACCTTCTGCGCGATGTTGTAGGGGTGCAGCCGCACCCAGCCCATGATGCCCTTCATGGCGGCGCTGCGTTCCACTGCCTTGTCGTCCATCTCCTTGCCGTCATGGGCCAGCTTGAAGGCCAGGCTGTAGGGTGTGTAGTTCTGCAACACGTCGAGGATGAACTTCTCCTCAATCGCCTGCCGCATCGTATACACATGAAAAGGCGCAGGCACATTGTCCGGTGCCGGCTTGCGCGCCGGGTCGGGCCGGGTGCCAAACAGCTCCAGGGTCTTGTTCTTGGGGGTGGCCGTGAAGGCCACAAAGGTGATGCCGCCTTCTTCGGCGCGCGTTGTCATTTGCGCCGCCAGAATGTCTTCGGTGCTGACTTCGCCGCCGTCGTTCAGCTCCGCGAGTTCATCGGGCGACAGCACCGCCTTGAGCTGGGCGGCGGCCTCGCCGGTCTGCGAGCTGTGCGCCTCGTCGGCAATCACTGCAAAACGTTTGCCTTGCGTGGCCGCGAGCTTGCGCACTTCTTCCAGCGCAAACGGAAAGGTCTGGATGGTGCAGACCACAATTTTTTTGTCGCCCGACAGGGCCTCGGCCAGCTTGCTGCTTTTGCTGCCCTCGGAGTTGTTGATGGTGGCCACCACGCCGCTGGTGCGCTGAAAGTCAAACAGCGCCTCCTGCAGTTGCGCGTCGATCACGTTGCGGTCCGACACCACCAGCACGGTGTCAAACACCTTGTTGTGCTGCGCGTCATGCAACTCCGCCAGAAAATGCGCGGTCCAGGCAATCGAGTTGGTCTTGCCCGAGCCTGCCGAGTGTTGAATCAGGTACTTGCCGCCCGGCCCGTCCTGTGCCACCGCCGCCTGCAGCTTGCGCGTCACGTCGAGCTGGTGGTAGCGCGGGAAGATGATTTTCTCGATCTGCTTTTTGCTGTCGCGCTGGGCGATCAGATAGCGACCCAGAATCTCCAGCCAGCTTTCGCGCGCCCACACCTGCTCCCACAGGTAGGCGGTGCGGTGGCCACCCTTGAATTTTCCCTCTCCCCCCGGGAGAGGGGTCAGGGGTGAGGGCGGATTTCCGGCAGCGCCTTCGTTGCCCAAATTGAAAGGCAAAAACTCCGTGGCCGGCCCGTTCAACTGGGTCACCATCGCCACCTCGCTGTTGCTGACCGCAAAGTGCACCAGCGCACCGTTGGGAAAAGACAGCAGCGGCTCGGCCGCCTGGCCCTTGGGGCGCGGGTGGCGGTCAAAGCGGTACTGGTCAATGGCGTCGCCAATGCTCTGGGTGAAGTTGGTCTTCAATTCCACCGTCGCGACCGGCAGGCCGTTGAGAAACAGCACCAGGTCAATGTTGTTTTCGTTGTGCAGCGAGTAGCGCACCTGCCGCACCACGCGCAGCCGGTTGGCCGCATGGCGCGCCAGGATGTCGGGGTTGATGGCCAGCGCTGGTTTGAACTGCGCCAGGCTCAGCGGCGCTTTCAGCCCCAGCAATTCCACGCCGTGGCGCAGCACGTCCAGCGTGCCGCGCTGGTCAAGCTGGTCGCGCAGGCGCGCCAGCAGCGTTTCTTCCGCCTTGCTGCCGTGGTTCTTGACCAGCGTGTCCCAGGCCCTGGGCTGCGTGGCCTGCACCCAGGCCAGCACGTCGGCAGGGAACAGGGCGCGGGCCCGATCGTAGCCTGCTGCATCACCTTCGGCATACAGCCAGCCGTGGGCGGCCAGGTGCTGGCAAATCTCAAGCTCGAAGCTGATTTCTTTGTGCAGGTTCATTTCAGTCCTACTTGTACGGCAACGCTTCGTGCTCGAGTTCTGCCACCGGTTCAAACTCGGGGTCTTTGTGCAGCAACACCGCCTTGCACTGCAGGGCGGTAGCGGCGATCCATGCGTCGCCAAGCGACATGGGGTAACGCGCCTTCAAACTGGCGGCCAGCTCCAGAAGCGCCTGATTTTCATGCACCCACGCGATGGGCAGGGCCTGGCAGGCCGCATAAGCCTGGCGGCCGGCGGCCTCGCCTTCGTTTTTCCACACACGGTAGAAGACCTCCATGAGCGACATAAAACAGCCGAAAACTTCCACTCCTCCGCTGCTCGTTTCCAGCGCTTGAGTCAGCACGTCTGCCACGCGCTCGCTCCCCGGCTCGTTGTAATGCAGCGCCAACAAGGCCGAGGTGTCCAACAGGTAGCGGCTCATGCAAGCGGGTCACGCGCAGCGGGTGTCGATTGCTCTTTGCGCAACTCCGTCAGGCGGTCCGCCTCCCGGTCTTGCAGCAACTGGGTCACCGACCCTTGTGACCCGGCTCCCCGAAACGCCGCGATGGCTTTTAGGCCCGCCTGTTTCACGGCTTCTTGTCCGGTGCTCTGTCCTTGCTGGTATGCCTGCAGGTCTTCAGGCCGCACCATCAAGGCCACCGTGCGCCCATGGCGGGTGATGGTGACTGGCTCGCGCTGCACGGTATCGAGCAGCTGGCCAAAACGGTTTTGGGCTTCCACAGAGGTGACGGTGATCATGGTGGGGGCTCCTTAAAAACTACCCAAGTTGTACAGTTTAGCTACATTCGGTGCTTTTGCAAGTCAATACACCGCTTCATGGCCGCTCATATTCACCGGAATGATCTGCCCGTCTTGAATCAGCAGCACCAGCGTGATCCAGGAAAGCGGCTCGTCAAACAAACGCCAGCATCAAATGCCCCACGGGTTCGGCCGTGGGCCGCACCTTGATTTCAATGTCATAGCCGAGGCGGTTCAGGCAGTCCATGAGCTTGCGTTCAGACAGGTTGGTAAAGTCACCGCGCAGCATGGCTGACACCTTGGGCTGGGGAATACCCATGCGCTCAGCGGCGGCTTTCTGGGTCAGGTTCAGGCGGCGCATGGCCTTGGTGATTTCAATCACCAGGCCGGATTTGATCTTGAGCTTGTCGGCATCGGGCAAGCCCAGGTCGGCAAACACATTGCGAGAACCCATTTCCACCCGTGTGTCGTTGAAGGTGCGTGTTGACATGCTGCTACGCCTATGCAAGCGCCTCAATCACCGCATTCGGGTTGTGATCAATCACGTTGAGCAGCACCAGTGCCGGGCCGTGTGGCGAGCGGTCGCCGCGTTCCCAATGGCGCAGCGTGGCGGTCGAAAAGCCAAAGCGGGCGGCAAACTGCTCCTGTGTCATGCTGACTTTGGTGCGCAGCGCTTTGACGTCGATTGGGCGCGGGCGGTGCACGCGGGTTTGGGGTGCTTTGCCTTCGGCGTGTTCAATCGCCTCCAGCAAACCGCGTTTAATGCTGTCGAATCCTGTGCTCATGATGGTTTCCTTTTCCAGATCTGAACCAATAGCTTGACCAAGCCTGCCAACTCGTTGCGCTGTGCTTTGGACAGATTGGCTTGGTCGCCTTTCGCGAACAGTGTTAACAAGTACAGAGGCATTGCGTCATCGTGAAAGTAGTAAATGACACGAACGCCGCCGCTCTTACCCTGGCCGCCACGCCCCCAGCGGAGTTTGCGTACCCCGCCAGTACCCTCCATCAGATCACCTGTTTTGGGGTGATCCGCCAAATAACGAATGATGTCTTGCCGTTCGCTTTCAGGCAGTAATTTATCGGCGCTGCGGATGAATTCGGGCAACTCGGCGATGGTCAGCACGTGGGTTATTCTAATCCAATGGGACGGTAGCGGCAATTGAGCACGAAAAGGGGCTCAAGCCCCCGTGGAACATGCGTAAGCAGCTACCAAATTCATAGCGACTGCGCGGTACCCCGCACGTCAATCTGCCCGGTGACGGCGGCGGAGATCAGGGCGGTGCGGCGTTCCTGCAGCAGGGCTATGGCGCGTTGGGCTTCTGCGGTGAGGGTGTCGAGTTTGGAGGATTCAGATTCGAGGTAATCGCAAACTTCTTGCTGCTCCAGCTTTGGGGGAACGGCCAGAAAGAATCCGCGCAAGCTGGCTTGGGGCAAGTTGTTCGCCAACCCGTTGCCGCCACTCAGTGCCTGCTCGATCTGGCTTCGCAACGGCCTTGAGTTCAGCGCCGCAACAAAAAACTTCGGCTCCATTCGGCGTTCAAAGCGCAGCCGGAATATCTTGTCCGAGAGCATCAACTTCTTTCGCGTCGATGTGACCAAGGCGGTGGAGCCAACCAGTTCTGGCGAGCCGCTGGCGCGAGACATGAGAACGTCCCCAATTTGAACTTCGTATTCAGGCATTGGCGCTAACTCCGCAGGCAGGGCTTTGTTGTCGTTTTGATCGTAGATGCCGCGATTTACGCACCCCGCTTTCAAGACGCCCCATTCCTCATCTTCGGCAGGGCGCGAAAAGCATTCGGGGCTCCAGCCTTGTTCGATGGCTGTAACGATTCGTCTTATCGAACAAACTTCCCAATGCGCCGGCACATCCCCCAGCCACTTGTTGCCGGACGGCTTCATGGGGGCGTCGGGGTTCAAGCCCTGGGTGACGGCGTGGGAGATGACGGCCTGGCGGTTTTCTTTCAGCAGTGCCATCAGGCGCCGCTGCTCGGCCACCAGCGAGTCAATCTTTGTAGTTTCGCGGTCCAGGAAGGCTGCGATTTGGGTTTGCTCGGACAGGGGAGGGAACCCCGCGCGCTCGTCAATATATTGCGAGGCATCGAGGTTCTGAATGCCGGATGTTTGTTTGATCGACCGTGTGTTAAGTCGCACAGAATATGCAGCGGCATGCACATACCGCCAAAATGATGAATCCATGCTCGGCGCTGTTTGCACACGCGCCACAAAATTTGAGCAGACTGCTGGGCGCGGGTCGTCGTAGAGAACGACACAACCAACGGGCTGCCCTTCGCCACCGCCAGATTTCTCGAGTAACAGGTCGCCCCGTTGCAAGACTCGACCTACTCGCTCCTTTTGGACGACGTTTCGGATGGTGGGCTCGCTAAGTTCCACTCGCAGCCCTTGCCTGTCGAAATCGGCCACGCGGACACACGGAATATCGTTTTCATCCTGCTGGGCCTCATCGCCCCAAATACCGTTTTTGGCGCTGACAGTGGAGCGTTTGAGCCGGTCAATCTCCCAATGCCCCGGCACCTCCCCCAACCACTCCACGCCACTGTCCTTGTAACTCGGATAACGCGCAAAACTCATATGCAGGTCAGCGAATTACGCATGTGTTGACGGTGCGTTCATGGGCAATACAGCGAGCCGCAGCCCCATGGCTTTCAGAATGGCCGAGAAGCTGCTCAGGGCTGGGTTGCCTTCGGGCGACAGGGTGCGGTAGATCTGCGTGGGGTTCAGATGGGCCTGCGCGGCGATGGCTTGCACGCCACCAAAGGCACCGGCCATCTGCCGCAAAATGACCAGGAGTTCGCCCTGGTCACCGTTCTCGTCTTCAAGAATGCTGTTGATCACCTGCCGCGCAAATTCCGGGTCTTTGCGATACAACTCGATCATGGCTTCGTCATGCGGTCTGTCATTCATTGCCCGTTCTCCTTTTTCCAGTGTTTCCAATAGCTGCAAGCGCGATCAATGTCTGCGTCTTGCGTTCGCTTGTCACCGCCGCATAACAACAACACGAGCTGCTTGCCAGCCGTTGCGTAATACACCCGATAGCCGACACCCACATCGATACGCAATTCGGAGACACCATCCCGACAAAACTTGTGGTCACCAAAATTTCCCGACTCGATTCTGGCCACGCGCCTGATGACGGCAATTTTGGCGGTGATGTCTTTCAGTTTTTCCAACCAATCGACGTAAATGTCCCGGCTATCCTCTATGGTGAGGTAGTGTTCAATTTTGTACACGGCAATTTTCGTCTATAAACGAATTCTTGGCAAATCTATTGAGCGTTTCAGAACTCATGACAGTCAGAACGCTCAATCCCTCACCCCGACCCTCTCCCAAGGGGCGAGGGTGGAAGGAATCCAATTCACTGTCGTGTATTTGGAAAAGATCAATAATCCCCCCGCTACGGCACTTACGCCGTCAGCCCACCAATCATGGCCAAAATGCGGTCCGTCACGCCCTTGAGTTCGGCGTCAATCTCGGCCAGCGGGCGCGGCGGCTTGAAGACGTAGAAGTGGCGGTTGAAGGGGATCTCGTAGCCGGTTTTGGTTTTCTCGTCGTCAATCCAGGCATCGGGTGCATGCGGCAGCACCTCGCGTTTGAAGTAGCTTTTGATGCCTTCACTGAGGGGCACGTTTTCGGTGTCGCGCAGGCTGCTGTCAGCCAGCGGCTTGCCCTTGGCCTTGCCTTTGCTGCCCAGCACAATCTTGCCCGCCGCGTCGCGCTCGGGCCGCTCGACGGTGATGGTGCGGTAGCCAAAAGCTTCGTTTGCAAAGATGCGGCTGATGGGCACGCCGTCACGCGTCAGCTCCTCGAAGTTGCCGAACAGGCGGGTGATCTCGTCGATGTGCGCGGGGCTGAGCTCCTTGCGTTTGCTGCCCAAGGTTTTGCGCATCTTCTGCCAGAAGCCGCTGGCGTCGATCAACTGCAGCTTGCCCTTGCGCGCGGCCGGCTTGCGGTTGCTGACGATCCACACATAGGTGCTGATGCCGGTGTTGTAGAACATGTCGGTGGGCAGGGCGATGATGGCCTCGACCAAATCGTTTTCCAGCACGTAGCGGCGAATTTCGCTTTCGCCGCTGCCGGCGCCGCCGGTGAAGAGCGGTGAGCCATTAAGCACAATGCCGAAGCGGCTGCCGCCATCGACCGCCGGGCGCATCTTGGCGATCAGGCGCAGCAAAAACAGCAGCGAGCCGTCGCTGACTCTCGGCAGGCCGGGGCCGAAGCGGCCGTTGTAACCCTGCTGCTCGGCTTCCTTGCGGATGTCTTTTTCAATCTTTTTCCACTCCACGCCGAAGGGCGGGTTGGACAGGGCGTAGTCGAAGTGTTTGCCCGGTAGCCCGTCGTTGGACAGCGTGTTGCCAAAGATGATGTTGGCAATGTCCTGGCCCTTGATCAGCATGTCGGCTTTGCAGATCGCGTAAGACTCGGGGTTCAGCTCCTGGCCGTACATGACCAGCCGCGCCTTGGGGTTCAGGCTGGTGAGCTGCTCGTCGGCGACGCTGAGCATGCCGCCGGTGCCGGCTGTCGGGTCGTACAGCGAGCGCACCACGCCGGGTTTTGTCAGGGCCTGGTCGTCTTCGATGAAGAGCAGGTTGACCATCAGGCGGATCACCTCGCGCGGGGTGAAGTGTTCACCAGCGGTTTCGTTCGACAACTCGGCAAACTTGCGGATCAGCTCCTCGAACACCGCCCCCATCTCGGCGTTGCTGACCACGTCAGGGTGCAGGTCGATGGTGCAGAACTTCTCGGTCACCATGTAAAGCAGGCCGGACTTGGCGAGCTTGTCGATCTGCGTATGAAACTCGAAGCTCTCAAAAGGTGTCGCGCACGGCGGGCGAGAAGCCCTGCATGTAGGCACGCAGGTTTTCACCGATGTGGTCCTGGTCGCCCATGAGCTTTTTCAGGTCCAGCGGCGAGGTGTTGTAGAAAAACTGGCCTGACTTCTTGAGCAGAAAGGGCTCGGGGTTCAAGTTGGCTTTTTCGCGCTTGGCTTTTTCGGCCAGCACCGCTTCCTTGGTGGATTCGAGCACGCAGTCCAGGCGGCGCAGCACCGTGAAAGGGAGAATGACCTTGCCGTATTCGGACTGTTTGTAGTCGCCACGCAGCAGGTCGGCGACGGACCAGATGAAGGAAGAAAGAGAGGGATTTGCCATGCTGCGAGTGTAGGGGGACCGGTGACGGCGCCGCAGCCTGGGACAGGCGGCATGTATGTTCGCCGAATCGACAGATCAGCGGGATGTGTCGATTTTTTTGGGTTTTATCGACATGAGGGGTAAGGGAAGGTGCCTGCATTCGTTTGCTCGTGCCACACGGCAAATTTTTAAGCCTTTTCGGCCTCCAGCCCATATCTGTCGTGCGTTAGCAGCTATCAAAACAGTAGCAATTTGAGGCGCTGGACTTGACGATAGGGCCACCACAGCCGCCTTGTTAAACTACAGGCCTGCCTTTGTAGCTCAGTGGATAGAGCGATCCCCTCCTAAGGGATAGGTCGCAGGTCCGATTCCTGCCAAGGGCACCATTTCAAACACATCTCCCGCCGCCGCCCTAGTCGAAGGGCAGGGTATAGATCAGGTCCACCGCACTTTGCTCGCCCGCCTGGGCGCGGATGGTGAAGCGCTGCGACAGGTCGTAAAACACAAACAGCGTGCCCAGCGCACCCGAGAGGCTGCGTTCATAGGCCGCATAAAAATTGCGCGAGAAACGTTTGCCCAGGGTCACCGCGCCCTGGCTGGTGCTGCCGTTGGCCAGGGTTTCGGAGCCGCGGAAGGACAACTCGTCCAGCCCCAGCGAGGCGGCCAGTCCGGCCGACTGGCCGGTTTTGCTGCCCAGCAGCGCAATCGCCGCCTGCTGCAGCAGCGCGGCTTCGGCGCCGCCGCTGGCCGAGGCCCGGCCCACCACCAGCCAGGACAGTTTTTCTGCATCGGGCAGCTCGGGCTGCGCGTACAGGCGCACGCGCGGCAGCAGCGCGGTGCCGGTGATCTGCACACCGACGCGCTGAGTGAGGTTGGGCCGTATCGCCAGGATGTCCAGCGTCGGGTTGTCGACGGCGCCGGTGAAACGCAGCAAGCCCTGCTCGACATCCAGCCGCTGGCCGTAGGCGCGGTACTGGCCACCGACGGTGCTGACGGTGCCGGTCAGGCGCACTGCGTCTATCGCTTCGGCGTTCAGCGCCAGCGTGCCGCGCACACGCGTGTCCAGGCCTTTGCCCTGGATGCGCAGGTTGTCGCCCAGATCGAGTTGCACGGTGAGTTTCAGCGAGCGGTCGTTTTTCTCGTTGGCACTGGTCGTGCTGCTGGTTTCGGCGGGCGCTTTTTTACCGGCCGCCGCGCCGCCGCTGCTGCCGCGCACGATCACATCGTCACCGAGCTGCGGCGTACTTTCGTCGGGCAGCAGGATGCTGGCCTGGTCCACGCGCAGCGCGCCGTTGAAGGCGGCGGCCTTGCCTTCAAGTCGGGCCTGGATGTCACCCGACAGCGTGATCTGCCGGTCGGTGCGCAGGCGTTCGAGTTTGGCGTTCAGCAGCACCTGCGGCTTGCCGTCCACCCAGCCGGCCTCGCCCTGGGCACGCAGCACGCCGCCTGCGCCCTTGTCACCGGCGCCCTGCAGGATGAACTCGCTGATGCGCATGCGGGTGCCGTCCAGCGTGGCGCGCAGCCGGCCATTGCCGAACTCGATGCCGTCGACCACCGAGCGCAGCGCCAGGTCATCGGCCTGCAGCGTGCCGGCCAGTTGCGGCGCGGCGCGGTTGCCGCTGATAGCCACATTGGCGCCCAGCGAGCCACGCAGCCGCCAGCCCGGCGGCGCCAGCACCGACCAGACGCCAATGCGCGGCAGTTGCGCGCGCAACTGGCCATTCAGCGGCGCGTCCTCGGGCCAGGCCCAGTCGGTGGCGGCGCTGCGCACCAGCCGCGTTGCGAGCTGGCCTTCGGCCGTGCCGGCGCGTTCACTGTCCCAGCGCAGGGCCATCGTCAATGTTTCACCGTTGCTGTCCAGGGTCAGTCGTGCTTCCTTGACACCGGCCGCGACGCGCGTGGCGGGGCCCTGCGCGGTGTCGGCCTGCACCGAGATGTCGCCGCTGCTGCGCGCCAGGCTGGCCTTCAGGCGCAGGGTGCCACCCAGCGCCGCATCCCAGCGGCCGTCGAACAGCAGGTTGCCGGCCAGCCCGGCACCGGTCAGTTGCGGCCCGGCGAGCAGTTCGATCCAGGCCAAAGGCAGGCCGGTCAGTGTGCCGGCGGTGAGCAACTGGCCTCCACCGTATTTGATCGGCTGCCAGGCCAGCACGGCTTGTGATGGGGCTCTGGCTGTGGCACCGGATGCATCGCGCACGGGCGCGCTGAGCACGGCTTGACCCGCGCCGGTTTCCAGTGCGCCGCCTTTGGATGTTGGCGTCCACTTCAGCGGCACAGGTCTGCGGCTGGCCAGGCGCCAGGCGCCTGCGCCCAGTGCCGGGTCCTCGACCGACAGGTTCAGTTGCTGCAGCACGGCCTGCCAGCCCGAGGCCACCAAGCTTGCCTTGGCAAGGCCGATACGTCCACCACTGGCCGTGGTTTGCAGGCTGTAGCGGCGCTGACCCTGTTCGATGCGCCCTTGGGCCTTGAGATCGGCCTGGCTGAGCCGGCCGGACAGGCTGGCCTGGACCGCGCGCAACTTGAGCGGCTGCGCGGGCGCCGCTGCCGTGCCGCTGCGCGCGGGCGGCGCGGCCATCCAGTCCAGCGAGGGGACGTCGAGTTGCGCCTGTACGACCGGGTCGCGCCAGCCACCTTGCCAGGCGAGCTGCAGGTCGGCGCGCCCGCTGGCCGAGGCCGTGCGGGCTGCGGCAGGCATGCCGGGCAGGCGCTGCAGCCAGCGCAAGGCCTGACCCGCATCGCGGCCGCGCAGGCTCAGTTCACCGCCGCCACGGGCTTCGCGCAGCTCACCGTTGACTTGTGCGTCCAGCCCAGGCGCCGTCAAGCTCAAGCGGCCCTTGCCGCTGCGCGCTGCAGGCTGCAGCTCGACGGCGCCGGTCAGGGTGGCGTCGTCACTGCGCACCTGCAACTGCGTGAGGTTTAGCGTGTCGCCGGACCAGCGGCCTGTGGCGGTGGCATCGCGCAGGCGCAGGCTGCCGAGGGGGCTGGTGTTGCTGCTGCGAGTCTCAGCAGCCTTCGCTCCGCTGGCTTTGAGGCTGGCGTCGAAGTTGATAGCGCCGGTCTGGCCGGAGAGGTTCGCACGGCCGTCCACGGGCAAGGCGGCCAACTGCGTGTGCAGGGCAGCGGGGTTGATGTTTTTCAGGAGGGCCTGTGCCTGCCAATCTTGCGTGCTGGCCGAAGCAGGTGCGGAAGGCGCCGCCTCCGACCACTGACCGTTGGCCGTGATTTCTCCGCCGCCGAGCCGGGCTTGCAGGCTGCGCACCATAGCCACGCCGTCGCGCCATTCCCCCTGCGCCTGCAGGCTGTCCAGTGGTAGGCGCTGCTGGTCCCACGGACCGGGCAAGCTGTTGTTGACGGTAGTTTGCAGTTGCCAGGCGTTCGCCTTTGTGGCAACGGGTCGCACACTCAGGGTGCCGCTGAGCCCGGTCTGCGGTGCTGCCGGCCAGAGGCTGGCCAGGTCGAGTGCGCGGAAGCTGGCGTCGGCCTGCGGCAGCGGCTGCGCAGCCCAGGGCGCGATGCGGGCGGTGGCGCTGGCCTGCGGCGTGGCGGCGGCGCGCGGGGAGGGCGTGCTGAGCTGCAGCTCGGCCTGTGCATTGAGTTCTCTGAGCGGTCCCTGTGCGCTGGCGTTGAAGGACAGCGGCAGGCGTGTGCTGCTGCCGGGCATGGCAGTGTCCAGCACGCCTTTGAGGACGGCGTCGAGGTTCAGTTCGCCGGTGGCCAGCAGGCTGACACGGCCTGAATACGTGCCGGTCGCCACACGCGCACCGCTCAGATCCAGCCGGTGATGCGTGCCGTCAAAGGCGTAAGTGCCGGCCAGCGCGCTGGCTTCGAAAGACGGCGAGCCGACCCACACCAGCTGACCCACAGAAAACCCATCGAGCGTGATGCGAAAGGGCAGGGCCAGCGATGTGGGTGGACCGGCCGCACGCGGCGCGGCGGCGCGCTGGTCATCGATGCGAATCTGGGCGGCCGTCAGGCGGTCGAGCTTGAGGCTGCCCTTGAGCAGCGAGAGCGGGTCCCAGGCGAGCACCACCTCGGTCGCAATCACCTGCAGGCCGTCCTGTTGCAGTGACAACGTTTTCACCTGGCCGCCCGAGCGCAGTGAGCCCGACACACCCTCGGCCGTGACCGGCTGCGTCCGTGTCGCCCAGCGCAGCGCGGTCGCCAGCGAACCTTCGGTGCCGGACCACCACCACACGCTGCCGAAGGCCATCAGCAGCACCAGCAGCAAAGCCAGGACCGATGCGGCGAGCGCTTTCGGCCAGCGGCGGCGCGGCCTGGCGGCAGCGGGCGTTTCGGGTGAAGGGGCGGGCGTTGCCATCAGAAAACGAATCCCACACTCATGTGCAACCGGAATTTTTTCGGCTGCACCCCGTAAGCCAGGTCAATTTGCAGCGGACCGATGGGGCTGCGCCAGCGCACGCCAGTGCCGATGCCGACTTTGGGCTTGAGGTCTTGCGGCCGCTCGGCCACGGAACCGGCATCGATGAAAAACGTGTTTTCCCACTCGGTGGGCAGGCCGTTCTTGAGCATGGGGCGTTGCCACTCCATGCTGCCGACCGCCATGTAGCGGCCCGGCCCGGTCACGCCGTTGGCGCGCAGGATGCCGATGTCGCGGTAGCCGTAGCCGCGCACCGTGCTGTCGCCGCCGGTGCGAAACAGCAGAGTGCCGGGAATGCGCGCCGAGTCGGCTGCCAGTACGGCGGCGGCTTCGGCACGCATTGCAATGCGTCCGCGTGTGAGGGATTGGACACCCAGCCAGCGCGCGGCACTGCGCAGAAAAGGCTTGCGATCAGTGCCCAGCGTGAAGCCACCGCCCAGCTCGGCGCCCAGGCCATACCCCCGGCTCGGGAAAGGCAGGCTGTCGAAATAGCGGCCGGTCCAGACATAGTTTCCGCTGATGGCCGAGCCGTCACCGCTGTTGCTGGCCGATATGCTGCGACCCGGCAGCGACTGCACACTTGCCCGGTCGTATTGCAGGTAGACGTTGCGGTCAATGCGGTCACCGGCCTGCGACCTGCCGAAACGCAGGCGCTGTGCCCGCGTGACCAGCTCGTTATCGTCCAGACGTTCGGCACGGCCCAGAAAGCCCCTGCGCCAGCCGTCGTTATCGGGAATGTCCGTCCATTCGGTTTGTGCGAAAGGCGACTTGCGTTCGAGCTGCAGCTTGGTCACGGCACGCCAGCCGATGCCGGGCACGCGGTGGTGCGTGTGTTCGACCGACGCGCGTGGGCCGCTGTCGGTGGTGATGCCCACGCCCAGAATGACTTTTTGCAGCGGTGCCTCGCGCACCGTGACCTGCACCGGCGCGGCCTGCGGATCGCTGTCGGGGTCGATCAGGATGGTTGCTGAATCGAAGTGGCCGCTGGACGCCAGGCGCTGCTGTGCTTCAAGCAGGCGGTTCTGGTCATACACCGAGCCTGCATCAAGCCGGGCCAGACGCGGTACCAGTTGCGGGTCGTAACGCTGGATGCCGCTGACCTGCATGGGCCCCAGGCGGTACAGCGGGCCCGAGTCCAGCGTCAATGACAGGTCGGCGCTGGCGGCCGGGGCGTCGATGTCGGCCAGGCTGGTTTCGAGCCGGCCGGCCGGATAGCGGCGCGCTACCAGCTCGCGCAGCGCCTGCGTCTTGGCGCCGTCCCAGCTGTCCTGGGTGAAGCGCTGACCTGGCGGCAGCCGCCAGTTGCGCCGTATGCCTTCACGCTGGGTCAGCGCATCGGCATCCGGGGACTGTGCAATGTCGCCTGAAAAAGCTATGGCCACCGCGCGGGTGCGGGTCAGATCGCCAGGGTCCACCGCTACCACGATGTTGGGCCGCTGCGACGCGGCGCCTTCACGGGTGATGCGGATGGTGGGGCTGAAATAACCCAGCGTGCCGACCAGGTTGCGCACATTGCGCTCGGCCAGCACCACCAGGCGCGCCAGCTCGGCATCGTCGAGGTCGGTCACGGCGCGGTAGCGCTGCAGCTCGAGATGCCGCTCCAGCAGGGTGCGCACCTCGGGCGGGGCCTTGACCTCGATGTCGAAGGCGGTGACCTCGGGCCGGGCCTGGGTGGGACCGATCGCGCCCGCAGGCGTGTCCGGGGTCGGCACGCTGGCCGGCGGCGGGGTCGGCACGCTGGTCTGGGTGTTGGGGGCCGGTTGGGTGGCCGAAGGCGGGGGCACAGCGCTGTCGGACGGAGCGGAGGGTGCGGCGGGCGCTACCGCTTGCGCTGCAGCGGTGCAGGCCAGCAGGAGGGCGACGGCGGCGGCCGGTAAATTCCTCGCCGCCCTCCGGGCGAGGCAGGAACGGAAATGGGTCACATTTCCAGTTTACTTGGACAGCAAACGCATCGCCTCTTCAAGGCCTTTGATGGTCAGGGGGTACATGCGCTGGTTCACCAGTTGCTGAATCACGCTGATGCTTTGCCGGTACTGCCAGACGCCCTGCGGCTCGGGGTTGATCCAGACGAATTTCGGGAAGGCGTTGGTCAGCCGCTGCATCCACTCGGCACCAGCTTCCTCATTGTTGTATTCGACGCTGCCGCCCGGTTGTAATATTTCGTAAGGGCTCATGGTCGCGTCACCGACAAAGATCAGCTTGTAGTCTTTGTTGTACTTGCGGATGATGTCCCAGGTCGCAAACTTCTCGCTGAAGCGGCGCCGGTTGTTCTTCCACATGAAGTCATAGACGCAGTTGTGGAAGTAATAAAACTCGATGTGTTTAAACTCGGTTTTGGTGGCCGAGAACAGCTCTTCGACGCGCGCGATGTGTTCGTCCATGGTGCCACCCACGTCCATCAGCAGCAGCACCTTCACATTGTTGTGGCGCTCCGGCACCATCTTGATGTCGAGCCAGCCGGCGTTGGCTGCGGTGGAGCGGATGGTGTCGTCGAGGTCCAGCTCTTCGACGTTGCCCTGGCGCGCAAACTTGCGCAGCCGCCGCAGCGCCACCTTGATGTTGCGCGTGCCGAGCTCCTGGGTGTCGTCGTAGTCTTTGTAGGCGCGCTGGTCCCACACCTTCACCGCGCTTTTGTTGCGGCTTTTTTCCTGCCCTATGCGTATGCCCTGGGGGTTGAAACCGTTGGCGCCAAAGGGCGAGGTGCCGCCGGTGCCTATCCATTTGCTGCCGCCTTCGTGGCGCTCTTTCTGTTCTTCAAAACGCTTCTTCAGCGTCTCCATCAGTTCGTCCCAGCCCAGCTTCTCGATCTTGGCCTTTTCTTCCGGGCTGAGCTCGAGCTCCAGGTTTTTCCGCAGCCACTCCAGCGGAATGTCCTTGGTGAAGTCGGCCATCATCTCCACACCCTTGAAGTAGGCCGCAAAGGCGCGGTCGAACTTGTCGTAGTGCTTTTCGTCCTTCACCAACACGGTGCGGCTCAGGTAGTAGAAGTCGTCGATTTTGTACGCGCCCTCGCCGATCTCGCCGTCTTCCCCCTTGCCGCTGTTGGGCCCGACCACGCCGGCCTGCAGGGCTTCGAGCAGCATTAGGTATTCCTTGACGGAAACCGGCAGCTTGGCCGAACGCAGGGTGTAGAAGAAGTCGATCAGCATGGTTAACTTCCTGGCCAGCGCTCGGGGCTTTGGCGAAAATGCAAACAGGAAAGAATGGAAATTTTGTCCCCGACAATTCGGTAGTGCAAGCCGTAAGGGAATTTTCGCAGTTTGGCACTGCGATAGGGGGCATTGGCCACGGGGTAGCGCTCGGGATTTCTGGCCAGTGCTTCTTCTACCGCCGCAACGCTACGCAAGAACTCTTCACCGAGCCCAGACTGCCTGGCCTCGTACCAATGGAAGGCTGCAAGCAAGTCATCTCTGGCGCTGGCTTCGAATACGACCGAAAAGTTCACAAACGGACACCCAGGGACGACGCGATCTCTTGCAGCGAAGTCCCGGAACCAGGGTGTGCATCTGCCCACGCTGCACGGCGATCCAATTCCGCCTTCAGGGCATCACTCATGGGAGGCATGAGTTCACTGTCAATGCTGTCCCACAAGTCTTCCACGAGTTGCAGTTTTTCGTGGACACCTAAGACCTCAATTTCTTTCAAAAGGGTGTTCATTGGATAACTCCTGTGGACTTTTATTGGCTAACGATGATTATCAAACCATTAATCGAAAGCGTGCTGAAGGCTTTCCGCTTCGCTCGGCGCTGTATCAGGCCCTCGGCTTGTCCAACATGTAGAGAAGCTGTGCCTTTACTTCCGGCCATTCCCCCGAACGCAGGCTGTACATTACCGTGTCGCGAATCGTGCCATCGCGGCGCAGCGCGTGGCCGCGGATCACGCCGTCTTTTCTGGCGCCCAGGCGCTCGATGGCGCGCTGTGAGGCATGGTTGAAATTATCGGTGCGCCAGCCGACCACGTTGCAGCCCAGGGTTTCAAATGCATGGGTCAGCATCAGCAGCTTGCAGGTGGTGTTGATGTGGGTGCGATGGCAACGCGCGGCGTACCAGGTGTAGCCAATCTCGACGCGTTTCACAGCCGACAGGATGTCGTGGTAACTGCTGCTGCCCAGCACCGTGCCGGTAGTGGCATCGCGCACGGCAAAGGCAAAGCGGTGGCCGGCTTCGCGGGCGTTCAATGCGTCTTCAATATAGGCCTGGGTCTGGTCTGGCTCGGGCACCGAGGTGATGCGCAGCTTCCATAACTCGCCATCGGCGGCGGCGGCGCGCAGGCCGGCTTCGTGTTCCAGCGCCAGTGGCACCAGCTCGACGCCGCAGCCGGACAGGGTGACGGGCTGCACAAAACTCATTGGTCGTCGCTCTGTTTTTTTGCCTGCGCACGACGCCAGCGCCGCGCGACCTGAAGGCCGAGGCCACCACCCAGGCCGACCAGCACAATGCCACCGATGGCGGCGTTGCCGTAGCCGGCGGCAAAAATATCCAGGCCGGCCAGGCGTCCGATCCAAAAGCCGAGTAGAGCGCCGCCGACAAAGCCGACCGCGTCAGACAGGCCTTCTAGCAGGAGTTTGCGGGTGTCAGCGGCCATCTTTTTTACCGGTTGTGGCGTTGCATGAACACCAGTTTTTCAAACAGAGTCACGTCTTGTTCGTTCTTGAGCAGCGCGCCGACCAGCGGCGGCACGGCCACCTTGTCTTCCTTGCTTTGCAGCGCTTCGAGCGGAATGTCTTCGGCCACCAGCAGCTTGAGCCAGTCCAGCAATTCAGAGGTGGACGGTTTCTTTTTCAGGCCGGGCAGGTTGCGCACGTCGTAGAAAGTCTTCATGGCCGCAGCCAGCAGCTCTTTCTTGAGGCCCGGAAAATGCACGTCCACGATCAGCTTCATGGTGTCAGCGTCGGGAAACTTGATGTAGTGGAAGAAGCAGCGGCGCAAAAAGGCGTCGGGCAGTTCTTTTTCGTTGTTCGAGGTGATGAACACCAGCGGTCGATGCTTGGCCTTGATCAGTTCGCGCGTTTCGTAGCAGTAGAACTCCATGCGGTCGATTTCGCGCAGCAAGTCGTTCGGAAATTCGATGTCGGCCTTGTCGATTTCATCAATCAGCAGGGCGACCGGCTCATCGGCCGTGAACGCCTCCCAGAGCACGCCCTTGATGATGTAGTTGTGGATGTCCTTGACCTTTTCGTCGCCGAGCTGCGAGTCGCGCAGGCGGGACACCGCGTCATATTCATACAGGCCTTGCTGCGCCTTGGTGGTGGACTTGATGTGCCATTGCAACAGCGGCAGGCTCAAGGCTTCGGCCACTTCCTCGGCCAGCATGGTCTTGCCGGTGCCGGGCTCGCCCTTGACCAGCAGCGGCTTTTTCAGGGTGGCGGAGGCATTGACGGCAAGCATCAGGTCCTGGGTCGCAACGTAGTTTTTGGAGCCTTGGAATTTCATGGTGGACAGCAGCGGTGAAGGGGGAGAAGGGGGAGAAGGGTGAATGTGCGTGGATTCGGCTGGGGCGGGCGCCAGCCCGGCAGGCCCAGATATAATCGCCGACTGTTGATATAACGAATCCTCACCTGAATTGTGCGCGAAAAATGACTAAGCTGTTCACCACGCTATTCGCTCTTGCTGTCTCACTTGCGACCGCTGCGGCCCATTCCCAGGACATCAAGGGCGATGTCAAAGCCGGCGAAGCCAAAACCGCCATGTGTATCGGTTGCCACGGCATCCAGGGTTATCAGGCCAGTTTCCCCGAGGTGTACAAGGTGCCGATGATTTCGGGCCAGAGCGGCAAATACATTGCTGCCGCCTTGCAGGCTTACAAGAAGGGTGAACGCAAGCACCCGACCATGCGCGGCATCGCAGAATCGCTCAACGATCAGGATATTGCCGATCTGTCCGCCTTTTACGAGCAGCACGGCGTGACCGCTGCTGCGCCAGCGGCCCGGACCGCCAAAACGCCGAGCCCCGCCGTCGCCGCCCTGCTGGCCAAAGCCAATTGCGCGTCTTGCCACGGCGCCGATTTCAGCAAACCGATTGACCCGAGCTACCCCAAGCTCGGTGGCCAGCACGCCGACTACCTGTTTGTGGCGCTGAAGGCCTACAAGGTCGAAAACAATCCCAAAGTCGGTCGCAGCAACGCCATCATGGGGGCGATGATCAAGCAGTACACCAACGCAGAGCTCAAGCAAATGGCCAATTACCTGGCGTCCGTGGAAGGTGACCTGAAGGTCGTTCCGCAGAAGAAGTTCCGCTGAAGCGGTGCTCCTCCCAACAAAAAAAAGCCGCTGATCAGCGGCTTTTTTTGTTGGGGTCGCGTAGGGTGCAGCTTCTGCCCTGTGATCGGTCGCGCGTGGACTGGCACCGTACATAGTCGGTATAGGCCGCGCCGTCCGGCGGACGCCCCGCCCGCAGTCAACGCGGGCTACGCCAACGGGAGGGGGTGAGCCCGAATTGCTGGCGAAATGCGCGCGAAAAATGCGAGCTGTCCTTGAAGCCCACAGCGTGTGCGATTTGAGTGACTGGTAATGCGCTGGCGTCGCGCAAGCGCTCGGCGGCGAGGGTCAACCTCCGCTCCCACAGATACTGACCGAGTGTCTTTCCAGTTTGTGCGAACGCGCCGTCGAGGTGGCGGCGGCTCACCCGTAAACTGGACGCGAGCGATTCGGCGGTGACGTTTGCGATATCAAGATCGATCAGCGCCAAGGCTCGGTCGCGCAGCGCCGCGCGGCTGTCATACGGATGGGGCTGCGCCAGGCCCCCCAGCAGCGCCAGGACTGCGCCTGCGGCCAGGGCAACGCCAGTCTCTGACAGCGCGGCTGAACGCGCTGCCAGCGCTTGCAGAAAATCGGCCAACAGCGCCTCTTCGGGGCGTTCGCCGTGCACCCGGGCCGTCTGCCGACGCAGCCCGCCGTGCCGGCTCAGCAGCCCCTGGCGCGGCAGCGCGACGACGACCTGTTCCCCCGGCTCCTCCATGCACAGGTTGAACGGCAGGGCGCCATCGACCAGCGTGAACTGGCCCGCGCCGATACGGGCATGGCGTCCGTGCTGGGTGATGTCCATGTGCCCCGACATCTGCATCAACAGCTTGAACGGCCGACTCTGCGTACTGTCGGGGCCGGCCTGCATTTCAATGTTGCTTGCTCGAAGCGTCAGGACTTGAGGCCTGACACCCGAGAAAAACGGCAACGGAGGCGGATTCAGATTCATTTCCATGGAAGTCCATTCCTTGTTCCAGTACAGGCCTGCCTGGGCGGGCGCATGCCCCTATCTTGCAAGCTTCTCAACTACCTGATGGTGCTGAATGAAATCTGCTGTTTCTGCCGAGTTGCTGTGGCTGGCCACCACCTGCTTGATGACCGGCCTGCTCTGGATCCCGTATGTTATCAACCGGTTTCGCGAACTGGGCCCGCCGGGGTGGCGATGGTACCCGCCGCCGGACCCGCCGCCGCGCGCTGCCTGGGCGGACCGTGCGCAGCGCGCCCATGCCAATGCGGTGGAAAACCTGGTGGTGTTCGCGCCGCTGGTGCTGGCCGTGAACGCCGCCGGACTCGGCAGTGCAAGCACGGTCGTTGCGTGCCAGGTCTATTTCGTGGCGCGGGCAGCGCACTATGCCGTGGGCATAGGCGGACTACCCATCATCCCGCGAACCATGTCGTTTTTGGCCGGGCTGGGCAGCCAGCTGACGCTGGCAGGGGTCTTGCTGCGGGCCCTGTAGCGGCGGTGCGCGGCGTCAGTCGCGCGTGGCGTGACGCTGCACGCAGTCGATGTACGCCGCGCCGTCCGGTGGCCGTCCGGCGCGCTGGCTTTCCCAGACCATCTGGCCCAGGCAGTCCATGGCTTCATGGTGGGCGTGGTGCAGCGAGTTGCGCCTGGCGGCCAGTAATTCGACCGCCTGGCGGATGCCGCGCGGCTGGTCGATGGAGCACTGCTCGCTGATCGACAGGTGCATGGACAGGTGCAGAAAAGGGTTGGTCTTGCCGGCTTCCACCTGGTAGATTTTCGCCAGTGCAGCATCTGCGTCGACGAAGTCGGCATGGTATTCGGGGTGCTCTTCCAGCCACTGGCTTGCTATGATTTCAATAGCTTCCATTGGCTGACCGGCGCGGGTCTTGATATAAACAGAGCAAAAAAACCGGCGGACATCGGGTTGCGAAGGCGTGAACATGGGGCAAGCGTAGCACGGCTTGTTTTCCCGCTGGGACTGTGGTGTTTCCGGTACTTGGAACCGTGAAACGGCTCTGTCCTACGCGCCGCTGGCGTGCCGTCGCGTAGATTACCGACACGGCAGCGTGATACCGGCAAGCGCGCGTCGGTCCATCCAACATCCGGCGAGGAGAACTTCATGAACGCAATGAAAATCACGGGCATCGTCCTGATCGTGCTCGGCCTGGCCGGTTTTTTTACCGGTGGCTTCAGCTTCACCAAAGACACATCCACAGCCAAGCTCGGCCCGCTCGAGCTGGTCGTGAAAGAAAAAGAGACGGTCAATTTTCCGCAATGGCTGAGCATAGGCGCCGTCGTTCTGGGCGCTGTGGTGCTGGTGATGGGTTCACGCAAGTCGTAGCCCGCAGGGTCGCCCACTGCGTGTTGCGCCCTGCACTTTGCAGGCCGCCGCTCGCCAGAGGCTTTGCCTCTGGTGCCTGTCCAAACCTGCTCAAGCAGGTTCAGAGCCGCAGCCACCCGCCCCGTCGGGAGTGACTTCGTCAGGTGCGCAGTAGGCTGGGCAGGCGGGTTACCGCCTGTGAGGCCGTCAGCAGCGTCGGCAACATGCCCTGCTGCATCGCCCGGCGGGATCAAAAATCGGCGCGGCAATGGACACCAGGCTTTCTTCCAGTTCCTGATTCAACAGGCACCAAGCTTGCTTGCGGGTCGGCGTAATTTTCAGGCGATGGGCATCCAGGTGGCCAGGCCTTCCATGACCGCCTCGGTCAGCTCCAGATCGGCATGGATGACAGGCAGGCAAACCCAAATCCAGAATTCGCGCGATGAGTGAAAATAAGTACAAATATCATCGTGTGATAGGTTTGCGTTTTATGCTGGAGACAGTTTCGTGATCAACAAGATAGCCCGCTCGGTGGCCGAGGCGCTGGCCGGCGTGCAGGACGGGGCCACCGTTTTGATAGGCGGCTTTGGCACGGCCGGCATCCCCAACGAGCTGATCGACGGGCTGATCGCGCAGGGCGCGAAAGACCTGACGGTGGTCAACAACAACGCCGGCAATGCCGACACCGGGCTGGCCGCGCTGCTCAAGACCGGTCGTGTGCGAAAAATCATTTGCAGCTTTCCGCGCCAGACTGACAGCCATGTGTTTGATGCGCTCTACCGCTCCGGCAAGCTGGAACTGGAGCTGGTGCCGCAGGGCAATTTGGCCGAGCGCATACGCGCTGCGGGTGCCGGCATAGGCGCGTTTTTCTCGCCGACCGGATATGGCACGGAGTTAGCCAAGGGCAAGGAAACGCGCGAGATCAATGGCAAGGGCTACGTGCTGGAGATGCCGATTCATGGCGACGTGGCGCTGATCAAGGCCGAACGCGGTGACCGTTGGGGCAACCTGACGTACTGCAAGGCCGCGCGCAACTTCGGTCCAGTCATGGCAACGGCATCCAGACTCACCGTGGCCACGGTGCATGAAATTGTCGAACTCGGCGACATGGACCCTGAGCACATCATCACGCCCGGTATTTACGTGCATCGGATCGTGAAGATTGACCGCGTTGCGACCCAGGCCGGCGGTTTTCAGAAGGCGGCCTGATCGTGACCTACCAAAAACGCAGCAAAGAGCAGCTCGCCGCGCGGGTGGCCCAGGACATCCACGAGGGCGCCGTGGTCAACCTCGGCATCGGCATGCCGACGCTGGTGGCCAACCACATTCCGTCCACCCGCGAAGTGCTGCTGCACAGCGAAAACGGCATCCTCGGCATGGGTCCCGCGCCCGCCGAAGGGGATGAAGACTTCGACCTGATCAATGCCGGCAAGCAGCCGGTGACGCTGCTCAAGGGCGGTTCGTTTTTTCATCATGCCGACAGCTTCGGCATGATGCGCGGCGGCCACCTGGACATCAGCGTGCTGGGCGCCTTTCAGGTCTCCGCCACAGGCGACCTGGCCAACTGGAGCACCGGTGAGCCTGGCGCGATTCCGGCCGTCGGTGGCGCGATGGACCTGGCCATTGGTGCGCGCCAGACCTGGGTCATGATGGACCTGCTGACCAAAAAGGGCGAGAGCAAGGTGGTCAAGACCTGCACTTACCCGCTGACAGGCGTCGGCTGCGTCAAGCGCATCTACTCTGACTTGGCAACGCTGCAATGCACGCCGCAAGGCCTCAGACTGATCGACAAGGTCGACGGCCTGGAACACGCTGAGCTGGAAAAGCTGCTCGGCCTGCCTGTGGCCGCCTGACTTGTCATCCCGAACGCGATCCGGGATCCATGGATTGCGGGTCAGGCCCGCAATCACAACATTGTCAAAGCGACCCGCGCGAACAGTATTGCAACCAAAGCTTTTTTTTGAACAATTCAGGAGCTACCCATCATGAACCAGGCCTTTATCTGCGACGCCATCCGCACCCCCTTCGGCCGTTACGGCGGCGCGCTCAGCAGCGTACGTACCGATGACCTGGCCGCCGTGCCGCTCAAGGCCTTGATGGCACGCAACGCTAACGTCGACTGGCTGGCCGTGACCGACGTGATCTACGGCTGCGTCAACCAGGCCGGTGAAGACAACCGCAACGTCGCCCATATGGCCACGCTGCTGGCCGGCTTGCCTCTGGAGTTGCCCGGCGCCACCATTAACCGCCTGTGCGGCTCCGGCATGGACGCGGTCGGCACGGCCGCACGTGCCATCAAGGCCGGCGAGGCCCGCATGATGATTGCCGGCGGCGTGGAAAGCATGAGCCGCGCCCCCTTCGTGATGGGCAAGGCCGAAAGCGCCTTCAGCCGCGCCGCCCAGATGTACGACACCACCATCGGCTGGCGTTTCGTCAACAGGCTCATGAAAGAAAAATACGGCACCGATGCCATGCCAGAGACGGCGGAAAACGTCGCTGCGGAGTACAAGATCAGCCGCGAAGATCAGGACAAAATGGCGCTGGCCTCGCAGCTCAAGGCCGTGGCCGCGCAAAAGGCCGGCTTCTTCGACGCCGAGATCACGCCGGTCACCATCCCCCAGAAAAAGGGCGACTCCGTTGTAATGAGCAAGGACGAGCACCCGCGTGAAACCTCGATGGAGGCGCTGGCCAAACTCAAGGGTGCGGTGCGGCCGGACGGCAGCGTGACTGCGGGCAACGCCTCAGGCGTCAACGACGGCGCCTGCGCCCTGCTGATCGCCAACGAGGAAGCCGCGAAACAGAATGGCCTCACGCCACGCGCGCGCATCGTCGGCATGGCCACGGCCGGTGTGCCACCGCGCATCATGGGCATAGGCCCGGCGCCTGCCACCGAGAAGGTGCTGGCGCTGACCGGCCTGAGCCTGGCGCAGATGGATGTGATTGAGCTCAACGAAGCTTTTGCCGCACAAGGCCTGGCCGTGCTGCGCCTGCTCGGTCTGCAGGACGACGACATCCGCGTCAACCCGAATGGCGGCGCGATTGCGCTGGGCCACCCGCTGGGTGCATCCGGCGCGCGCCTGGTCACCACTGCAGTGAACCAGTTGCACCGCACCGGCGGCCGCTACGCGCTGTGCACCATGTGCATAGGCGTGGGTCAGGGCATTGCCGTGGTGATCGAGCGCGTGTGAACCGGCGCGCCTGTTCCGTTTTTGGGGCAGCCCGGAGCGTTTAAAGCGCCATCGACGGCCGCTGCGCCATGGCCGCGCGCCAGCGCACCAATTCCGGGTGCTGTTCGCCGGGCTTGACCTTGGAGCCTGGGCGGCAGAAGGAACGTCGGCTGCAAAGCGGCCGCGCCGGTCCATTTTTCACCGGCTTTTTGCCCCATAGCTACGGCTATGGCGCTGCAAACCCGGCAAAAACTGTCCTCGCCGGGGCCACTTTTCGCTTCGACGCCTTCTGCCGCCCAGGCTCCTTGATGATGCGTGCAAAATCCACCGCCACCACGGCGGTGATGTCGGCCATGCTGAACTGGTCTGCCGCAATGAAATCGCGGCCTCGCAGCCGTTCATCGAGTACCGAAA
>NZ_JAUYEY010000097.1 GCF_030689685.1 Polaromonas sp. | reverse complement strand
CGGTCAGCATGCCCGAGTCCCTCGGACAAATGAGAGATGTAACGATTGAACTCCTTGGCTGCGTCCATAAAGCCTCCGGTCAGAATTGATGCTATTGAAATAATAGCATATTTTATGACACAGTAAGACTAGGAGCCTGTCGGACTTGGGAATCGTCGGCTGCAAATCGACCGCAGCGGTCCATTTTTCACCGTCTTTTTGTCCCATAGCTGGGCTATGGGCCTGCAAATCCGGCAAAAACTGTCCTCGCTGGGGCCGATTTTCGCTCTCGACGCCTTCTGCCGCCCAGACTCCTAGGTGGCAACCCTTAGTGGTTATAAATTAAACGCATGAAGCTGCGTCTTATCAGCATTGGCTTTTCGGCGGCCGCAAATTTACAGTCCGGGACGTTCTGCGATGCAGAGAGGGTGACTTTCTGACGAGGCCTGCCAAAGGCTTCTGAAGGGTTGGCACAAAGCCTGCTTAGCTTGACAACACTGTTTTGCCGATTTGAACGCTGGCACTAACTTTTGGATTGCTTTTTGCTGGATCTGCTTTTTGCCTTCATGCGTTGCGGCTTTACCCGCATGCTGTCGGCGATGGGTTCATCCAGCGCGTTCTTGGACATACCCGTCCATCGGCTGGCGCGTTGAGGGCTGGGGTAAACCTTGGGCATTGGCCCATGACCGGCTCCTTAGAATGGCGTCATCAACAATTTCATCAACTGAAGGAAATTTCATGAAACTCAAACTCGCCGCATTGGCAATTGCCGTTCTGACCACCTCCGGCGTTTTTGCCCAGGCCACCGACACCCTGGCCAAAGTCAAGGCTTCCGGCGTGATCACCATGGGTGTTCGCGACTCGTCGGGCGCGCTGTCTTACACCCTGGGTGACGGCAAGTACACCGGCTACCACGTCGAAGTCTGCAACCGCATCATCGCCAACGTTGAAAAAGCCGTTGGTCGCAAGGTGGAAGTCAAATACCAGTCGGTGACCTCACAAAACCGCATCCCCCTGGTGCAGAACGGCACGGTGGACATCGAGTGCGGCTCCACCACCAACAACGCCACCCGTCAGAAAGACGTGGCTTTCCTGCCGACTACCTTCGTTGAAGAAGTGCGCATCGCGGTGAAGGCCAACTCCGGCATCACCGGCATTGCCCAGCTCAACGGCAAAAACGTGGCAACCACCACCGGTACCACCTCGGTGCAGACCCTGCGTAAAAACGAGCGCGCCACCGGCGTTGACTTCAAGGAAGTGTTTGGCAAGGACCACTCTGACAGCTTTTTGCTGCTGGAGTCCGGCCGGGCGGATGCCTTTGTGATGGACGGCTCGATTCTCGCCGGCAACATCGCCACTGCCAAAAACCCTGCGGATTTCAAAATCGTCGGCGAAGTCCTGAGCGTGGAGCCGATTGCGATCATGATCCGCAAGGATGACCCGGCCTTCAAAAAATTGGGCGCTGACACAGTGGCTGACATGATCAAGTCGGGCGACATGGCCAAATTGTGGGACAAGTGGTTCATGCAGCCGATTCCTCCAAAGAACACCCGCGTTGGGCTGGCCGTCAGCGAGAGCACCAAAGCCGCCTGGGCCACCCCGAATGACAAACCCATGGAAGACTACGCCAAGAAGTAAGTCCGGAGCGAGCCAAGGAAGCGCCGCAGGGGACTTGTTCAGCGCTTCCCTAAAAAACAAACCCCGTCGGTACAGCTCTGACGGGGTTTGTTGTTGTTAGCGGCCTGGGATTGAGGGGCAGGCGACAGGATTAAAAAATCTCATGGCGGGAGTCAACATGAATTGGGATTGGCGGGTTTTTCTTAACGACGACGGCAGTGGGCGCACTTATCTGGAGTGGATGTTTGACGCCTGGGGCTGGACCCTGGCCGTCGCGGGGGCGTCGTGGGTGGTGGCGATGGTGGTGGGAGTGTTGTTCGGTACGCTGCGCACGCTGCCCAACAGCCCGTGGTTGGTACGCCTGGCCAACGCCTGGGTAGAGCTGTTCCGCAACATCCCCTTGCTGGTGCAAATTTTCATCTGGTACTTTGTGGTGCCCAAGATATTTCCGGCCCTGAAAGAGTTGCCAAGTTTTGTGCTGGTGGTGTTTGCACTCGGGTTTTTCACCTCGGCGCGTATTGCCGAGCAGGTCAGGGCCGGCGTGCAGGCGCTGCCCCGGGGCCAGCGTTATGCCGGCATGGCCATGGGCTTTACCACCGCGCAGACCTACCGCTACGTGATCCTGCCCATGGCTTTCCGGATCATTGTTCCGCCGCTGACCAGCGAATCCATGAATCTGCTTAAAAATTCATCCGTCGCTTTTGCCGTGTCAATTGCCGAGCTGACCATGTTTGCCATGCAGGCCCAGGAAGAAACCTCACGCGGCATCGAGATTTATCTGGCTGTCACAGCGGCCTACGCGGTGTCAGCGTTTGCTGTGAACCGGGTGTTCGCTTTCATTGAAAAGAAAGTCCAGATACCGGGCTACACCATGGCCGGTGCGCCAGGCGGGGGGCATTGATATGTTGGGCTTGGACATGAGTTTTTTGAACTGGGAGATCATCTCCAAGTTCGTGATCAAGGGTTTCTGGTTCAGCATCCAGCTCACCATCATTGCCACCATTGGCGGCATTATTTTGGGTACTGTCCTGGCGCTGATGCGTTTGTCAGGTAAAAAATGGCTGGCAACGCCTGCCACCATTTATGTCAACGGCATGCGTTCGGTACCGCTGGTGATGGTGATTTTGTGGTTTTTCCTGCTGGTACCGGCGGCCTTTTACGCGCTGATACCCGGTGGTGCAAACAACCGGGCTGAAATTTCAGCCATCATCACTTTTGTGGCGTTTGAAGCTGCGTATTTCAGTGAAATCATGCGGGCGGGTATTCAGTCCATCTCGCGCGGACAAGTCAATGCCGGGCGGGCACTGGGCATGACTTATTCGCAGAATATGAAGCTGATTGTGCTACCGCAGGCGTTTCGCAACATGGTGCCGATCTTGCTCACGCAAACCATCATTTTGTTTCAAGACACCTCGCTGGTTTATGCGATTGGTGCGTACGACTTGCTCAAGGGGTTTACCACGGCGGGCAAAATTTACGGACGTACCGAAGAAGCCTATTTGCTGGCGGCCGTGGTGTATTTTGTGATGTGCTTTGGCTTGTCTTACCTGGTCAAGCGTTTGCAAACCAGGATTGCAATCATTCGATAAGCGTGTGAGCCAAACAGTCAAGATGTAACAAAAAATTTTGGAAAAAAAATGCCAATGATTGAATTGAAGGAAGTGTCGAAGTGGTACGGCACCGTGCAGGTATTGAACAACTGCACCACCAGCATTAACAGGGGCGAAGTGGTGGTGGTCTGCGGGCCGTCCGGCTCGGGCAAATCAACACTGATCAAGGTCATCAATGCGCTGGAGCCCTTCCAGAAAGGCGAGATTTTTGTTGACGGCCAAGCCGTGCACGACCCCAAAACCGATCTGCCCAAGCTGCGCTCGCGCGTTGGTATGGTGTTCCAGAACTTCGAGCTGTTCCCGCACTTGAGCGTCACTGAAAACCTGACGCTGGCGCAGGTCAAGGTGCTGGGCCGCAGCCAGGACGAGGCCAAAACGCATGGCCTCAAATACCTCGACCGCGTGGGCCTGATGCTGCACAAGGACAAGTTTCCCGGCCAGTTGTCGGGGGGTCAGCAGCAGCGGGTGGCAATTGCCAGGGCGCTCAGCATGGACCCGATTGCCATGCTGTTCGACGAACCGACTTCTGCGCTGGATCCGGAGATGGTGGGCGAGGTGCTGGACTGCATGATGGGTCTGGCCAACGATGGCATGACCATGATGGTGGTCACGCACGAGATGGGGTTTGCCAAAAAAGTCGGCAGCCGGGTCATCTTCATGGACGTGGGCGGCAAAATCCTGGAGGACTGCTCCAAGGACGAGTTCTTTCTGCACCCGGAGAACCGGCAGGCAAGGACCAAGGATTTCCTCAACAAGATCCTGGCGCACTGAGCTGGCGCTACTGCGCGGGCGCACTGCGTCGTTGCAGCCCAAGGAAAATCCTCACGACCGTCTAGGTCGCTCCGGTTTCCCTCGGGCGCCCGCGCCTCGCATTGCATCCCGCTCGCTACGCGCTGGAGATGCCGGTTCAGGGACGAGGCAACCGAGATTTGGGACAATGGCGCCATGACCCATATAACGATCACCCGCCCCGACGACTGGCACCTGCATGTGCGCGACGGTGACGCCCTGCACACCGTGGTGCCGCACACGGCAGCGCAGTTTGGCCGCGCCATCATCATGCCCAACCTGCGGCCACCGGTGACGACTGCCGCGCAGGCGGTTGCCTACCGCGAACGTATCCAGGCTGCCGTGCCGGCGGGTATGGCTTTCGAGCCGCTGATGACGCTGTACCTGACGGATAACCTGCCGCCCGACGAAATTAAACGCGCAAAAAATGCCGGCGTGGTCGCGCTCAAGCTTTACCCGGCAGGCGCCACCACCAACAGTGACGCCGGTGTGACCGACCTGCGCAAGACCTATAAAACCCTGGAAGCGATGCAGCGCGAAGGGCTGCTGCTGCTGGTGCATGGCGAGGTCACCTCACCCGACATCGACCTGTTTGATCGCGAGGCGGTGTTCATCGACACGCAACTGATTCCGCTGCGCCGCGACTTCCCGGAATTGAAAATTGTGTTCGAGCACATCACGACGAAGGAGGCCGCGCATTATGTGCGCGACGCCGACCGTTTCACCGGCGCTACTGTCACCGCGCATCATCTGCTGTACAACCGCAACGCAATTTTCACGGGCGGTATCCGTCCGCATTACTACTGCCTGCCGGTGCTCAAGCGCGAGACACACCGGCTGGCGCTGGTTGAAGCGGCCACCGGCGGGAATCCGCAGTTTTTTCTCGGCACCGACAGTGCGCCACATCCGGCGCATCTGAAAGAACACGCTTCTGGCTGCGCTGGCTGTTATACCGCGCATGCGGCGATGGAGCTGTACGCCGAAGCCTTTGATACCGCCGGCGCGCTCGATACATTGGAAGCCTTTGCCAGCTTCAACGGCGCCGACTTTTACGGCCTGCCGCGCAACACCGGAACCATTACCCTGAAGAAAGAAAGCTGGATGCCGCCCGAAAGTTTTACCTTTGGCGAGGCTGAATTGAAGCCCCTGCGGTCGGGCGAAACACTGCCTTGGAGATTGATATGACGATAACAAGACAGGATGGGTACAAAATCGCGCTGCTTATCGACGCCGACAATGCGCCGGCGACCAAAATTGAAGCGATTTTGAGCGAGCTTTCCACCATCGGGATGACCCATGTGCGGCGCGCTTATGGCAACTGGACGAAGGACGGGCTTAAAGGCTGGGAGAATAAATTGCATGAACACGCAATAAGACCCATCCAACAGTTCGACTTGATCAAGGGAAAGAATGCGACAGATATTGCCATGACCGTGGATGCCTTGGAGTTGCTGTACATCGATAAACCTGATGCGTTTGCGCTGGTCTCTTCAGATTGCGATTTCACACCACTGGTGATGCATCTGCGCTCCAAAGGCGCCGAGGTGTTTGGTTTTGGTAATCAAAACACTCCGAAGCCATTTTCAAACGCATGTTCACTTTTTCTTTATGTTGAAAAACTTGGGGAGGATGCAGAAACCGAGTCTGATACAGGTTCAAAGCCCGTGAGTCATTTACGCGCTTCTGCCGCCGAGCTGAAACAAAATACGGCCCTCATCTTGCTGCTGCGCAATGCCATCAAGGCCGATGCGGGCGAGGATGGCTGGGCCCGTGTCAGCGAGGTTGGACACCAAATTCGGAATCAGTCGTCCGATCATTTCCGCAACTACGGCTATTCCAGCTGGACAAAACTGTTCAAGGTCATTGATCTGTTCGAGTTGCAGAACGAAGGATCCAACAACGTTTCTGTTCGCGACAAGCGTTTGAACAAGCCATTGAAAAGCGCAAGTTCTGGCAAAGAGGTCGCTGTCTCAAATAATGGCCCAGCCTGACTGGCTGCAGCAGTGGTTTGAGCCCTGGCGCGAGAGCGGGCAGCGCGTCGCGCAAACCATCTCGGACGGGGCACGGATGCATGAGGCGCTGAACCAGGCGCTGACGGGCCCGGCGCGTTTTGTCCCGCACTCCGCCTTGCCACCTGGCACGGCCTACGAGCAGTTCATTTTTGAAACAGGAACCGTTCCCACGCGCGACAACCTGCACGACTTTTTTAATGGCCTGTGCTGGCTGCGCTTCCCTGCAACCAAGGCAAAACTCAACGAGCTGCAAGCTGCGGAGATCGCTGCATCCGGCGTGGCACCCTTGCGCGGGCCGGTGCGCGATGCGCTGACGGTGTTTGACGAAAACGCGGCCTTGCTTTCGGCGCCCGAGCCGCTGTGGGATGCGCTGCTGGCCAGGGACTGGCGCAGGCTGTTCGTCGACCTGCGTCCGCTGTGGCAGCAGGCGCAGCTGGTGTTGTTTGGCCACGCGCTGCTTGAAAAGCTGGTTGACCCACGAAAAGTGATCACAGCCCATGTGTACCGGGCGCAACCAGCTATGAATTCAATAGCAGAGTTAGACGCCTGGGTAGCGCAGGATCTGAACGCAGAGAAATTGGCCGGCAAACCTTTTGCGCCGCTGCCGGTGCTGGGCGTGCCGGGCTGGTGGCCGGAAAACGAGAACTTTTCCTTTTATGATGACTCCCTTGTATTCAGGCCTCGCCTGCCGCTGCAAGAATTCAGAACAACAGAAAACAGCGGCTGAGCTGCCGGCGCAACTTGATATGGGTCGGCAAGACCTCATATCCGACGCAAGGCGGATTTTTTTACCGACCCCACGGAGAACCCATGAAACGTATTTTGCTGTTTGTAATGACCAACCTTGCCGTTGTGGTGGTGCTGGGCATCGTCGCCAGCCTGCTGGGCGTCAACCGCTACCTGACGCCGCAAGGCCTGAACCTGGGCATGCTGCTCGGTTTTGCCGCTGTCATCGGTTTCGGCGGCGCCATCATCTCGCTGCTGATCAGCAAGCCCGTCGCCAAGTGGAGCTCGGGTGTGCGCATCATCAACGAGCCGCAAAATGCCGACGAGGCCTGGATTGTGGAAACCGTGCGCAAGCTGGCGACCACCGCCGGCATCGGCATGCCTGAAGTCGGCATTTTCGAGGGCGCGCCCAATGCCTTTGCCACCGGCGCTTTCAAAAACTCGGCGCTGGTCGCGGTCTCTACCGGCCTGCTGCAAGGCATGACACGCGAAGAGATCGAGGCCGTGCTGGGCCACGAAATTGCCCACGTTGCCAATGGCGACATGGTCACCATGACGCTGATCCAGGGCGTGATGAACACTTTTGTGGTGTTTCTCAGCCGCGTCATTGGTTATGCAGTGGACAGCTTCTTGCGCCGTGGCAGTGGCAGCAACTCCGGCCCCGGCATCGGGTATTGGGTGACCACTATCGTGCTGGACATCGTGCTCGGTTTTGCAGCGGCCATCGTGGTGGCCTGGTTCTCGCGCCACCGCGAGTTCCGTGCCGACGCCGGCGCTGCCCAGCTGATGGGCCGCAAGCAGCCGATGATCAATGCGCTGGCCCGCCTGGGCGGCATGGTGCCCGGCCAGTTGCCCAAGGCCGTCGAAGCCATGGGCATCACCGGCAGCATGGGCAAGCTGTTTGCGACGCATCCGCCGATTGAAGAGCGTATTGCCGCCCTGCAGAACGCCCAGCCCGGCCAGGTCTGACCCAGCCGGGTCACCGATAAAAAGCCGCTGCAGCCGCAGCGGCTTTTTTATGGCGTGACGCCAGCTTTGGCGGCCTGTGCGGCGCGCACGCGCGCCAGCGTTGCTGTCACCTCGGCCGGGTTCATGCCGTACATGTCGGCAAACTCGGCTTCGGTGCGACCGCTGGCCTCGAAGGCGCGCAACAGGGCCTCGCGTTTGGCGGCCCGCACGGCAAGCTCGGCCAGCGCGTCATCGACCAGCGCGTTTGTCGCTTCGTCCTGTACGCGCACCAGTGCGGCATAGTCTTCGCGGCTCAGACTTGAGGCCTCGATGGCCTGGATCAGCCGAAACTGCAGGTGCGGTCGCAGATCCTCGCGCGAGCGCGACTGGCGCCGGCGAAAAATTTCCAGGATGGCGTGGTGCACATGTTCGGGCGCAACCGGCTCGACCGGCTTGCCCTCAAGGTCGTGGCGCGCCAGGCCGGCGGCCACGCTTTCGAGGTAAGGCGTGGAGCGCGCATGTTGGCCCATGGCGATTTTGAGTTCGTCTTTTTTGAAGTCCTCGGGATGGCGCGCCAGCAATTCCTGGAACACGCCCAGCTTGAGCGGCAGGAACTTCGCGCCGAACAGCTTGGGGTAAAGCTCAAACAGGCGCTCAAGCACCGGGCTGGCCTGGCGCTGGCGTGGCGCGCGTGCCAGCGGGGGTTTGCCGCTGCGTGCTGGCTGATCGGTCGTGGCGGGAGAGGTGTCGGTCATGGGCTTCAGTTCAGGGGAAAGGAGGTTGGGTTCAGCGCGGCCTGAACATCTTGAACAGATTGTCGGGGGTAACGGAGAAGTAGTCGGCCGGGCCGCCACCGCGCAGGATGGGCTGGGCCGCAGCGGTGTCGTAAATGCCGTTTTTGAGCAGATGCCGCGCGATGTGAACGCCCACCACCTCGCCGAGCACCAGCCAGGTCGGCACCGGCACGCCGTCCACACCCTGCAACTGCAGCACCTGGGTCAGGCGGCACTCGAACGACACCGGGCTTTCGGCCACACGCGGAACAGCGATGCGGCGCGAGGCCACCGGTGTCAGGCCGGTCAGTTCAAACTCGTTGACCTCGGGCGGCACCGCAGCGCACGACAGGTTCATCTGCTCGGCAAGCGGGCGTGTTGCCAGGTTCCAGCCGAACTCGCGCGTCTGCTCAATGTTGTGCAGGCTGTCCTTGGCGCCTATGCTGGCGAATCCGATGATGGGCGGCGTGTAGTTGAAGGCGTTGAAAAAGCTGTAGGGCGCGAGGTTCAGCCGGCCTTGCGCATCCTGCGACGAGATCCAGCCGATGGGCCGCGGACCGACGATGGCGTTGAAAGGGTCGTGCGGCAGGCCATGGCCACTGGCCGGCTCGTAATAGTGGATGTCCTCGTTCATGCGCTGCCTTTTTTGCCTGTCATGCTGAGCGCCACCGCCTCGGCAACCTCGATGCCGTCCACGCCGGCCGACAGGATGCCGCCGGCGTAACTCGCGCCTTCGCCGGCCGGGTAAAGGCCCTTGACATTGACACTTTGAAAATCGTCGCCGCGCGTGATGCGCAGCGGCGAGGAGGTGCGGGTCTCGACACCGGTCAGCACGGCGTCGGCCATATCAAACCCTTTGATCTTCTTGCCGAACACCGGCAGCGCTTCACGCATGGCAGTGATCGCATAGGCTGGCAGGGCGCTGGCCAGATCCGTCATCAACACGCCAGGTTTGTACGACGGTTCCACACTGCCGAGCTGTGTGGAAGGCCGGCCAGCCACAAAATCACCGACCAGCTGGCCAGGCGCGTGGTAGTTGCTGCCGCCCAGCGTGAAGGCATGGGACTCCAGCGTGCGCTGGAAGGCGATGCCGGCCAGCGGCCCGCCCGGGTAGTCGGCGGGTGTGATGCCCACCACGATGCCGGCGTTGGCATTGCGCTCGTTGCGCGAGTACTGGCTCATGCCGTTGGTCACGACCCGGCCTTCTTCAGAAGTGGCAGCAACCACGGCGCCGCCCGGGCACATGCAGAAGCTGTACACCGAGCGCCCATTGGCCGCATGGTGCACCAGCTTGTAGTCGGCAGCCCCCAGCAGCGGGTGGCCGGCGTGTTGCCCCAGCCGCGCGCGGTCTATGAGGCCCTGCGGGTGCTCGATGCGAAAGCCGACCGAAAAAGGTTTGGCCTCCATGAACACGCCACGCTCGTGCAGCATGGCAAAGGTGTCGCGTGCGCTGTGGCCGGGCGCCAGCACCACATGGTCGGCGCGCAACTCGTAACTGCTGTCATCTAGCAGGTTCTGCACGGTGAGGCCCCTGAGCTGGCCGTTCTCTATCAGCACGTCGCTCAGGCGCTGCTCAAAACGTATCTCGCCGCCCATGGCGATGATCTGCTCGCGCATGTTCTCCACCACCTTGACCAGCTTGAAGGTGCCAATGTGTGGTTTGCTGACCAGCAGAATTTCGTCAGGCGCGCCGGCCTTGACAAACTCCGTCATCACCTTGCGGCCCAGAAAGCGTGGGTCCTTGATCTGGCTCCAGAGCTTGCCGTCCGAAAAAGTGCCGGCACCGCCTTCGCCAAACTGCACATTCGACTCGGGGTTCAGCACACCCTTGCGCCACAGGCCCCAGGTGTCTTTGGTGCGCTCACGCACCGGCTTGCCGCGCTCCAGCACGATGGGGTTCAAACCCATTTGCGCCAGCAGCAGCGCTGCAAAAATACCGCAGGGGCCGAAGCCGACCACCACCGGGCGCAGCGCCGGCGCCTGGCTGGCGTGGGCGACCAGGTGGTAGCTTTGATCGGGTGCCGGGCGGATGTGAGGCTGCCCTTCAAACTGCTTGAGGAGTTTCGCCTCCAGTTCGGCGCTGGCGAATTCGACATCTGCGATGTAGACGAGCAGCAATTTTTGCTTGCGTGCGTCGTAGCTGCGTTTGTAGATGCTGTGCTGCAACAGCTCCGTGGGCGCGATGCCAAGCGTTTTGGCAATCAGCGCGGGCAGGGCGTCTTCAGGGTGGTCAAGCGGGAGCTTGAGTTCGGTCAGGCGGATCATGGGGCTCTCTGGATCTGTTTTTCGGATCTGTGAGTATTTTAAGCCCCTGACCCATACCGGGTGTGCACAAGCAGCTATCAAATCAATAGCGACCGAATTGCCGGGATAATGCAGGTGTGAAGCACGCCAGACTGCCGCTGGTGCAAGGGTGGAAACACCGCACTGGAGGAAGGTCCGGACTGCAAAGGGCGGCGTAGCAGCTAACAGCTGTCCACCGTGAGGTGAGGATCAGAGCTACAGAGACGAGCCGGTTAAGTCCGGGTGAAACGAGCAATCTCTACGCGCAGCAATACCAAGTAGGCACACGTTGACGGGGCCCCCGGAGTGTGCGGGTAGGTAGCACCGAGCCGTTTGGCGACAAACGGCCCAGATTAATGGCAGTCACGGGGCGGCAACCGCAAGGAAACCGCCCCGCACAAAATCCGGCCTATCGGCGGGCTTCACACTTTTTTGCTGGTATGTATATACTGTACTTACATCGGAGATACACATGCGCACAGCCCTCAAATCCACCGTCTTGCCCACCCGCATTTTCAAGAGCGGCAACTCGCTGTCTGTGCGCATCCCAAAGGAGATGGTGCCAGCTGAAGTGCCTGAAGATGCTGAAATCAAATACAGCGGCGGCGTTTGGACGATCAGGCCTATCTATAAGCGCAAGTTGACCGGGTTGGCGGAGAAGTTTGGCGCGTTCTCGCCTGGGTTGATGAGTCATGGGCGTGAGCCGCAAGACCAAGACGACTATGACTGGGATCTGGCTGGGTTGCCCAAGCAAGACAAACCAGTGCATAAGGTCTAGTTGCTGTGCGCTACATGCTGGACACCAATATCTGCATCTACTTGCTCAAAGGGCAGCCGCAAAGTGTGCTCAAGCGCCTGGCGCAGCAGGATTTTGGCGATGTGGTCATGTCTTGTTTGTCGCTGGCGGAACTGCGGCGCGGTATTGGGCGGCAATCGGGAGATACGCAAAAGGCAGACGAAGCCGCATTGCAGCTTTTGCTTCGAGACGTCATGGCGCTCGACTTTGATGCAAGTGCGGCCCATGCGTTCGGTGTACTGGGCTCAAGCTTCACGCTAAAACGCGGCAAAGCCATTGACAACCTGATTGCGGCGCACGCCATCAGTCAGCGCGCAACTTTGGTGACCAACAACGAAAAAGACTTCAAAGGCTACCCAGGCTTGCTGGTTGAAAACTGGGTGGATTCAGCGGGTATTTGATCTTTTCCAGTTACACGACAGTGAATTGGACTGCTCTCACCCTCGCCCTTTGGGAGAGGGCTGGGGTGAGGGATTGAGCGTTCCGATTGCCATGGGTTTTGAAACGCTCAATAACTGGTCGGGTCAAACGTCTGGATTCTCTCCACATGCGCCAGCAGCGAACGTTTGGCCACCGGCCAGATGCGCGGGTCCACATCGTCGTAGGCAAGTTTGACCCAGTCGTCCATGCTTCCTTCAGGCTGCGCCTGCATCACGCCGATGATTTTGGCCTCGCGCTTGAGGCGGTGCGCCTTGAGCTGGGCAATCGCGGTTTTCGCTTCGCCGATCACGTAGCCGTGGGCCGGCGCGATGAAGGTTATGCCGTGTTCATCACACGCGGCGCTCAGGCTGTCCAGCGACTCCAGGTAGGCGTTCATGTTGCCGTCGGGCGGGTCCACCACCGTGGTGCTGCCGTTGAGGATGTGGTCGCCGCTGAACAGAATGCCGTCTTCCACCAGCACCAGGCACAGGTGGTTGGCGGCGTGGCCGGGGGTGTGAATCACCTTCAAGGTATGGATCATTTCGGCCTCTGGCCCTTGTCCCACAAGCGTAAGCAGCTCCTGATTTGATAGCGACCGGTCCGGGATGAACTGGCTGGCGGCGCGTGCGGTGGGTGCCGACGGCAGGCCCAGGATGGGCGGTGGCAGCTTGCACATCGCCTGTAGCGGTTTGGCGCCGGGCGAGTGGTCGGGGTGTGAGTGGGTGCACACAATCATGCGGATGTTGCCACCCGCCGCGCGCCACAGCCGCCGCAGGTGGTCCGTGTCCGCCGGGCCGGGATCGATGGCGATGTAGCCGGTGTGCGGGTCGCCGACCAGGTAGCTGTTGGTGCCGGGGCCGGTCATTACGCCGGGATTCGGCGCGGTCAGGCGCATGACGTTTTTCAGCAGGGCCACGGGCTGCGCCGTCTGCCAGTCCAGCGCATGCACCATCTGGCCGTCGGGGCTGGTCAGCGCGAGTTCGCCATAAGGCGCTTCGTGCTCCATGTAGCGCGCCTCGGCGCCTTCAAGAAAGCCGGCACGCGGGCACGATGTCCACAGTGGCTGTTCTGACTCGGCGCAGGCTTGCAGCACGGCATCCACGGTTTTGAAATGCTGCAAACGCTGCAGTGTGCGTATGGTCGGGAAGATGATGAAAAAGCCGCCGGCCTCATGGCGCGCCAGCGCATCGGCCGGCCGCACCCAGCAGGGTTCAAACTGCTCGGCTTCGTCGGCCACCGGCTCCTGGCCCTCGGGCATGCGCGCCACCAGAAAAGGCACATCAAAGCGGCGCGGCAAGTCGCGGTCGGTGACCCAGTGCGCCAGCACAAACACCTGGTCGCCGACCAGCACCAGGCCTTTGTCGCGGCATTGCGCGGCAAACGGCGCCTTGCGATCAAGCGCAGCGATGTCTGCGGTGGTGGCATGGCTGCCGTCGGCATGGCGGGCCAGCAACACACCCAGCTCTTCAAAACTTTCGCGGATGGCGGCAATTGCCTGGGTCAGGTGCAAATCGCTTTGTGTGGGCCGGCGGGTGGACTGTGCATGGGCGGCTGCATCGGCGGCATCAATGCCGCCGCCGGGAAAAACATAGGCACCCGGCGCAAAACTGGCGGTCGTGGAGCGCCGTGTCATCAGGATTTCAATACCGCCGGGGCTGTCACGCAGCAAAAGCACGGTGGCGGCGGGGCGGGTGGGCGCGGGTTCGCGCTGCGGATAAAGAAGTTGGGAGGGTCTGACCATGGGGCCGATTTTGCGTGAAACACAGCGCGGCTGCTGTGTCGAATGCAGATTGGTAGCATGCTAATCTTACTGTGTCATAAGTTTAGTCTCGGACTTATCCAATGGCAATGCGGGCAATGACCCAGGGCGCTTGCGAGTGCGACGCTCAGCAGCAGGCGCAGCGTTGTGATCGAGCTTGGCACGTGACGCTGCGCGCGCTG
>NZ_JAUYEY010000092.1 GCF_030689685.1 Polaromonas sp. | reverse complement strand
GCACTTTGATGCCGTATCCATCAGAGGATCCACCTCGATTACTCGAAGTCTCTCTTCCTGATCGACGGCTGTTCATGCCCTTGGCGTTCAACAGTCTCAATTCCTTGCCCGTGGGCAGGGAGGCATCCATAGCATCTCCTTCGATGAAACAACCACTTTAGGTGCCGCACTGGCGGGAAGCTGTAAGACGTGCCTGCCATCCTTGTAGGACGGGAAGGCCAATCAGCCGCTATCAAAAACATAGCTATGTGTGTACAACTGGTATGGGCTGGAGACCTTTTTGCTGCATAAACAGAGGCAGGGCGGTGTTTGTAACCGCTGGCCGCCCGGCGCCGCGCGGTAGCATCAGCCCATGACCCTCTTGCTGGCGCCCATGGAAGGGCTGGTGGACTTCGTGCTGCGCGACATTCTCACGCGGGCCGGTGGCGTGGACCGCTGTGTCTCGGAGTTCATTCGTATCACCGACCAGTTGTTGCCCGAGCGTGTCTTCACGCGTATCGTGCCCGAGCTGCTGAGCGGCGGGCGCACGTTGGCCGGTGTGCCGGTGCGTGCGCAACTGCTGGGCTCGGACCCGGTGTGTATGGCCGACAACGCCGCGCGGCTCGCGGCGCTGGGGCCGGCCGGCATTGACCTGAACTTCGGTTGCCCGGCCAACATCGTCAATCGCCACGGCGGCGGGGCAGCCTTGCTGAAGGAGCCCGACACCCTGGCCGCCATCGTATCGGCGGTGCGGCGCGTCGTACCGGCGCATCTGCCGGTGTCGGCCAAGATGCGCCTGGGCTACCACGACGATGCGCTCGCCGTTGAGTGTGCACAGGCGATTGCCAGCGGCGGCGCCGACGAGCTGGTGGTACATGCACGCACCAAGGCGCAGGCTTACCGGCCGCCCGCCTACTGGGAACGCATCGCCGACATCCGCGCGGCGGTCGCCATCCCGGTGGTGGCCAACGGCGAGATCTGGTCCGTGGACGACGCACGCCGCTGCCGTGAGGCCTCGGGCTGCGACATGTTGATGATTGGCCGCGGCGCAGTGGCTGACCCCGGACTGGGCTTGGCGATCAAGGCGTCGATGGGTGAAGGCTGTGTGCAGGCGCTCGGTTGGCCGGAGCTGGTGCCGCTGTTGGCTGATTTCTGGCACCTGGTCTGCACCCGGCTTGATGCACGCTCGCGGCCTGGCCGGCTCAAGCAGTGGCTCAACTTTTTGCGCCGTCGTTTCCCGGAAGCGGAAACCGCTTACCAGTCACTCAAGACCATCAACGATCCAGCACTGATTGACCAGTGGCTGGCGGGCGTGGTCAAGGCGCATGCCGCTGAGCCGTCAAGCCCGTCGCGGCTGCTGCAAGCCGCCTGAGCGCACACGCATCAGGCAAACAAGCCCTCAAAACCGGTGGCCGGCTCAAAACGCTGGTTGCGGTAATGCAGCCTTGTCGGGCCGGGCAGCGCCAGTTCGCGCACCGAATGGCGGGCATCGCCGGGGTAACAGATCACGCGGCCGCTGTTGTCGTTGAAGGATTCGGGCTGGATCACCGGTGGGCGCCGCGCACGCGCGGCGGCCAGCACACTGTCCACCGCGCTGTGCCGTGCCAGGTGCGCCAGGCTCATGATCTGCGGCGGCGCCAGCTCGATCTGACCGGCCCAGTACTGCTGCAGCGCTTCACGCGGGCTGAACCAGATGCTCTCGGTGGTTTCAAAATTGTCGTGGCGCGCCACCTGACCGTCCGGCACCGCCGCGACAAAAAAACGGGTGTCGAAACGCTTGTTCATGACCGAGGGCTGGGTCGGTGTGATCCAGCGCGACCAGGGCAGGATGCTGCGCGTTTGCAGGCGCAGCGCCATCTGCGCCAGCACTGCATTGAAACCGTGACCCTCGCGCAGCAGCGCTGCGGCCTGCGTGGCGGGCTGCACAGAGCCACCTTGCGCAAACAGCACGCCACATTCTTCAAAGGCCTCGCGCAAGGCAGCTACATACAGCGCCCCGGCGGTGGATGCGCTGATGTCGGCCTCGCCCAGGCCGTCGTGCAGCGTGTCCAGGGGCTGGTCCATGTGCGCCACCATGTCGAGATCGGCATCAGCCGCATCAACCTTGCCACCCGGAAAGACATACGCCCCGCCCAGCACATCGGACAGGCCGTGGCGCTTCATCAGAAACACCTCCAGGCCAGCCGGCGCATCACGCAGCAGCACCACGGTGGCGGCCGGGCGCGGCGGGGTGGTGACGGTTTCGAGGTTCAGTTCCATGGCGTGGCTGGTCTTTCATCAGGGCGCTGCACCGTCCATTACAGTACAGGCTCCTAGCCTAGCAGTTTAGGGGCGCGCACCAGATCACCAACATGACAGGGGACAGCAGATGGGTATGGATTTCACCGGCCGCGTGGCCATCGTCACAGGCGCCGGCGGCGGGCTGGGCAAACAGCATGCGCTGGCGCTGGCCGCGCGCGGCGCGAAGGTGGTGGTCAACGACCTCGGCGGCGCGCGCGACGGCTCCGGCGGATCAGTCAGTGCCGCCGAGGCGGTTGTGGCCGAGATCCGCGCAGCCGGCGGCGAGGCGATGGCCAATGGCGCCTCGGTGACCGACTTTGTGGCAGTGCAGGCCATGGTCCAGCAAGCCATGGACGCCTGGGGCCGTGTCGATATTCTCGTCAATAACGCTGGCATTCTGCGCGACAAGAGTTTTGCCAAGATGGCGCTCGCCGATTTTGCGCTGGTGATGGACGTGCACCTGATGGGCGCCGTGCATTGCTGCAAGGCGGTGTGGGACATCATGGCCGCGCAAAAATACGGCCGCATCGTGATGACCACCTCGTCGTCGGGCTTGTATGGCAACTTCGGCCAGTCCAACTACGGTGCGGCCAAGATGGCGCTGGTCGGGCTGATGCAGACGCTGTCCATCGAGGGCGCAAAAAACGACATTCGCGTTAACTGCCTGGCACCGACCGCCGCCACCCGCATGACCGAGGGCCTGATGCCTGAAGAGGTGCTGCGCGCGCTGCAACCCGAGGCCGTGGTACCGGCCATGCTGGTGCTGGTGGCGCAGGATGCGCCGACACGCGCCATCCTGTGCGCCGGTGCCGGCACCTTTGAAGCGGCCCACATCACACTGACGCGGGGCCTGTGGCTGGGCACGGGTGCGCAGGTGCCTGAAGCGCTGGCGGCAAGGCTCGACGAGGTGAGGGCGCGCAGCGGCGAGATGGTGCCGCAAAGCGGATCGGCGCAGGGCAGCCACGAAGTCAGCTTGGCTAGGGAACACGCGCAGGGCTCAGTCCGTAGCTTGATTTGATCCTTGCGCCAGCACGCGCGCAAAAAAATGCAGCCGGGTTCGCTGGACAATGTTTCGACGTTTCGCCCGGGGCGGAGGTCGGATACCTGTCGTTGTAGCGCGAAACCCGGCTGGCACAGACGCAGTTTGCGCAATGCCTTGCGCGGCGGATGCAGTCCGTCGATGATGACTTGTGTAGTCCGCGTCTGTCGCGCGGCCCCAGCCCCGGCGTGGCAAGCTTTCGTCATGCGGTTGCTACCCTTATCAATCAAACCTGCCTTGCTCCTGAAAACGTAGCATTTTGTAGAACCCCGGTTCCTTGTCGCTCCGGACGTAACGAGGTGCAAACATCAGCAGCCAGGGCGGACCTGTCCTACAGGCGCACGCGGATGACACCGACCCACCGCACGAATGTGAGGTTTAGATTGAACTCAGTCGATCACTGATCGGCGTTTTCAATCAACCGCCCCCTCGGGGTTTATTCAGGAGCTACTCATGAAATTCAATCAATCTCTGACCGCCGCCATCACTGCTGCCGCACTGGTCGCCAGTGCTGGTTTTGCTTATGCACAAACCGCTGTGACCAATGTCCCCGGCCAGCCGAATGCCCAGGGCCCGACCACACAGGCGCAGCCAGCAACTGGCGGCACCATGCAGTCCCAGCCTTCGACCAGCACCGGCACCTCGATGGACAACACGAATACGGCGCCCCGCACCATGGACACCACGCTTGAGCCACGCGCTGACCGCAACTAATACGGGCATCACATGTTCTGTAGGTCGCGGGGGAGCCGGGTAATTTCAGCCGTCTCCCCTGCATCCTTTTGGAAGCCTCCATTTTCGGATTTTTAGAATCATGGCCAACACCGAACCGTCCCAATTCGACGCCATCCTCAAGGGGCTGGGCATGGGTTGCGCGGCGATTGCGCTGATTCTTCCCGGTCAGGTCACGTCCAGACCGTCTGCTGTAGTGCCCTCGGCTGCGATGGCGCCATCGCTGGCGCATCTGCCCCGGCATGCGGACTTTGCCCGGGAGCAGCCCTCGCCCGAGGCGCGCCAGATGGCCAACTGGGTGATGGATGCACGCGACCACCGTGGCATGCCGTTTGTCATCGTTGATAAACCGCATGTGAGGGTGTTTGTGTTCAAGCCGAACGGCACGCTGAACGGCGCCACGCCGGCGCTGATGGGTTCTGCCGTCGGCGACGATTCGGTTCAAGGCATCGGCGAGCGTGAGATATCCGCCATCGAGCCGCATGAACGTACCACGCCGGCCGGGCGTTTTGTGTCACAGCCTGGCATCAACTCTTTCGGTGAAGACGTTGTGTGGGTGGACTATGAGGCGGCGGTGTCCATGCACCGCGTGCGCGCCAAGGATCCCAGCGAACGTCGGCTTGAGCGGCTGGCGTCCGCCACGCCGGACGACAACCGGATTTCTTTCGGTTGTATCAACCTGCCGGTGGCGTTTTATGAAGACGTGGTCAAACCGGCGCTGGGTTCGCAGCGCGGTGTGGTCTACGTCCTGCCCGAAACCCGGCCGGTGCAAGCCGTGTTCCAGAACTTCAAGGTGACCGGCGCGAGCTGATCTCTGACGAATTGCACTTGTCGGATTAAACCTACAGCGCCATCATGGCCCCACGCTTGCTTAAACCTTCTTCCAGTCGCTAGTAGTTCGTTCCAACAATAAAGTTACATAATAGCAGATAATTGCCATAATTCATTTGCAACTCTTGACGGAGGCGGATTATGGCAAGGAAATCTGGACGTGCGGCACTGATTCTTTCTCAGGCGCAGGAAGCGATGCT
>NZ_JAUYEY010000091.1 GCF_030689685.1 Polaromonas sp. | reverse complement strand
ATCCATCGTTGTGGCTTGCGAGATCGCTATTTGCGCAATTTCGATCGTCTCATCATCCCCGGTAACTGGACGTGCCATGACTTTCTCCATCAAGTATGATGGAGGATATTATTGCACTAATGTTGTGGAAATGGAATCAGGTGGTCTGGGCTGGTTTTACGCCCTCTCCCCTTGGGAGAGGGCGGGGGCTGAACGCTGCGGCTCCAGAGGCGCTTGAGCGCATCTGGACAGCGTGAAGAGGGCCGGACTCTGGCCGGGCTGCGGTCTGCAAGACAGGGCTGGCGGTCTGTGCATAGAGTTATCGTTTGTAGTGGCTTGCTGACCCTCACCCTCTCCCAGAGGGCGAGGGGGCAAGAGCAGCGTGTTGTATGCAGCGAGCCGAGCAGTTACCAAAAAAATCAATCCACCCTGGCCCCGGAGGCCTTCACCACCTTTTCATACTTGGCCAGCTCGGCTTTCATGAAGGCGCTGAACTGCTCCGGCGTGTTGGCCACCGGCTCGGCCATCAATGCAGCAAAGCGGGTCTTGGCCTCGGGCGAATTGAGCGCCGCGACAAAGGCCTGGTTGAGTTTGGCGACCACGTCCTTGGGTGTTGCGGCGGGCGCCACCAGGCCCCACCAGGTGTCGATGGCGAAACCCTTGAGCGTCTCGGCCACGGCCGGTACTTCGGGCAGGGCTGCGCTGCGCGTGGCGCTGGTGACGGCCAGGGCCTTGAGCTTGCCGGCCTTGATGTTGGCCGAGGCGGTGGCAAGGTTGTCAAAGTTGAAATCGACCTGCCCGCTCAGCAAGGCCAGTTGCGCCGGGTTGCCGCCGTTGTAGGGGATGTGCAGCGCGAAGATGCCAGCCTGTGCCTTGAACATCTCACCCGCCAGGTGGCCGGCGCTGCCGTTGCCGCCGCTGCCGTAGTTGAGCTTGGCGGGGTTGGCTTTGGCGTAGCGGACCAAGTCGGCCAGGCTGTTGATGTTCAGGCGTTGGGCGGTGTCGGCGTTCATCACCAGCACATTGGGCACACGCAGCATCTGCGTGATCGGTGCGAAATCGGTCGCCGCGTTGTACGGCATCTTGCTGTACAGCCAGGGGTTGATGGCGTGGGTGGCCACGGCAGCGATACCGATGGTCAGGCCGTCGGGCGCGGCCTTGGCCACCACATCGGCGCCGATGTTGCCGCCGCCGCCGGGGCGATTTTCAATGATGACGGTGCCCAGCGTGTCCTTGACGCGTTCGGCCATCAGGCGTGCGGTCACGTCGATCGGGCCACCGGGGGCATAAGGCACCACGATGCGCATGACTTTGGGCTGGGCCTGCACCGCCGATGCGGTGAAACAAAAGGCCAGGACCGCAGCCGACGAGATGGCCAGCCGACGGGCTGCCGCCAGAGGAAAGAGGGGGAAAGAGATTGTTTTCATGGCGTCAATTGTGCAAAAAACTGGCGGCGGCGTCACCGTGGGATTCCCTAGGAGCCTGGGCGGGCTCAACGAAGACCCCGCAACGGGCCATCAATTTGCTATAGATTTAATAGCTACTCACACCCACCACGTATGGGCTGGAGGCAAAAAAGTCTTGCAATTACTCGCCGAGGTAGGCCGCCCGCACCCGAGGATCGTCCAGCAGCGCCTTGGCATCCCCGTTCATCGTGACCACACCTGACTCCATCACATAGCCGCGGTCGGCAATGCCCAGCGCACGGCTGGCGTTCTGCTCAACCAGCAGCACCGTGACACCGCGCGCCGACACGTCTTTAACGACCGCGAAAATCTTGTCGACCATGATGGGGGAGAGGCCCATCGACGGTTCGTCGAGCAGCAGCACCTTGGGGCGGCTCATCAGCGCACGGGCCATGGCCAGCATCTGCTGCTCGCCGCCGCTCATGGTGCCGGCGAGCTGGTCCTTGCGCTCGCGCAGGCGCGGAAAAATCGTGAACATCTTTTCGATGTCTTCGGCAATGCCGGCCTTGTCGTCGCGGATGTAGGCGCCCATCTGCAGGTTCTCGGTGATGGTCATGCGGGCGAACACGCCGCGGCCTTCGGGCACCATGGCCAGACCATCTTTGACGAGGTCCCAGGCGCCCTTGCCCTTGATGCTTTTGCCCAGGTACTCGATGTCGCCGTCGGCCATCGGCAAGGTGCCGGTGATGGCTTTCATGGTGGTGGTCTTGCCGGCGCCGTTGGAGCCGATCAGGGTGACGAGTTCGCCCTCGTTGACTTCAAAGTCAACTCCCTTGACGGCCTTGATGCCGCCGTAAGCGACCTTGAGCCCCGTGACTTTAAGAAGTGTGTTTGCCATGCTGCTGTTTCCCTTCAATGACCTGTGCCCAGATAGGCGGTGATCACTTTTTCGTTTTTTTGCACCTCGGAAGGCAGGCCTTCGGCAATCTGCTTGCCGTAGTCAAGCACCGTGACGCGGTCACACAGGCCCATCACCAGCTTGACGTCGTGCTCGATCAGCAAAATCGTGCGGTTGTCCTTGCGGATCTGGTCGATCAGTTCGCGCAACTGCACCTTCTCGGTGGCGTTCATGCCGGCAGCGGGCTCGTCGAGCGCAATCAGTTGCGGGTCGGTCGCCAGCGCGCGGGCGATCTCCAGACGGCGCTGGTCGCCGTAACTCAGGGTGCGCGCCTTGAAGTCGGCGTATTTGCCGATGCCCACATAGTCGAGCAACTCCTGCGAGCGTTTGGCAATCGCCGCCTCTTCAGCCTTGAAGCCGGGCGTGCGCAGCACTGCGCCGATCAACCCGGACTTGGTGCGGATGTGGCGCCCGACCATGACGTTTTCGAGTGCCGTCATGTCGGCGAACAGACGGATGTTCTGGAAGGTACGGGCAATCCCGGCCTTGGCCACTTCATGCACCGCCGACGGCTTGTAGGGCTTGCCGGCCAGCTCGAAGCTGCCGCTGTCGGGCGTGTACAGGCCGGTCAGCACGTTGAAGAAGGTGGTCTTGCCGGCGCCGTTGGGGCCGATCAGGCCATAGACCTGGCCGCGTTCGATGTGGATGCCGACATCGCTGAGTGCCTGCAAGCCGCCAAAGCGTTTGGAAACGCCGGTGACTTTGAGAATGGTGTCGCTCATGGCCATTCCTTAAGGGTTGATGGACTGAATGGGGTCTTTGCCGGCGGCCTTGTTCAGCGACTTGCCGTGCTCCGGCGCCGGCCACAAACCGCGCGGCCGCGACAGCATGATCACGATCATGGCCAGCGCAATCAAGAGCTGGCGCAAGATGGCAGCGTCGAGGCGCCCGCCCGTCATGGCCTGCAGCGGCCCAGCCACATGGCGCAGCACCTCGGGCAGCGCGGCCAGCAGCAGTGCGCCGAGAATCACACCCGGCAAGTGGCCGATGCCGCCGAGCACCACCATGGCCACAATCATCACCGACTCCATCAGGCTGAAGGACTCGGGCGATACAAAACCCTGGAAGGCCGCAAACATCGAACCCGACACGCCACCGAAAGTCGCGCCCATGCCGAAAGCCAGCAGCTTGAGGTTGCGGGTGTTGATGCCCATGGCCTTGGCAGCGATCTCGTCTTCGCGGATCGCCATCCAGGCACGGCCTATGCGCGAGTTTTCAAGCCGGTGGCAGATCACCACCGACACAATCACCAGCGCCAGGAACAGGTAGTAATACATGGTCACCGAGGTCACCTCGATGCCGAAGAAGCTGTGTGTCTCGCCAAGGTCGAAGCCAAAAACCGTGATCGAGTCGATCTGGCTGATGCCTTTGGGCCCGTTGGTCAGGTTGATCGGGCGGTCCAGATTGTTCAGGAAGACGCGGATGATCTCGCCAAAACCCAGCGTGACAATGGCCAGGTAGTCGCCGCGCAGCTTGAGCGTGGGCGCGCCCAGAAGGACGCCAAACAGCCCGGCCAGCGCAGCCGCGAGCGGGATCACGGCCCAGATCGGCAGGTGCAGGCCGTTCGGAAATGCCGCCTTCACAGCCGGAAAAGCGTCGGCCAGATGCGGCGAGCCCAGCAGCGCAAACAGGTAGGCGCCGACGGCAAAAAAGGCGACGTAGCCCAGGTCCAGCAAGCCGGCGTAACCGACGACGATGTTCAGGCCGAGTGCCAGCAGCACATACAGCAGCGCCATGTCGACAATACGCACCCAGGCGTTGCCGCCCTGCTGCAGCAGCAGCGGCAGGATCAGCATGGCGACCGCAACGACAAGAAACGAAAGGAGTCTGTGTTTTTTCATCATGGTGCTCCTTCTTCTAGGCCCGGTCCGCCACACGTTCACCGAGCAGTCCTGAAGGACGCAAGGTGAGCACAAAAATCAGCACCACAAAGGCAAAGATGTCCGAGTACTGGCTGCCCAGCACGCCGCCAGTCCAGGTGCCGAGGTAGCCGCCGCCAATGGCTTCGATCAGCCCCAGCAAAATGCCGCCCAGCACTGCGCCGCCGAGGTTGCCGATGCCACCGAAGACTGCCGCAGTAAAAGCCTTCAGACCCGGCAGAAAGCCCATGGTGTGTTGCACTGTGCCGTAGTTGGACGCGTACATCACGCCGGCCAGTGCCGCCAGCACCGCGCCTATGATGAAAGTCGCTGAGATCACGGTGTCGGGTTTGACGCCCATCAGCGCTGCCACGCGCGGGTTTTCGGCCGTGGCGCGCATCGCGCGACCCAGCTTGGTGTAGTTGACCAGGTACATCAGGATGGCCAGCGACACCGCCGTGGCAGCCAGAATGAAAATTTGCGTGACGGTGATCACTGCGCCGCCAATATGCAGCGGCTCGGCCGGCAGCAGCGTCGGGTACGGTTTGTAGTTGGGCTTCCAGATGATCATGGCCAGCGTCTGCAGCAGGATGGACATGCCGATGGCAGTGATCAGCGGCGCCAGCTTGGGCGAGTTGCGCAGCGGCCGGTAGGCGACCTTTTCAATCGCAAAATTGAGCGCGCCACAGACCACAAACGCAATCAGCAGCGAGATCAGCAAAATCAGCCAGCCTGGCGTGCCGGGCATGGCCTCCTGCATCCAGACAATGATGGTCCAGCTGGTCAGTGCCCCCACCATCAACACCTCGCCATGCGCGAAATTGATCAAATTGATGATGCCGTACACCATGGTGTAACCCAGGGCGATCAGGGCATACATGCTGCCCAGCACCAGCCCGTTGATGATTTGCTGAAGCAAAACTTCCATACTCGCTCTCCCGTTTTAATTCAGTTGCCAGCTCCGCCCCGCACCATGCGAGGCCGCCTCACCTGGGATCACCAGGAAATCGCGCGAGTTAACAAAAAGCCCGCCTATCAAAACCAGATGACTGGATTGGGTGGCGAGCTAATGCGCAAATTGTAGCCATGGCCCTCTAGCGAGAATCGGGCCAAGGCAGCCGTTTTTGCGGGGTTTACCCTTGAGGAATTTTATGTTCCTGGCGGACGAACTGATCGGTAACCATTCGTTCTGGTCAGGTCTTTTTGTCGTTTTTTGACTTCAGCTCATTGAGCTTGTCCGCAATACGGATTTCAAGGCCGCGGTTCACTGGCCGGTAGAAACCCGGCGCCGCCATGCCCTGGGGCAAATAAGAAGCACCGGCGGCAAACCCGTCCTCCTCGTCATGCGCATACCGGTAGTTTTTGCCGTAGTCCAGCTCTTTCATGAGTTGGGTCGGTGCGTTGCGCAGGTGCAGCGGCACCGGCTGGGTGCCGTCTTTCTTCACAAAGGCTTTGGCTTCATTGAAAGCTTTGTAGACAGCGTTGGATTTGGGCGCCATCGCCAGATACACCACACATTGCGCCAGCGCCAGCTCGCCCTCTGGCGAGCCCAGGCGCTCATAGACCTCGGCGGCGTCAAGCGCCAGCCGCAAGGCGCGCGGATCGGCCAGGCCAATGTCCTCGCTGGCCATGCGTATCAGCCGGCGCGCCATGTACCTGGGTTCGGCCCCGCCGTCGAGCATGCGCACCAGCCAGTACAGCGCGGCGTCAGGGTCAGAGCCGCGCACCGATTTGTGCAACGCCGAGATGGTGTCGTAAAACTGCTCGCCGCCTTTGTCGTAGCGGCGCATCTGCTGGCCCAGCACCTTGAGCAACCAGGCCCCGGTGACATCCACACCACCGGCCTTTTTTTCACGCTGGGCCGCAACCGCCAGCGACTCCAGCGTGTTGAGCAGGCGCCGCGCATCGCCGTCGGCATAGGCCACGAGTTGCTCCAGCGCGTCAGGCACTATGGTTTTGATAGCTGGTAGCGCACGCTCCGCAAGGGCCTTGGCCACTATTTGCTTCAAATCTTCAGTCGTCAGAGGCTGCAGCACATACACGGCCGCGCGCGACAGCAGCGCCGAGTTGACCTCAAACGACGGGTTCTCGGTGGTCGCACCTATGAAGGTGAACAGCCCGCTTTCGACATACGGCAAAAAAGCGTCCTGCTGCGATTTGTTGAAGCGGTGCACCTCATCGACAAACACGATGGTGCGCCTGCCACCTTGAGCCTGCCAGATAGTGGCTTGTTCGACCGCCTCGCGGATGTCCTTGACACCGCCCAGCACCGCCGAAATGGTGATGAAGTGGGCATCAAAACTGTGGGCCATCAGTCGCGCCAGCGTGGTTTTGCCAACACCGGGCGGGCCCCACAAAATGCAGCTATGCGGCTGGCCCGACTCAAACGCAATACGCAGCGGCATGTCGGCCCCCAGCAGATGCTGCTGGCCAATCACCTCGCCAAGATTTTTGGGGCGCAGGCGCTCGGCCAAGGGGGTATTAGGCGTTCTAGCGGTCAGCGGCGTGAGAGGCTTGGGGTTGCTGGACATATCTCAAATTTTAGGCGGCGCGTTCATCTGTTGTTCATTTTTTGTTAAGGTGCGGTTCATTTTTAAATCATGAAGCGTTCAGCATGCAAGTTTTTAATTCTTTCAACGGTTAAAACAACCGTTGCTATTGAAAGTTCAAAAATGTTAGGACTTCAATTATTCCACTTGATTTTTTACATTAAATAAAGGACGCATCATGATATTGAAACAACTCGCACGCACCACCGCCCTGTTGGGCAGCATCGCATTGGCAGGCAGCGCCTTGGCCAAAGGCCCTACGCAGGTTTACAGCGCCAACATCACAGAATCCGAAGTTTTAGCGGTCCAAAAAGGCTGGGGCGATGCCTTGATCCAAATCGGCAACGACTACACCACAGGCGGCTACGCCAAGGCCAAAGCCACCGCCAGCGCTGTGCTGGACGCCGCTTACGGCTACAACATGGGGCCCGTGCTGTTCAAACCCACGTTGACGGTGGCACCGCAAACATTTCGGGTGACCAAAGAAGGCGCATTGGCCTACTTTGTGGGCGGTAACAGCAATTACCCCAAAGACACGGGCTTTGCACTCAAAGGCTGGAAAAAAGTGGAAATTGAAAATGCGGCCATTCACATCAACGGCGATGTAGCCTCGACCATAGGTAATGTGATTTTTACCGACAAAGATGGTAAAAAAACCACCGTGGATAAAACCTGGGCCTTCAAGAAAGACGACATGGGCAAAATACGCATTGTGGTGCACCACTCTTCGCTGCCCTTTTCAGGTTCGTGAGTCTGATTCATCAGGTCAATTCGAGATGCGACTTTGCTTAATTTTTTCAATTAAGCTAGCTGCATGATCCGCACCCGATTGAGCATTACCTTTGCCGCGCTGGTTTTCTTGGCCATCGCGCAAGGGCTTTTTACGCTGTGGGCAACCCGCTCTGCCGCTCAACATGCCGAGCGCAGCGTGGTCGCCACCAGCATGCTCAATCATTATTTGGAATTGGGCGCTAACAAGCAGCGCTTGAAAGTTTGGTTTGCGCAATCGGCCCTGGCAGGCGATGCAGCAGAAGACACAAAAACCGTATTGCTGGAGAAAATGTCGCGTAGCTTGGGTGAGTTGCAAAAGCTCGCGCCGCGCGATGCCGCCTTGAACCGCGAAAACGGCGGCAGCGAATACGCTGCCATACAGCTATTGGGGCACAATTTTTCAGTTTTAAAAGCTTCGGTGGAAGCGGGTGGATTTCCAGTCGGCTCAGGCGACCAATCCAACGCCTGGAAAAAGTTGATCAGCATTTTTGACCGCTCTGATGGTCGCGACATGCGTAGCGTTTTAGAGGAAGCTGTGGTTCGGCAGCGAGCGACCAGCGACTTGGCGAAAACAAAACTGGCCGATGCTTTGGCCCGGATGAGAACGGCCAGCTTGATGCTGGCATTTTTCTCTGTAGCGCTTGGTGTGTTTGCGGTGGTGTATTTCGTCAAGCGCATGCACCAGCCGTTTGATGCACTGGTACAAGCCACCACGGCCATTGCCCAAGGAAATTATGAATACCGTGGGCGTGAAGGCGCAGCAGATGAGTTTGGTAAAGTTGCCCGCCAGTTGAACACAGCGGCTATTCAATTAGAAGCTGCACGCGTTCAAAGCCAAAGCGTTCGCCAAGGGTTAGATGATGCGATAGCAGCCAAAACCGCCGACGTGACCCGTAGTCACGAGGCGCTACTGCGCATAGACAGTCGGCGCAGACAGTTCTTTGCTGAAGTAAGCCATGAACTGCGCACGCCCGTCACGGTAATTCGCGGTGAAGCAGAAATCGCCTTGCGCGGCGCTCAGCGTGATGCGCAAGACTACCGCGCCAGTTTGAGCCGAATCGTCGATGCCACCGCCGATTTAAGCCGTCGGGTAGAAGACCTGCTGCATTTGGCCAACTCCGATGCTGAGCACTACCCCTTAAAACTTCAACCCACGCCGTTGAGTGTGGTGATCAAGGCAGCGCTTTCGCAAACGGCCGCCGTTGCCGCCAACCGAAACATCGCAATCACGCAGGTCAATCAGGTGATCACCCCCGAGGTTGAAAACGTCGTGATTCACGCTGACAAAGACCGCTTACAACAAGCCTTGACGATTGTGCTGGACAACGCGGTTCGTTACAGCGAGTCACCAGGACAAGTAAGTGTTGGCGTGAGCGTTGACGCTGCTGTAGGCACCGTGAGCATCAGGGTGACTGATCAAGGCATTGGCTTGACAGAAGGCGAATCACAAGGCGCTTTTGAGCGCCATTTCCGAGGTGACCGGGCCAGGGAAATGCGGCCAGACGGCGCTGGGCTGGGCTTGTCGATTGCTCAAGCCATCATCAGCGCGCACTGCGGCGAGATTGATTTGCGAAACAATCACCCAGCCCAACAAGGCAGCTCAGTCGATGCAAATAACTCGTGCGGTGCTTGTGCCACGCTCACACTGCCACTGATGCAAGCTGACGCAGCTTCGCAGGTGGCTCAAAGGGACATTCAAGCGGGCGCCTTGGCATGAACTTGCTGATCGTGGAAGACGACCCAAGAGTGGCCGATTTTTTACAGCGTGGTTTGCGCGCTGAGGGCTATCGGGTGAGCTTGGCCAGTGATGGTCAGCAAGCCTTGGCCGTCGCCCGAGCCGAAGCTTTTTCAATTGTTTTACTCGATGTGATGCTGCCAAAAATGAGCGGCATTGAAGTGTGTCAACAGCTGCGGGCTGACCGCAATCCCGTCCCCATTTTGATGCTGACCGCCATGGGCACGGTGCAAGACCGCGTGACGGGTTTGCGCTGCGGCGCTGACGACTATTTGATCAAACCTTTTGCTTTCGACGAATTACTGGCCCGCATTGAGTCCTTGATGCGCCGACCTGCCGAAATACACCCACGCCACGCGGCTATAGCGCAATTGAAGGTCGGTGCTTTGGTGTTTAACCGCGAAAAAATGCGAGTGAACCGAGACAGTCAAGACATTTCCCTCACAGCCAAAGAGCTGGCCCTGCTAGAACTTTTGATGAGTGCGCCGGGCCGACTTTTCAGCCGGGAGCGAATTTTGTCAAACGTTTGGGGCAGCCACGAAGACCCACTGACCAATGTGGTGGATGTGTACATTCGCCGCTTACGAGCAAAAATTGACGAACAAGGCGTTCCGTCTTTGATTCAAACAGTACGCGGTTTAGGCTACAAGATTCAAGAAGCAGCGTAAAAACTATTGCCTTGATATGTCTGCACCGAGAGGCGGCTTGAAAACAAAGTTGGCAATGCTCAAAGCCGGATTGACCTCAAACGCGCCAAACGTCATGACCGAACGCTGGCCGAAGCTGTCAAGGATTTCCAGCCGGGCCAGCTCGCTACCCCTGGCGCTTTCTTTGAAGCCGACGGTGATGCTCTGCACCTGGCCGTCCTTGGTTTTCGGCGTGGCCTGGATCCATTCGAGGCCGTCCTTGTCGGGTTGCGGCACCAGCGTGAAATCGTTCTGCAGCGCCTTGATGTCAGCGGCGGCGGCAATCACAGCGGCGGGCGTGCCGCCCAGCACCTGGCTGAGTTTGCGCGCCGTGACCTGGTTCAGGTCCACGTCGTGCAGCCACAAGGTTTGGCCATCGGAGACGATGCTTTGTTCAAACGGCTTGGTGTAGACAAACTTGAAGCGATTGGGCCGCAGGAACTCGAAACTGCCGCTGGAGGTTTTGGTCTTTGCAACCTGCCCATCACGCGCCGGGCTGGTCACCACCTGGGTGAAGGCGGCGCGGCCGTTTTTGGTGTTTTTGACAAAAGCTTCAAGGCTTTCCAGACCGCTGACTGTGGAAACCTGGGCGCTGGCAGCCATGGCGACAAAGGCCATCAGGCCAGCCAATGCGGCCCGCAGCGCGCGGGAGATAACAGGGGCGACGGGAGATGAGAAAGTGTGCTTCATGGTGTTCCAGGTGATGTCAGGCGGCGGGCGATCCACATGTCTTTGAGACACCGCTGCGCCGGATTGGTTGCCAGAACAATGTATAGCAGCCGTAAAGGCTGGCCTGTCATCCTTCGGCGCGCGCGGGCACCAGAATTTCGCGCTGACCGCTGCCCGACATGGCGCTGATCATTCCGGATTTTTCCATCTCTTCGAGCATGCGCGCGGCCCGGTTGTAGCCAATCTTCAAATGCCGCTGCACCAGCGAAATCGAGGCCTTGCGGTTTTTCAGCACAATCTCGACCGCCTGGTCGAACATCGGGTCCTTGTCGCCCTCGCTGCCGCCGTTACCATCACCCAGCAGGTCGCCTTCGCCGTCAACGGTGCCGCCTTCAAGCACGCCGTCGATGTAGTTGGGCTCGCCCTGCTGCTTGAGGTAAGCCACCACGCGGTGTACTTCGTCGTCACTCACAAAAGCACCATGCACGCGGATCGGAAAACCGGTGCCGCTGGGCATGTAGAGCATGTCGCCCATGCCCAGCAAAGCCTCCGCGCCCATCTGGTCAAGAATGGTGCGGCTGTCGATCTTGCTGCTGACCTGGAAGCTCAGCCGCGTCGGGATGTTGGCCTTGATCAGGCCCGTGATCACATCGACACTGGGCCGCTGCGTGGCCAGCACCAGGTGGATACCAGCGGCGCGCGCCTTCTGCGCCAGCCGTGCAATCAGTTCCTCGATCTTCTTGCCGACCACCATCATCAGGTCGGCGAGCTCGTCAATGACAACCACGATGTAGGGCAGGCGCTCCAGCGGTTCGGGCTGCTCGGGGGTCAGGCTGAAGGGGTTGTAAATGAACTCGCCGCGCGCCTTGGCATCATCAATCTTGACGTTGTAACCCGCCAGGTTGCGCACGCCCATCTTGCTCATCAGTTTGTAGCGCTTTTCCATCTCGGCCACACACCAGTTCAGGCCGTGCGCGGCCTGGCGCATGTCGGTGACCACGGGAGCGAGCAGGTGCGGGATGCCTTCGTAGACACTCATCTCCAGCATCTTCGGGTCAATCAGCAACAGGCGTACATCGCGCGCGTCGGCCTTGTACAGCAGGCTCAGAATCATCGCGTTGATGCCGACCGATTTGCCCGAACCGGTGGTGCCGGCCACCAGGCAGTGCGGCATCTTGGCGAGGTCAGCCACCACCGGCGCACCGCTGATGTCCTTGCCCAGGCCGATGGTCAGCATGGACTTGGCTTCGTTGTAGACCTGCGAGCCGAGGATCTCACTGAGCTTGATGGACTGGCGTTTGGCGTTGGGCAGTTCGAGTGCCATGTAGTTTTTGCCGGGGATGGTTTCGATCACCCGGATCGATACCAGGCTCAGCGCGCGCGCCAGGTCCTTGGCCAGGTTGACGATCTGTGCACCTTTGACCCCCGTGGCGGGTTCGATCTCATATCGCGTTATCACCGGGCCGGGCGCTGCCGCCACCACACGCACCTCGACGCCGAAGTCCCTGAGCTTTTTCTCGATCAGGCGCGAGGTCATCTCCAGTGTCTCGGGCGCCACCGTTTCCTGCCGCGTCAAGGCACCGTCTAACAGATCCACCTGCGGCAGCTTGGAGTCCGGCATCTCGCTGAACAGCGGTTTTTGCCGCTCCTTGGCCACACGTTCACTCTTGGGAATATCGGCCAGCGTCGGTTCGATCAGCACCGGAACCGGGCGATGCTCTTCAATTTCGATCCGTTCTTCATGCAGCGTTGCTTCGCGCTGGCGGGCGGCGGCCCGGCCCACGGCCAGGTCTTCGGCAATTTCGCGTTTTTCCCGGCGCGATTCAATCAGTTCATCGATCCAGGCGCCTATGCGCTGAGCGGTATGGGCCCATGAAAAAGAGAACACCCCCGAAACCGCGATCACGCCGATGGCAATCCAGACCAGACCCGAGCCGGTAAAACCCAGCCACTTCACGCTGGTTGGACCAACCAGGTAGCCCAGCACCCCGCCCGCTTGACCCCCTGGCAACATGGATTCAAAGCGGTAAAGGCGCGACCATTCCAGCCCCGCACTGGCCAGCAGCAGCAGCAGCAGGCTGGACCAAAACCTGATGCGTCCGATGGCCGAGGCGGCCGCTGGCTGGCTGCGCAGCCCCCGCGCGAGCGAGCCCAGCCAGGCGCGCACCCCCGCAGCGAGTGCCCACCACACGGAAAATCCGCACAAAAAGTAGCTGGCGTCAGCCAGATGCGCGCCCAAACGTCCGCCCCAGTTGCGGGCAGCAGCTTCAGCCCCTTCCCGGCTGCCGGTGGTGGACCACGCCGCGTCCTGCGGTGAGTAGCTGATCAGCGCGCCAAGCCAGAAGGCCAGCGCCAGCAGGCCGAGAATCAGACTGACTTCATGGGCAAAGCGTTTCACGCCGCCCGCAGCAGGCGCCGCAGCAGAGGTTCTGGTGTTCAATGTGTCGAGGGAGTAAGTCATAAAACCAGTGCTGAGCTTACCTCAGTTGAACAGGCCCCCATGACCGTATACGCGGTGGAAATCTGCCGGTCAACCCAGTGTATTGAGCCGATCCTTGACCCACATCGACCCATCCGCACGTGTCTCGATGTAACCGCGTTCTTCCAGGTCTTTCATCACGCGGCTGACCATTTCGCGCGAGGCGCCAACCATCTTGGCCAGATCCTGGCGCGACACCCTTTCTCGGATAACAGTGTTACCTTCGCGATCAGGAACGGCAGACTCCAGCAAGGCCCTGGCAACCCGGCCGTACACGTCCATCAGGGCCAGCGATTCGATCTTGCGGTCGGCATGGCGCAGACGCTGCACCAGGCCTTTCATGACCGCATACGCCATGGAGCTGTTTTCGGGCAGGCAACGGGCAAACTCCGGTCGGCCGACCACCAATACATCGGTTTGAACTTCGGTCCGGACCGTGGCCGAATGCGGTTCGCTGTCAATCAGGCTCATTTCACCGACGTAGTCGCCGGGATGCAGCGTGGCGAGAATCACTTCCCGACCGCGGGCATCAGTGGTCACGACGCGCGCGCGCCCGGTCAGCAAAATCGCCAGGGCATTGGACTGCTTGCCTTGCTCGACAATGGCTTCGCCGCGCTTGTAGCGTCGCTTGATCACAGCCGCAGCAATCGCCTCAGCCTGCGGAGAGGTCAACATCGAAAACAGGGGCACCCGGCGAATCAGCTCCAGGTTGGACACCATCGTGGACATATCAAACTTCTCCGAAATGCGCCGCCAAAGGGGGCTTCACCGAGTTCTTACAATGCATGCGTTGTACCCGCCAAATTTTCAGGCTTCAGGGTTTTAAACCCTCAAGCCAGCCCCAGCTATTTGGGACTCTAACTGAGTTCTAATGTTTTCCGAATCAGATTTTTCACTATGAACCACTCTAAAGTACTCATTCTGGGTTCAGGCCCCGCCGGTTATACCGCCGCAGTTTATGCAGCCCGCGCCAACCTCAACCCAGTGCTGATCACCGGCATTGCACAGGGCGGGCAGCTCATGACAACCACCGACGTCGACAACTGGCCTGCTGACGCCATGGGCGTACAAGGCCCTGATTTGATGCAGCGTTTCCTTGAGCACGCGGAGCGTTTCAAGACGCAGATCATTTTTGACCACATCAACAAGGTCGACTTCAGCCAGCGCCCCTTCACACTGACAGGTGACAGCGGCACCTATACCTGCGACACACTGATCATCGCCACCGGGGCCTCGGCGAAGTACCTGGGCTTGCCTTCGGAAACCGCTTTCATGGGCCGGGGTGTATCGGGCTGCGCCACTTGCGACGGTTTTTTCTACCGCGACCAGAAGGTCTGTGTGGTGGGGGGCGGCAACACTGCCGTCGAGGAAGCGCTTTACCTCTCGAACATCGCCAGCAAGGTGGTGCTGGTGCACCGGCGCGACAAGTTCAAGGCCGAGGCCATCCTGATCGACAAGCTCCACGAGAAAGTCGCCGCAGGCAAGATCGAGCTGAAATTGCACCAAACCCTGGACGAGGTTTTGGGGGACGCCTCCGGCGTCAATGGCGTGCGTCTCAAGAGCACCGAAACCGGCGCCACCGAAGACATCGCCTTACAAGGCTGTTTTATCGCCATCGGCCACCAGCCCAACACCGACATTTTTTCGGAGCAACTGGAGATGAAGGACGGCTATATCATCACCAAAACCGGGCTCCAGGGCTTTGCCACCATGACAAGTGTCCCCGGCGTGTTTGCCGCCGGCGACGTGCAGGACCATGTCTACCGCCAGGCCATCACCAGCGCGGGTACGGGTTGCATGGCGGCCCTGGACGCCCAGCGCTTTCTCGAACAGAGTTAGGGCCCCACGGTCGCTCACTCGTGTAGCTCCCGAGGCCTTGCAGGCTGCGGTTCGCGAGACGCTTCGCCTCTGTCGCCTGTCCAAAGCTGCTCAAGCAGCTTTGGAGCCGCAGGCTCCAGCCCCTCGGCGCCCGCTGCGCCGGCGGTCTGGCGAAGCCAGTCCTGCGGCCCCTGCTTGAAGGGGAGAGCGCCGCATAGTCCGCCCCCGTCGCTCACTGCGTGCACGCTGCGGGGAACTTGCGACTTGAAGGCGTTTGATTTTTAGGCTATAATCTATGGCTTAGCTGAGCATCCTCCGGGGGCCGGCATCCGATTTCTATTTTTTACGGAGAGTGCTCATGGCACGCGTCTGTCAGGTAACGGGCAAAGGCCCGATGGTGGGGAACAATGTTTCTCACGCCAACAACAAAACCAAGCGCCGGTTTTTGCCTAATCTGCAATACCGCCGCTTCTGGGTTGAAACTGAAAACCGTTGGGTGCGCCTGCGCGTCACCAGCGCCGGTTTGCGCCTCGTTGACAAGCTCGGTATTGACGCGGTCCTGGTGGACCTTCGTGCCCGCGGTGAAATCTAAGCAAGTCAAGGAAAAAGATCATGGCTAAAGGCGCACGCGAAAAAATCAAGCTGGAATCAACCGCCGGCACCGGTCACTTCTACACGACCACCAAAAACAAAAAGACCACACCTGACAAGATGCTGATCATGAAGTTTGATCCCAAGGCACGCAAGCATGTGGACTACAAGGAAATCAAACTGAAGTAATTCAGACTGTTTCTGCGCTGCCTGACAGCGTTTTCAAAAAACCCGCTGGCTTCCGGCGGGTTTTTTTATGCCAATGTGAATCTCGCGGAGCCCTTCCTTCGGCAGACAGGTCCCGTCCTCTCTCTCTCTCTTTTCTCTTCTGTCTTCTGTCTCAAGGCCCTTCGCAACGGGGCCCTGTCCGATCAACTGCTGAGCATTGGGCCCCGTGACGGAAGTCCCCAGCGGCGAACAAGGGGCGTGAAAAAGGCTGCAGCAGCGGTAAAGCTGGTGCAGCCCGATGACGCGGGACCGACTGAAACTTCAGGCGCGTGCGGCGCGCAGATTCATCGAAAAATCACGCAGCGCCGTAATACCGCTTTCTTCAGCACGGCGGCACCAGGCCTGCAGGTCGCTGGCCAGTTGCTCGCGCGAGGCTGAGGTTGACAACCACATCTGGCGCAATTCTTCACGCATGGTGACCATCTTGTCGAGCACCGGGTGCTCGGCACGGGCCTGGGCAATCTGGGGCTTGGCGGCCGCAGGAACCTTGTCGTCATCACGATGCAGCCAGCGGTTGGCAGCCTTCAGCACCGAGATGTCGGCCTTGCGGGCCTTGAGCGCCTCGATTTCCAACTGGCCGGCGCGGCGAAGTTCACGCGCGAACCCGGCCATCACCTCGTAGCGGTGGGCGATCAGGGCTTCCAGCGTTTTCTCGTCAGCCACCGGCTGGATGGAACCGAGCGTCAGCTTGGGCGGCACCTTTTTGACGGTCGCCAGACCAATCTTCTCCAGGCCACGAATATAGGTCCAGCCAATGTCGAACTCATACGGCTTGACCGAGAACTTGGCCGAAGTCGGGTAGGTGTGGTGGTTGTTGTGCAACTCTTCACCGCCAATCATGATGCCCCAAGGCGAAATATTGGTGCTGGCGTCAGGCGCCTCAAAGTTGCGGTACCCCCAGTAGTGGCCAATACCGTTGATGATGCCGGCCGCTGTCACGGGAATCCATACCATTTGCACCGCCCACACGGCCAGACCGGCTGCGCCGAACAATGCCAGGTTGATGATCATCATCAGGCCCACGCCCTGCCAGCTATAACGTGTATACAAATTGCGTTCGAGCCAGTCGTTCGGCGTGCCATGACCGTACTTGACCATGGTTTCCTTGTTTTTGCTTTCGGCGCGGTACAGCTCGGCGCCTTGCCAGAACACCTTCTTGATGCCAAGGGCCTGAGGGCTGTGCGGGTCGTCAATGGTCTCGCATTTGGCGTGGTGCTTGCGGTGAATCGACACCCACTCCTTGGTGACCTGGCCGGTACCCAGCCAGAGCCAGAAACGGAAGAAGTGTGACGGGATCGCGTGCAGGTCCATGGCGCGATGCGCCTGATGACGGTGCAGGTAAATCGTCACGCTGGCAATCGTGATATGCGTCGTCACCAGCGTGTACAGCACAATTTGCCACCAGCTAGCGGCAATCAGGCCATGGGCCAGCCAGTCAAGGGCGGCGTCAAACAAAATCATGGGGGTCCTTTAAACAATTTGTAACAGTGCCCTGCATACCGTACTACAACCGTGCTGGACAACTCAACTATTGTAGGCTGGGGCTGACCGAATCACCGAACCGCAGCAGTGAAGAAACCTGCGTTTCCGGTAAAACTACGGTAAATCCTGAAAAATCGCTGAGAATGTGACATTTAACGGCTTCATGCTGCTAACTGTTTCAAACCTTTTGCCAAACAGCGGCGAAAAAACCGTCTGTCTGATGCAGATAAGGCCACAGGCGCAGATAAGGCCCGCTGCATAATTTTGCAGCCCCCTCCACTCCGAGATGCGTCAAAACATCGCTGCTTTCAAGAGGCGTGAAATCTTTATTCGCGTCGCTGAAGGCTTGGACAATGGCTTCATTTTCATCGCGCAACACACTGCAGGTGGCGTACACCAGTCGTCCGCCAGGTTTCAGCAGGCGCGCAGCGCTTTGAAGGATGGCGGCCTGCTTGACCGTCAGTTCTTCGATGGCCTTGGGCGTCTGCCGCCACTTCAGGTCGGGATTGCGCCTCAGCGTCCCCAGTCCGGAACATGGGGCATCGATCAGCACGCGGTCGATCTTGCCGGCCAGGCGCTTGATGCGGTCGTCGCGCTCATGGGCAATCGCCACGGGATGGACATTGGACAGGCCGCTGCGCGCCAGTCGAGGCTTCAACGCATCGAGCCGGTGGCCCGAGGTGTCAAAGGCATACAGGCGCCCGGTGTTGCGCATGCTGGCGCCCAGAGCCAGGGTCTTGCCGCCGGCGCCGGCGCAGAAGTCCACCACCATTTCGCCGCGTTTGGCATCGACCAGCAGGGCCAGCAACTGCGAGCCTTCGTCCTGCACCTCGATGGCGCCGCGGGTGAAGGCGTCCAGCTTGTTCAGGGCCGGTTTGGTCGTCATGCGCAGGCCCCAGGGCGAATATGGCGTTGCTACTGTTTTAATAGCTGCTTTCGCAAGCTCTTTCTGAACTTCAGCCCGCTTGTCCTTGAGTGTGTTAACGCGCAGATCCAGGCCAGCGGGCGCATTGAGGCTCTCCACCAGCGGCCAGAAGTCGTCACCGAGCTGGGCTTTCAGCGGCTCAACCAGCCAGGCCGGCAGGTTGTGCCGGTGCAACTCCATCAGGTCCGCAGGCTGAACCTGGTCGCAACGCGACAGCCAGTCTTTCTCCTGGTCTGTGAGCGCACCCAGCAGAAAATCACGCTCTGCAGCGAAACCGAGGATGGCCAGACGCCGTTCGGTCGGGCCGCTGCCATGCTGGGCCAGGTAGGTGAAGAGGTTTTTCTTGCGCAACACCCCGTAAATCGTCTCGGCCACCGTGGCGCGCTCGCGCGGGCCCAGGCGTTGCTCTCGAAAATGGCGCGACACCACCATGTCGGCGGGGTGGTCGAAACGGAGAACCTGCTTGAGGAGAACAGTACAACTATCGAGTAAGGCGTTAGGATGCATGCCCCATTGTCCCACCGCAGGCGCGCAAGCCGCCTCAAGAACCTGGATGACCATGCCCGACGCGCTTGCACCCCTGATAGAAACCCCGCCAGGCCTGTACCGCCACTACAAGGGCCTGATGTACGAGGTGGTGGGCACGGTGCGCCATAGCGAAAGCCTGGAGCCGATGACGCTGTACCGTGCACTGTATGGCGACAAAGGGCTGTGGGTGCGACCCACCGCGATGTTCAATGAAGAAGTTGTGATCAACGGCGTGCAGCAGCCACGTTTCGCACGGCAACCCGGCTCGACCGGGCAATAGCCTGCGTCACCGATAATCGTGGGTTATGTCCTCACCGCACGAATTCTCCGAAATAGAAAAACAGGTCAAACGCCGCCGCACGTTTGCCATCATTTCCCACCCCGACGCAGGCAAAACCACGCTGACTGAAAAGCTGCTGCTGTTCTCGGGCGCAATCCAGATTGCCGGCAGCGTGAAGGCACGCAAGGCCGCGCGCCATGCCACCAGCGACTGGATGGAAATTGAAAAGCAGCGCGGTATCTCGGTGGCCTCATCGGTCATGCAGATGGAATACCGGGGTTGCGTGATCAACCTGCTCGACACGCCCGGTCACCAGGATTTTTCCGAAGACACCTACCGCGTGTTGACCGCCGTCGATGCCGCGTTGATGGTGATCGATGCGGCCAACGGTGTCGAACCGCAAACCCGCCGCCTGCTGCAGGTCTGCCGCGCCCGCAACACACCCATCCTGACCTTTGTCAACAAGATGGACCGCGAGGTGCAGGACCCGATGAGTGTGATGGACGAGATCGAGCAGGAGCTCGGCATGACGGTGGTGCCCTTTACTTGGCCGGTCGGTATGGGCAAGCTGTTCCACGGCGTGTATGACCGGCGCGAAAAACGCATGCGGGTCTTCAGCCCCGGCGAAGACAAGGCCGGCGGCGACGATGAAATTTTGGCAGGCCTGGACAACGCCGAAGCTGCCAAACGTTTCGGTGCCGAGTTCACCCAGGCGCAGGGCGAGCTGGAACTGCTGGAAGGCGCCTCGCCGGAATTTGACCGCGCCGCCTTTCTGGCCGGCAAACAGACGCCGATGTTCTTCGGCTCGGCGATCAACAACTTTGGCGTTCAGGAGGTGCTGGACGCGCTGGTGGACCTGGCCCCCGCGCCTGGCGACCGCACTGCCATGCAGCGCGTCGTTCACCCCGAAGAAAAAAAATTCTCGGGTGTCGTCTTCAAGATCCAGGCGAACATGGACCCGGCGCACCGCGACCGCATTGCGTTTTTGCGCGTGGCCAGTGGCGAGTTCACACGCGGCATGCGCCTGAAGGTTGTGCGCAGCGGCAAAGAGTTGCGGCCCAACACGGTGGTGAGTTTCATGAGCCAGCGCCGCGAGCTGCTGGACACCGCCTTTGCCGGCGACATCATCGGTATTCCCAACCACGGCGTGTTGCAACTCGGCGATACGCTGACCGAAGGCGAGGCCCTGCAGTTCACCGGTCTGCCCTTTTTTGCGCCGGAGATGTTCCGCGCGGTCGAAGTGGCTGACCCACTGCGCAGCAAGCAGTTGCGCGCCGGCCTGACACAGCTCGGCGAAGAAGGCGCGATTCAGGTGTTCCGGCCAATTGCTGGTTCTCTGTTACTGCTTGGTGCCGTCGGTCAGCTGCAGTTTGAAGTGGTGGCACACCGGCTGGAGCATGAGTACGGCGTCAAGGCGCGCATCCTGGGCAGCCAGTTCAATCTGGCACGCTGGGTCACCTGTGATGACCCGAACGAGTTGAAAAAATTCATGGATGCCAATTCGCACCGCGTGGCACTGGATGCGGTCGATGCGCCGACCCTGCTGGTGGACCATAGCGCCACACTGCGTGCGGTGGAGCAGCAATGGCCCAAAATCAAGTTCCACTCGCTGCGTGAGCACGCGGGCTTGGTGTTTCAATCAAAAATTTAACGATTTAGCGCTCCAGCCCGATGAATACGGTCGGCCAAGAGCCGACACTCAACTCGAACATCGCCTCATGAATCCATCCACGCTAGAGCTTGAGGCCGACTTGGCAGTAGCGGTTGAGTATTTCAAGCACGATGAACTCGCGGCCCTTCTCCCGTTCATGCACAATTTTCCAATGAACTGCTGTCAGGTTGTGAGCGCGCTGCTCGCCCACGCGCTGTCGGTCAAGTATCCAAGCGCAACAGTCCTGCAAGTGCATGGCACGAATCCAACCAATGACCAACACCACTTCTGGGTTGAAGTTAATGGCAAGGTCATCGACCCGACGGCGTATCAGTTCGAAACGGCGAGCGAGCCTTTCGTTTGCGATGCTCCGAACCCACTCATTGCAAATTTTCCGCATGTTAAGAAAGAGCATTCGGACGCTTCACTGGAATCCTTCAGCGAAAACTTTCAACGCATCGATGCAGCGATGCAAGCCGAGATACTTAAGCGGCTGCAGGGCAAGTTGGGGCCCATCCAACCATGAATGCAACTTGCTAACTTTTACTTCGATCTTGAAATTCGGAAAGTGAAAGACGGCTTTGAGTCCAAACGGGTTACTTTCGCGCCGTCGACATCTGACTCCTTGCAGCCCTTCGCAGACTTTCGCTGCCAACCCCTTTATGGCCCAGATTGCAGCGAAGATGCTTATCTCGACGTTGTTCGAGCCTACCGACCGTCCGACATCTTGTCTTTAGCAAGCATTCGCTGGAGAGACGGCAAATGACCACTGACGATTCCCGCGTCATTGCCTTCAACTGTCGCGCGCATGAAGTAAAAATTGCCCCGTCTCCATGAGTAGCCTTCGGCGTTCACGTTCGCTAGTCCATATACATTCGAAAGCTCATCGACGACTCGGAGCAAATGGCTGCGAGTTTCGAAACCGTGCACTACAACGCTGACGACGCGAGCTTCGTGTACCGTGGCTACGATGGATTTAACTGGACGCCCGCCAAAATTCGGAATGATGGCTACGCAATTAAACGAATTTAGTACCGGTGGGACCCTATGTTCTGACTGGTAGCCTGCCGGGCAGCGGATCATCTCGGCGCCGGGTTCAAACCCCTTCAGTGGATAGCCATCTCCTGCGCAAACGCCAGTCATAGCAAGACATAGCCCAACTGCGCCGATTAGTCTTTTAAGCATTCACCACTCCTTGTTCGTTGCACACAGCCGCCTCGCACCGCATTCTGCCATTGAAAAAAGCATCCAGGCCGCTCTCTGTGATCAACTCAAGCGCCTCGCTGGAACCATTTTCTGTCGTGCAAGGCCGACCCTCTGAACGGCTCCTTTGGGCCTTCAGTTGCCGCCAGGTGAATTTCAAGAAACTCGGAACAGCAGTGGCCCAAGATCAGGTTCCACGCGCTGCGTGAGCACGCCGGACTGGTGTTTCAGGCAAAAATTTAGCGTTTTTTGGCCTCCGCCCCTTATTAGCCGTGCGCGAGCAGCTATAAATTTCGTAGCAATTCGCAGGCGGAGAAATCACTTTTCTCTGGCTCGCAAATTGTATATATGTTTCTACAATTTTGGAAAATCCTCTTGTTTGAGGTAACATATCTACAATTCAGAAGCCAAGGAGTGTGCGCATGCCCATCACCACCCTGTCAAGCCGTCAGTTCAATCAAGACTCCAGCCATGCCAAAAAAGCGGCGCAGACGGGGCCGGTCATCATCACAGACCGCGGCCAGCCTGCCCATGTGCTGTTGACCTTTGAGGCGTACAAAAAAATTACCCGCGTCAATACCAAGATTGCCGATTTGCTGGCCATGCCCGGCGCTGAGAGCCTTGAGCTTGAAATTGCGACGCCTCGTGACTTGGCGCAGGCGGCGGATTTGACTTGATGTACCTGCTGGACACCAACGTCGTCTCCGAACTGCGCAAAATCCGGCTGGGCAAAGCAGACCTGCAGGTTGCAGCGTGGGCCGACAGCGTAGAAGCTGCCGACCTCTACCTGTCAGCGATCACGCTCCAGGAGTTGGAAATAGGTGTGTTGCTGGCCGAACGCCGGGACCCGACCCAGGGCGCCATCTTCAGAGCGTGGCTCAATGGCCATGTCTTGCCGGCTTTCGATGGCCGCGTTCTCTCGGTGGATACCGCAGTGGCGCAGCGCAGCGCCCGGCTGCATGTGCCCGACCCGCGCCCGGTCCGCGATGGACTCATCGCCGCGACGGCGCTGGTACACGGCATGACGGTTGTGACGCGCAACGTGGCAGATTTTGAGCCAACCGGCGCGAAAATTCTCAACCCGTGGGTTAGCCAGAGTGCCGCTTGAACCGCTGAATGGGCGGGCGCTGCGTGAGCACGCAGGACTGGTGTTTCAGTCAAAAATATAGCGTTTTAGGCCTCTGGCCCATACCTGACTTGCGCGTACAGCTATTATTTTGATAGCGCATCTTGTTCACACCAGAGTCCGACTTTCCCCTCAAGGCGCTATTTGCAGTTGCCCGGGCGCCAGCAGCACAAAACGGGCAAAGCGCCCTTTCTCACGCTTGCCGTCATCGCTGACGATGACGATGCGGGCCTGACCATCGATCACTGCTGCACTCACCCCTTCCGCACGCTCAAAGTGCTGCAGACCTGGAACCGTCACACGGCGCGCGGGCGAAAGAGCCTGGCCGCTCCAGAACCAGAGTCCAAATGCCTGGTCCGCCAACGATGCAGGTCCGCTGATGATGAGGTAGCCATCAAGCGACGCGATCCAGGACATGCCGCGAATGCCCTGCCCACCCAGGTCAAGCGTCTGCAAGCTGGCCGACACGTGCGGTACCTCGCCAGCTTCAAAAATAGCAGACGGGTTGTCGATGCTGGCAATGATGGCTGCGCCACCGACCAGCGGGCTGCGAAACCCCACCAGTAACCACTGCCGGTCGGGCGTGATCTCCAGCGCCTCAATGTTCAGGCCGCCGTCTGACTTCACGTCTTCAATCTGCGCTGCGGCTGCCAGCACCGGGTGCGTTGCAACCAAGGCCAGCTTGAGCCCGGTGACCACCATGGGGGAGCGAACCCGGTCGCCCTCAATCTGGAAACGCACCAGCTTGTCGCGCGATTTCTTCTCATCCCCATCGTCGCTGCGCGAATGCGATGTGACTGCATAAAGGTAGCCCAAGGAGTCGGCCGTCAATCCTTCGAGATCATCAAGCTTCCAGAACGGGTTGTTACCCTCAAACCAGCCGGGGCGCATGGCCTTGCTCTTGACTGTACCGTCGGCGCTCAGCGTGACCAGGCTGAAAGGATGCTCTTTTTCATCTTCCACCACCAGGAAACGCCCATCGGCCAGTTGCTGGATAGCCGATGGCTCGTAAAGATCTGTCAGCGGCAGAAACTGAGGCGGGACTGGCATGGTGTTTATCCGGAGCGTGTCAGGCCTCCACTGTATCGGCAAACGGGCGGCGGGTGTGGGTGTAAGCCGCAGGCGTGTCAGCGACACAACCGCGCCCACCGCTCATTAGTTCGCGTTCAGAAAGTCCCCGACTTCCAGCAGAATCAGCTCGTTGTCGTCGGCCTTGTTCGGCTCTCGGCTGCTGGAGAACGGCAGGTTGTTGTCGTTGCCAACAATGATGTGCCTGGCGTCCACCACATCGACGTTTTCGATGGTGAAGAAGGGAAAAGTCAGCACGCCATTGTTCAGCGGTTTGCGTGCCAGTTTGTTCGGGTCGGCAATGGCCATCAGGTCGATGTAAGCGATCTTGCGCAGCGCGCCACCGGCATTGGCATCGTTCAATTCGACCTTGTACACGCGCTTGAATTTAGCGAGATCGTGAAAACAATCGGTGCGTTTCTGACCTTCAGGACAAGCCTTGTCGGCCGTGCCTTCGCCGTTGTCTCGCTCGATGATCAGGCCGGTGGTGCCGTCGATCATATTGAAGTCACCAATAGCATTGCCGTTGCCTTCCAGCACATACTTCCAGTGACGACCGGTCCATGATTCGCTTTTCACATCAAACTCCAGCACGCGCAGGTAGTCTTTGCCGTCGAGTTTTTCGTTGGCCTTGGTGGCAGAGTCCCACAACGCGCCTTCCAGCAGGGCATACAGCTTGCTGCCGTCTTTGGAAGCGGCCATGCCTTCAAAACCCCGTGATCGGCGTACCTGGAAATCGACCACGCCGCCGGGTGCGGCCGGGGTTGTCACAGCCGGGTGATCGGGTGAACGCACAGCTTTTCCGTCGACCATGGTCTCAAACACCGCCAGCACCTTGCCCTTCATGTCAGCCTTGATCAGCCAGGGGCCGAGCTCGTCGCCTATCCACAGCGCGCCACCCGCCAGCTGAAAGCTCTCGGTATCAAAGTCACTGCCTGTCAGGTAGCGCTGTTTTGTGCCTTCCTGAACGATGCGAAACGGCACCTTCTTGTCGGGGTCGTGCAGAAAAATGGTTTCCAGCCGCTTCATCGCGCCGCTTTTGAAATCGATGTCGTAGCGATTCAGGTACAGCATGGTGTCGGGCGAGTTGGCTTTGGAGCCAAAACCGTTATCGGTCAGTATCCAGAAGCTGCCGTCGGGCATTTTCTTGATGCCCGAGTGCCCCTGAATCGGCTGACCCTTGAAGGGCAGGAACACGCCCGTGGGTCGGCCTGCGGACAGGCCTTCAACCGTACCGAAGGCTTCGACCCGTTTGCCGGTCGTGAATTTTCCACTGACCTTCAAGTCTTCAGGCGCGTCTTTGGGCGCCGCGATGAAGGACTGGGCTGGCATCACCACATGACCTGCCAGGGTGGCAGGGAAAGCGGTCTGCGCTTGAAGAGGTGCCGCCAGCATGGCGAGCACCGCAGCAAGCGCAGCAGGCCGTTGAAGTGAGCGCGCTGAGCGGATGGGCTTCGACGAAAACATGTGTATTCCTCCCTGTTGCAAGAAGGTACATGGTGCGCAGGCAATGTGACGGCGCCATGACGCCGCTGCGCTCACAGCTGAGGCAAGGGCAAGGCGGTCTTGTAACGCACCTGCTTGAGCGCAAAACTGGACCGTATCTTGTCGATGCCCGGAATCGGCGTGAGCTGCTCAAGGATGAATTTTTCCAGTGCGCCCATGTCGGCCACCGCCACGCGGATCAGGTAGTCGCTGTCGCCCGTCATCAGGTAACACTCCATCACTTCGTCGTGCTCGGCAATACGCCGCTCGAACTCAGCCAGCGACGCCTTGCTCTGCGAACGCAGGCTGATCGAGATGAACACCGTCAGGCCCAACCCGAGTGCGGCTGCATTGGTGATGGCAACATAACGGTCGATCACCCGCGCAGCTTCCAGCGCCTTGACGCGGGCCAAACAGGGCGACGGGCTCAGGTGCACGCGCCGGGCCAGTTCAACATTGGACAGCGCACCGTCACGTTGCAATTCGTCAAGAATCCGTAAATCAATCACATCCAGCTTCATGGTTTGCGAAATCCCCTATTTGAAGCATTTTATGCTTCATAGATGATAAAAATGACGCATCTCGGTCACTCATGCTGCAGCTCCGTCCGTATATTGAGGCCATGAACGCACCCCTGCCACTGCACACCCTTCTGCACGACATGCCCACTCCCTCACAGCCCGACACCGACCCCCAGGAAACCGCTGAATGGCGCGAAGCCTTCACCGCGCTGACGGCGGCGCAGGGCCCTGAGCGCGCACGTTTTGTTCTCGACGAACTCGCGCGGCTCGCACGCGAGCAGCGGGTGGGCTGGAGGCCCGAGCTGTCCACGCCCTACGTCAACAGCATCAGCGTCAACGAGCAGCCGGTGTTCCCCGGCGACCTGGCCATCGAGGAACGCCTGGCCTCGCTGATGCGCTGGAACGCACTGGCCATGGTGGTGCGCGCCAACCAGGCGGAATCCGGCGGCTCGGCCGAGCTCGGCGGCCACATCGCCAGTTATGCCAGCGCGGCCGACCTGTTCGAAACCGGCTTCAACCATTTTTTCCGTGCCCGCGAAGGTCTCGGCGCGGGCCAGCACCGCGGCGACCTGGTGTTTTTCCAGCCACACAGTGCACCCGGCGTGTATGCCCGCGCTTACCTGGAAGGCCGGCTCGACGAGAAGGATCTGGGCTTTTACCGGCAGGAACTGTCGGCGCCCGGTCAAGGCGCGCAAGGTCTGTCCAGCTACCCGCACCCCTACCTGATGCCTGACTTCTGGCAGTTCCCGACCGGCTCCATGGGGATCGGTCCCATCAGCTCGATTTACCACGCGCGTTTCATGCACTACCTCACGCACCGGCGCTTGCTCGACTGCACCGGACGAAAAGTATGGGGCGTGTTCGGCGACGGCGAGATGGACGAGCCGGAATCGATGAGCGCATTGACCCTGGCCGCGCGTGAAGGCCTGGACAACCTGGTCTGGGTCGTCAACTGCAACCTGCAGCGTCTTGATGGCCCGGTGCGCGGCAACGGCCGCATCATCGACGAGCTGGAAAAACTGTTCGCGGGCGCCGGCTGGAAGGTCATCAAACTGGTCTGGGGCAGCGACTGGGACGGCCTGTTTGCACGCGACTTGACCGGCGCCTTGACGCAGGCCTTTGCCCACACGGTCGATGGCCAGATGCAGACCTTTGCCGCGAAAGACGGTCGCTTCAACCGCGACAACTTCTTCGGCCAGAACGAAGAACTCGCACGGCTGGCGCAGGGCATGAGCGACGAACAGATCGACCGGCTCAAACGCGGCGGCCATGACCTGGTAAAAATTCACGCCGCCTATGCCGCAGCAGCGAACCATAGCGGCCAGCCGACAGTGATCCTGGCGCACACCAAAAAAGGCTATGGCATGGGCAGCGCCGGCCAGGGCAAGATGACCACGCATTCGCAGAAGAAGTTCGACGGCGGTGACCTGATCGAATTCCGCAACCGCTTCAACCTGCCGCTGTCCGACGAGCAGGCGACCAGCCTCAGCTTCTACAAACCCGCTGCCGACAGCGCAGAGATGCAGTACCTGCATGCCCGGCGCCAGGCACTCGGCGGCTACCTGCCCAAACGCGAAACGCTGGCCGATGTGGTGGCCGTACCCGCCCTGCCCGCCTACGCGCAGTTCGCGCTGACGGCCGACGGCAAGGAGATGAGCACCACCATGGCTTTTGTGCGCATGCTAGGCGGTCTGCTCAAAGACCCGGCGCTGGGGCCGAAGATCGTGCCCATCGTCGCTGACGAAGCGCGCACCTTCGGCATGGCCAATCTGTTCAAGCAGGTGGGCATTTATTCCAGCGTCGGCCAGAAGTACGCACCTGAAGACATTGGGTCGGTGCTCAGCTACCGCGAGGCGCTGGACGGCCAGATCCTGGAAGAAGGCATCAGCGAAGCCGGCGCGCTGGCGAGTTGGACGGCGGCCGCCACCAGCTACAGCGTGCACGGGCTGGCGATGCTGCCCTTCTACATTTACTACTCCATGTTCGGCTTCCAGCGTGTCGGCGACCAGATCTGGGCCGCCGCCGACCAGCGCGCACGCGGCTTTTTGCTGGGCGCCACCTCGGGCCGCACCACGCTGGGCGGCGAAGGCCTGCAGCACCAGGACGGCTCCAGCCACCTGGTGGCCGCGACGATTCCGAACTGCAAGGCTTACGACCCTGCGTTTGCCTGCGAACTGGCGGTCATCATCGACCAGGGCATACGCGAGATGATGGTGGCGCAGCAGGACGTGTTTTACTACGTCACGCTGATGAACGAGAACTACGCCCAGCCGGATTTGCGGCCCGGTACGGAGGCCGACATCATTCGTGGATGCTATCAATTTAATAGCTACTTACGTCCACTGGATATGGGCCAACGCCCTAAAAAGCTTGAAAAAATCACACTGATGGGTTCGGGCGCCATTTTGACCGAGGTGATCAAGGCGGCGCAGCAACTGGCCGCACAAGGGATTGAAGCGACGGTTTTCAGCGTGACAAGCTGGAGCGAACTCGCACGTGACGGCGCGGCCTGCCAGCAGCGCGCGCTCGCCGGTGAAACTGCGCCGGAAACCTTCATCGCGCAACAACTGAACGCCAGCGAAGGCCCCATCATCGCCGCCACCGACTACGTGCGCGCCGTGCCCGAAAGCATTCGCGCCTTCCTGCCGCCCGGCCGCAGCTACCTGACGCTGGGCACCGACGGCTTTGGCCGCAGCGACACGCGCGCCGCACTGCGTGGATTTTTTGGCGTGGATGCGGCCAGCATCGTCAAGGCGGCGCTGCACCAACTCCAGTTGCGGTAGTCCGGCAGGCAAACAAAAGCCCCCGCGCGGCGCAAACCGAGCGGGGGCTTTTTTATTTCAGGCTGGCCTCAACCCGTGAGGCCACCAGAAATTATTTAGGCAGCAGCACCTTGTCAACCACGTGGATCACGCCGTTGGACTGGTACACATCAGCAATCGTCACGGTAGACGAGCCGCCTTTTTCATCCGTCACCATGACCTTGCCGCCCATGGCCTTGGCCGTCAGCGTACCGCCGGCCACGGTTTTCAGGGATGCAGAGCCCTTGCCGTCGGCAATCGCTTTGGTCAGCGCGGCGGCGTCCATCTTGCCCGCCACCACGTGGTAGGTCAGGATGCCAGTCAGCATGCCCTTGTTTTCAGGCTTGAGCAGCGTGTCCACGGTGCCAGCAGGCAGCGCTGCGAAGGCGGCGTTGACCGGTGCAAACACGGTGAAGGGACCGGCGCTTTTCAGGGTATCAACCAAGCCGGCGGCCTTGACGGCAGCAACCAGGGTGGTGTGGTCCTTGGAGTTGACGGCGTTGTCGATGATGTCTTTGGAAGCCAGCATGGGCGCGCCGCCGACCATCACCTGGGCGAAGGAAGAAGCCGCTGTCATGGACAGCATGACCGCGAGACCGATGGAAGCGAGTTTGTGTTTCGTTTGCATGTGAATACCTTTTGATGAAGTTGAACAATCAGCCGACATCCAGGAGGGGATATCAACGGCTGTGTTGAATACGAACCCCATCCGGGATTGGATTCAACCGTTCGCTCGACTCGGGTATCTTTTTGTATCTTCAGCAGTTCAAGCTTGAGTTTGCAGCCAGCCGCGCACGGCCAGCGGATACAGCAGGTGCTCCTGCACCAGCACCCGCGCGGCCAGCGTCTCGGCCGTGTCATCTGGCAGCACCGGCACCGCCGCCTGCGCAAGAATGGGGCCGTGGTCAAGTTCGGCCGTCACCTGGTGCACCGTACAACCGGCCTGCTTGCAACCGGCTTCGATGGCACGCTGGTGCGTGTTCAGCCCGGTGAAGGCCGGCAGCAGCGAGGGATGGATGTTGATCAATCGCCCGGCATAGTGGCCGACAAAACCCGGCGTGAGAATGCGCATGAAACCGGCCAGCACCACCAGCGCGGGCTGGTAGCCGTCAATCAGCCGCATTAGCGCAGCATCAAAGGCTTCGCGCGAGTCAAAATCCTTGTGGCTGAGAACCTGCGTAGCTATGCCCAGCGCTTGTGCCAGCCGCAGCCCCGGAGCGTCGGGCCGGTTGCTGATCACGGCGGCGATGCTGGCGCCGAACTGGTTTTTCCAGTCCTGCTGCTGTGCGGCCTGGGCGATGGCGGCCATGTTGGAGCCGCTGCCTGAAATCAGGATGACGATGTTTTTTGGGTTGGGCATAGGGCGGAAAGCGTGCGATGAATTGTCGCGGTCACAACCGAGGCGCTGGCCGCCGCGCCAGCGCAAACAGCGCAAAGGAGGCCACGCCCATGCCCACCAGCCCCCAGAGCAGACCGGTGTAGCCGCCCAGCCCGAACAGCGCCCAGGCTGTCAGGAAAGGCGCGGCCGCGCGTGTGCACAGCGCGATGCCCGACATGGCGCCGCCGATACGGCCCACGTTTTCACGGCCGTAAAAGTCGGGGACGATGTTGCTGCGCACGATGGTGATCAGGCCGTTGGCCACACCGAACAGCACCGCAAAAGCAAGCAGCACCATGGGCTGGCGGCCCAGCGCAAACAGCGCCAGCGACACCGGAAACAACGCCAGCACCGTGAGCCCGAGCGCGCGCTGGTTCAGCGAACGGCCCAGCCACAGAAAGGCAAATCGCCCTGCGACCTGCGCCGGGCCGAACCAGATCATCACGGCCACCGCCTCGGCCTGTGTCAGCCCGCGCGATTCAAACGCCGGCATCAAGTGTGCCCAAATGGTCGAAATCGCAAAGATATAGAAGGTGAAGGCGGCGGTCAGCAGCCAGAAGGTGCTGCCCTGCATGGCCTGGCGCAGCGTCGCCTGGTCCTGCGCCGCTTCCACTGGCGGGGCGCCGGGGGGCAGTGGCCGTTTCCAGGCTCCGCGCAACACCCAGGCATGCAGCGGCGCAACCAACAGCAGGGCCAGCGCCATCACCAGCAGCGCAGGGCGCCAGCCCAGGCGAGCCTGTAGCCAGGCCACAGCCGGAAACGACAGCGTGCTGGCAAAACCACCGACCAACGTGATGGTGGTGATGCCCTGGCGGTAACGCTCGGGGAAGCGTTTGGTGATCTCCATGAAAGCCGGCTCGTACAGCGTCATGGCCATGGCCAGCCCCAGCAGGGCCCAGGCCAGGTACAGCAGCGGCAGGTTGTGCGCCTGCGACCAGAGCGCGCAGCCGGCCGCGCCCAGCAGTGCCCCCCCGGTCAGCACATCGCGCCCACGCCCGCAGTCAATCGCTGCGCCGACCGCATAGGTGGCCAGGCCCCAGACCATCAGGCCCAGTGTGAAGGCGCCCATGATGTCGGGCTGGCTCCAGCCCATGTCGCGCTGCATCGGCAGCACAAACGAGGAAAAACCGTAATACAAAACCGCCCAGACAAGAATCTGGCCGACACTGAGGGCGCTGATGATGGTGCGGTAAGACGGCAAGATGTGCTGATTATCCCGGCACGGCCAGGACGACTTCGTGTCGGGGTTCTGCAAGGCGGAATCGCTCGCTATTTGTCCCAACTGGGACATAAGATTCCGAACGACCGTGCTAAAAATGCGACGTTACCGAACCGATTGGAGACATGCCGTTTATGGATCTAGCTTTCACCCCTGAAGAACAGAAATTCCGCGAAGACATACGCGCCTGGGTGGGTGCCAACCTTCCGGCCGACATCTCGCACAAGGTGCACAACGCCCTGCGCCTGTCGCGTGACGACATGCAGCGCTGGGCCAGAATCCTCGGCAAAAAAGGCTGGCTCGGTCATGGCTGGCCCAAGGAGTTTGGCGGCCCGGGCTGGAACGCGGTGCAAAAACATTTGTTTGAAGAAGAATGTGCACTGGCCGGTGCGCCGCGTGTCGTGCCCTTTGGCCCGGTGATGGTGGCGCCGGTGATCATGGCTTTCGGCAGCCCCGAGCAGCAGAAACGTTTCCTGCCCGGCATTGCCAGCGGCGAGGTGTGGTGGAGCCAGGGCTACAGCGAGCCGGGTTCAGGCTCGGATCTGGCATCCGTGAAGTGCAAGGCTGAACGCCAGGGCGACAAATACATTGTCAATGGCCAGAAAACCTGGACCACGCTGGGCCAGTACGGCGAATGGATTTTCTGCCTGGTGCGCACCAGTACCGAAGGCAAGCCGCAAACCGGCATTTCCTTTTTGCTGATCGACATGAAGTCGCCCGGCGTCACCGTCCGGCCCATCGTGCTGCTGGACGGCGAGGCCGAGGTCAATGAGGTGTGGTTCGACAACGTCGAAGTGCCGGCGGACAACCTGGTGGGTGAAGAAAACAAGGGCTGGACCTACGCCAAACACCTGCTCAGCCACGAACGCACCAACATTGCCGATGTGAACCGTGCCAAGCGCGAGCTCGAGCGCCTCAAGCGCATCGCCAAAGCCGAAGGCGTGTACGACCCTGCTGTGGACGGCCCATCGGCCGGGCGTTTCCGCGACGAGATTGCCAAGCTCGAAGTCGATGTGATGGCCCTGGAAATGTTGGTGCTGCGTGTGTTGTCGGCAGAGAAATCCGGCAAGAACTCGCTGGACATCGCTGGCCTGCTGAAAATCCGCGGCAGCGAAATCCAGCAGCGCTACAGCGAGCTCATGATGCTGGCGGCCGGCCCCTTCAGCCTGCCGTTTATCGAAGAAGCCATGGAAGCCGGCTGGCAAGGCGACTTCCCCGGCGGCGTGGCTGCCAATGCGCCGCTGGCCTCGACTTATTTCAACCTGCGCAAGACCACAATTTATGGTGGCAGCAATGAAGTGCAGCGCAACATTGTGTCGCAGTTTGTTCTGGGTTAACGGAGCCGTTCGGGCTGAGCCTGTCCAAGCCCTGCACGTACATCACATACCCTTCGACAAGCTCAGGGTGAACGGCCACATTTTGGAGAGTACGCATGGATTTTGATTTCACTGACGACCAGGAACAGTTGCGCGACGCGGTACGCAAATGGGTCGACAAGGCCTATGACTTGGAGCGCCGCCGCGGCATCGCCAAAGCCGGCGGTTTTTCGCGCGAAGCCTACGGCCAGCTCGCCGAACTCGGCCTGTGCGGCCTCTACATTCCCGAAGCCAACGACGGCCTGGGCATGGGCCCGGTTGAGGGCATGGTGGTGATGGAAGAACTGGGCCGCGGCATTGTGGCCGAGCCTTTTGCCCAGACCCTGATCGCCAGCGGCGTGTTGTCCAGCTACGCGCCGGGAGATGTCAAGGCCGCCTGGTTGCCGAAAATTGCCAGCGGCGACGCGCTGGTGGTGCTCGCGTCGCAGGAGCGCGCTGCCCGCTACCAGCTCGATGTTTGCGAAGCAAAAGCGGCCTCAGCCCATGCTGGCTGGACATTGTCTGCTACAAAAACCGTAGTACCCGCTGGTGACAACGCCGACGCCTTCATCGTGCCGGCGCAGGCCAAGGGCAAGATCGCGCTGTTTCTGGTGGAACACACGGCCACCGGTGTCAGCACCCGCGGCTACGGCACGCAGGACGGTGGCCGCGCCGCCGACGTGGTGCTCCAGGACGCACCCGCCACGCTGATCACGCTGGACGGCCTGACCGCGCTCGAACATGCGGTAGACATCGGCATCGCCGCCACCTGCGCCGAAGCCGTGGGCGTGATGGACAAGACCCTGGCCATCACCGTCGAGTACATGAACACGCGCAAACAGTTTGGTGTGGTGATCAGCAGCTTCCAGGCCCTGCGGCACCGCGTGGCCGACATGAAGATGCAGCTGGAGCTGGCCCGCTCCATGAGTTATTACGCCTCGCTCAAGCTCAACGCACCGGCTGCAGAGCGCCGCGCCGCGATGGCGCGCGCCAAATACCAGTTGGGCAACTCCATGCGTTTTGTCGGCCAGCAGGCGGTGCAACTGCACGGCGGCATTGGCGTGACGGATGAATACATCGTCAGCCACTACTTCAAGAAACTGACGCAGATGGAGATGAGTTTCGGCGACTCGCTGCATCACCTCGGCGAGGTTTCGGCCCGCATGCAGGACACTGCGGGCGTCTTCGCCTAGAGATGTGGCCCCCACGCTTGTCGCTTCGCGTACTACGCTGCCCCCCAAGGGGGCCGCTGCGCCTGCGGACTGGCAGAGCCAGATCCGCAGCCCCTGTTTGAAGTGAGATGCCTCCGCGAGCACCTCCGTTTATCCTGAGCTTGTCGAAGGACATGCCGCATAGTCACTAGTCACTGTTACAACTGTTGGGAGACAAAACCATGATGATGCAACGCCGCCTTCTTCTCGTGATTGCTGCCGCCGGCCTGACGCTCGCCGGTTGCGCCACCGCGCCCGCGCCCGAACAGCACCCGCCGATTGTTTTTGTGCACGGCAACGGCGACACCGCCGCGCTGTGGCAGACCAGCATCTGGCGCTTTGAGTCCAACGGGTGGCCGCGCGCGCGCCTGCACGCCATCGACCTGCCCTACCCGCTGGCGCGCGACGACGACGGCAAGGCCCAGCCCGGCCGCACCTCCACGGCAGACCACATGGCCTTCCTCAAGTCCGAGGTGGACAAGGTGCTGCAGGCCACCGGCGCCCGCCAGGTCGTGCTGGTCGGCAACTCGCGCGGCGGCAATGCGATTCGCAACTACATCTACAATGGCGGCGGCGCGGCTCGGGTGAGCCACGCCATCCTGGGCGGCACGCCGAATCACGGCGTCTGGGCCATCAAGGGCTTTCGCGAAGTCAATGAGTTTGCAGGCACCGGGCCTTTCCTGACCGCGCTCAATGCGCCGAAAAATGCGGCTGGCGACGAAGTCACCGGCCCGGTGAAATGGCTGACCCTGCGTTCGGACAACAACGACAAGTTCGCCCAGCCGGATGGCCTGTGGATAGGCGCGAAAGGTACACCCACCAATGTGACCTTCGAAGGCCCGGCGCTCAAGGGCGCTACCAATATGGTGCTGCCGCGCGTCGATCACCGCGAAACCTCGTTCTCGCCCGCCGCCTTTGAGGCCACCTACCGCTTCATCACCGGCAAAAATCCGCAAACCCTCGCCATCCAGCCGGAAGCGCCCATCGTGCTCAACGGCAAGATCAGCAGTCTGGGCCTGACCCCGACCGATCCGGCCTCCGGTAACTATGCCAACAACCTGCCGCTGCCCGGCGCGCAACTGATGGTGTTCGCCACCGACCCCGCCACCGGCGCACGCATCGGCAATGCCGTCCACAGCAAAACCGTGGGCACCGACGGCCTGTGGGGCCCGTTCACCGCACAGCCCGGTGTTCAATACGAATTCGCGATTCAGGCCACGGGTTATGCCACCACCCACATCTACCGCAGCCCCTTCCCGCGCTCGAGCAAGTTTGTGAACTTTCGCGCAGAACGCCTGGCTGAGGCCGACAAAACCGCCAAATCCAGCATCACCCTGACCCGCCCACGCGGCTACTTCGACGCGCAACGCGACACCCTCCGTTTTGACGGAAACACCGTGCTGCCCGGCGTGCCGCCCTCAGGCGCCGGCGTTTCAGCGTCCAAGATCAACCTCGCGCAAGACGGCATGCGCCCGATTGCGGCAGAGTTCAACGGCGAAAAAATCACCGGGCGGACGTGGCCTGTCGCCAGCAACCATGTGGTGGTGCTGGAGTTGACTTACTGAGATTTTGGTTGGCCGGGCGCAGGCGTACCTTGATCAAGCAGGATGCGCGCTATTGTGCGTTTCAAAACTCATGACAGTCGGAACGCTCAATCCCTCACCCCACCCCTCTCCCCAAAGGCGAGGGTGAGAGCCGTCCAAATCACTGTCGTGTATTTGGAAAAGATCAATAGGCAGGACTGAGCGCGCTTCGCGGTGCGGTTTGGCGCTTTTCGCGATGGCGGCGATTACCTCGCCTCGTCAACCATCTGGATGGTTTTTTCCTCAACCTCTTTGGCCACTTGAACCAGCGCGGCATCCTGCGACAGCGCCGAAAGCATTTGCACTGGTTTGATCAGACCGATCTTCGTTGTGCCTTTGTCGGTAAACACCGAGATGCGACACGGCAAGGCCATGTTCAGGCGCATATCGGTGGCCAAAACTTTGGCAGCTTGCGCCGGATTGCAGACTTCAAAAACCTTGCACTCCTCATCAAATGCAATGCCCTTACTGCGAAGTGTGGCCCCCAAGTCGTGAACATGAAGTACCCCAAAGCCATGGTCCTTAACAGCTAAGTCCAGGTCTATTGACGCTTGGTCGAATGATTTTTCAGTTTCAACGATGTAATACATGAAGTTACCTTGACCTTTGTGATGGACAAACAATACCTTGGCCCAGAGAAGACGCTTTGCAGTGCTCTGCCGACTTCCCGACCTCGATCACTTCTTTTGCTTGACGATCCACACCACGAGAGCGGCAACCACGACAACCATCAAAATCGGCATCCATATGCCGCCGTAGCCGCCCATCCAGCCGTAGCCCCACGTGCCACCCATCATGTTTCCGCTCTGTGCAAAAGAGACGCCTGTGGTCAACAGGGGCACCGTACCAACAGCGATGGCAAGTAAATTTTTCATGGATTTTCCTTAGTGAAATGGAGAATTGGACTATTCGGCAAAGAGCGCATGAGGCCGAAAGGCCATCATTCGTCCAAGTGAATTGGGGTTACGTAATCCAAACCCCTCAGGCACCATCGGACGATACGCTGCGGCCGCATCGGACGCAACAGTTCGGAATTCGACTCGTTGAAATTACGCCTGCATATTGCCGACGTCTGTGCGGCAGCACACGCAGCCTTATTTCAGCGGTCGGCCCCGTATTGGCCAAACCGCGTTGCTACGGCAGAGTAAAGGCGCCTTGGCCTGCTGGCGCGGTCACGAAATATCTGTAGCGTGGCATCCCGAGTCGGATCAAGGATACGAACGATGGCTGTAGTTGTGCGCTATCAACGGTGGTGGTGTCCAGTCGGTGCAAGCATCAACTGACGGCATGCGCCCGATTTCAGCAGAGTTCAACGGCGAAAAAATCACCGGCCGGACGTGGCCTGTGGCCGAGAACCATTTGGTGGTGCTGGAGCTGACCTATTGAGCCTTGGGTTATTCAAAAGGTCGCTGCAAAAGATCAGGCCACGCGGTGGTCGCCGGGAAAGCAGTGGTACATGCGGAACTGCTGATCCAGACTCCAGCCTCGTGCCTCGTAGAGCGCTTGCGCTTGCACGTTGTTGCGGTCGACATTCAGTGTGACCCGTACGGCGTCACGCGACCAGGCATAACTTTCGACAAATGCCAGCAGCTGCGATGCGACGCCCTTGCGCCTGCCTGATTCGGGCACGAAGAGGTCGTTAAGTATGAATATCCGCGCCAAGGCAACCGATGAGAAGCTCGGATACACCTGCGCGAATCCGACAGGAGAGTGTTCTTCCTGAGCAATGAACATGGCGGACTCGTCATTGTTGAGCCGGGCCTGAAGAAAATCGCGCGCCGCCAACAGGTCGGGGGCCTTGCCCTGAAACTCCCGGTATTGACTGAAAAGCACCGCAAGTTCGTCGAGATCAGACATATCGGCCTGGCGAACTGTGATCTTGCTCATGTGATATGTGTTTCAGCGTTTTATCAAACTGGACTTCAATCACCAGCACGCCCGCAGCGGTCGCAGGCGAGTGTGGGCAGCAGCCCGTCAAAAATCAAACCAACAACCGCGAAGTCCTCGGCACATGCGCCATCAAAAACTCCATCTGGTCGGCCAGGATGCGGCGGTTGCGCAGAATGAAGTCTTCCCACAGGCTGGGCACATACGGCGTGTACAGCAGCGGCATATTGGCTTGCTCGGGTGTGCGGCTACTCTTGCGGTGGTTGCAGGCGCGGCAGGCGGTGACCACGTTCATCCAGGTGTCGATGCCGTTTTGTGCAAACGGGATGATGTGTTCACGCGTCAGGTCTTCTTCGTGAAAATGGTCGCCGCAGTAGGCGCACACATTGCGGTCACGCGCAAACAGCTTGCCGTTGGTCAGGCCGGGCTTGAGGTTGAAGGGGTTGATGTTGGGCACACCCTTGGTGCCGATGATGCTGTTGACCGTGATGATGGACTGGTTACCGGTGATGGCGTTGTGCCCGCCATGAAAGGTCGCCACCCGCGCACCCATCTCCCAGCGCACTTCATCCGAGGCATAGTGCAACACGGCTTGTTCGAGGCTGATCCACGATTGCGGCAACCCCTGGGCTGAGAGCTTCAAGACCTTCAAACGAACCTCCAACATTGTAAAAACGCATGGAAACCGGACTCAAACTGTCTGACGCCTCAATATACCGTGATTTCATGACAAAGCTCTTCCGCAGGCGCCATTGGCCCCTTCAACCCGCGCCAAACCGACTCGCGGCGCTATTAAAACGATAATCGGGAGGATGGAAATCTTCCGCAGTTACCACCATCCCCGGCTTGCGGCGCATTGCGCGCTGACCATCGGCAACTTCGATGGCGTGCACCGCGGCCATCAGGCCATGCTTGCGCTGCTGAAAAACGAGGCCCAGCACCGCAGCGTGCCAAGCTGCGTGATGAGCTTTGAGCCGCATCCGCGCGACTACTTTGCTGCCGTTGCGCGCAAACCCGAGCTGGCGCCGGCGCGTATTGCCACCCTGCGCGACAAACTCACCGAGCTGGCGCGCTGCGGTATTGACCAGTGTGTGGTGCTGCCCTTCAATGCGCGGCTGGCGGCTCAGCCGGCCGACGCCTTCATCGATGATGTGCTGGTCAAGGGCCTCGGTGTACGTTACGTGCTGGTGGGCGACGATTTTCGCTTCGGCGCCAAACGCACGGGCGATTACGCCATGCTGGATGCCGCCGGCGAACGCCTGGGTTTCGATGTCGCCCGCATGAACAGCTACGAAGTGAGCAGTACGCGGGTGTCGAGTTCGGCCGTACGCGAGGCCTTGGCCCAGGGCCAGATGAGCCGCGTGACCAGCCTGCTGGGCCGGCCCTACAGCATCTCCGGCCATGTGGTGCATGGCCGCAAACTCGGGCGCGACCTGGGTTTTCGCACACTGAACCTGCGCTTTTCGCATTGGAAGCCGGCTGCCAGCGGGATTTTTGCGGTGCAGGTCTTCGGCCTGGGGCCCGACCCCCTGCCCGGCGTGGCCAACCTCGGCATCCGGCCCTCGCTGGACCCCGATGACGTCAACGGCGGGCGGGTGCTGCTGGAGACCCATTGCCTGGCCTGGCCCGACAGCCTCGGCCCCGAGGAGGCATACGGTAAAATCATCCGTGTGGAACTGCTACACAAACTGCACGACGAACTGAAATACGACGGTCTGGATGCCCTCCAGGCGGGCATCACCAGGGACTGCGAGGACGCACGGGCATTTTTTGCCCAGGCGTCCAAGTCGTTTTCAGCGTCCATGCACACGGAAACCAGCCGCCAGACCACACGCGACCGAATTTAGACGATCTCGTCGCCTCTGGCCCCTGCCCCTTCCAGGGCAAACGGCTTGTCTTCCCGATCCGCATTCCGGCGGCCCTGCCTGATCAGGCCGCATCAACAAAAGCATCCCATGTCCGACAGCAAAACAGATTACCGCAGCACCCTGAACCTGCCCGACACGCCTTTTCCCATGCGCGGCGACCTGCCCAAACGCGAAGCGGGCTGGGTCAAGGAATGGGACGACAAGGGCATTTATAAAAAGCTGCGCGACGTGCGTGCGGGCAAACCGAAGTTTGTGCTGCACGACGGGCCGCCCTATGCCAACGGCCAGATCCACATCGGCCACGCTGCCAACAAGATCCTCAAGGACATGATTGTCAAAGCACGCCAGCTCAAGGGGCTGGATGCGGTGTATGTGCCCGGCTGGGACTGCCACGGCCTGCCGATCGAAAACGCCATTGAAAAACTTCATGGCCGCAATCTTTCAAGAGACGACGTGCAGGCCAAAAGCCGCGCTTTTGCCACCGAACAGATCACGGCGCAAAAAGAGGACTTCAAGCGCCTGGGCGTGCTCGGTGAATGGGCCAACCCCTACCTGACCATGAACCCCGGCAACGAAGCCGATGAAATCCGTGCGCTCAAACGCATCATGGAACGCGGCTTTGTGTACCGCGGCCTGAAACCCGTGTACTGGTGTTTCGACTGCGGCTCTTCGCTGGCCGAGTTCGAGATCGAATATGCCGACAAGAAATCGCAGACGCTGGATGTGGGGTTTGAATGTGCTGAGCCGGACAAGTTGCTGGCGGCGTTTGGAATAGGGGAGCCCTCACCCCCGCCCTCTCCCGCAGGCGAGAGAGGGCGTCGAGACGACCTGCTCCCTCGCCCCTCCGGGGAGAGGGCTGGGGTGAGGGGCAGCGCCGCCAAACCCATCTACGCCGTCATCTGGACGACCACTGCCTGGACCATCCCGGCCAACCAGGCGCTCAACCTGAACCCTGAACTCGAGTACGCACTGGTCGATACCGAACGCGGCATTTTGCTGCTGGCTGCTGTGCTGGTGGAAAAATGCATGGCGCGTTACCAACTCACCGGCACCGTGCTGGCCACCACGGTCGGCAAAAACCTGGCGCTACTCAACTTCAAACACCCGCTGTATGACGTCGATGCCGGTTACCGCCGCCTGAGCCCGGTGTTTCTGGCCGACTACGCCACCGCAGACGACGGCACGGGTATCGTGCATTCGTCCCCCGCCTACGGGGTGGAAGACTTTAACTCCTGCGTGGCCAATGGCATTGCCTACGATGACATCCTGAACCCGGTGCAGGGCAACGGCCGTTATGTTGATGAGCTGCCGCTGTTTGGCAGCCTCAACATCTGGAAGGCCGCGCCGCTGGTGATCGACGCCCTGCGCGACGCCGGCCGCCTGTTTGCCACAGAGAACATCACGCACAGCTACCCGCACTGCTGGCGCCACAAGACGCCCGTGATCTACCGCGCTGCGGCCCAGTGGTTTGTGCGCATGGACGAAGGCGAAGGCGTGTTCACCAAAGACAAGGCAGCGCAAACCCTGCGCAAGCTCGCGCTGAACGCCATCGAGGAAACCAGCTTCTACCCGGAAAACGGCAAAACCCGGCTGCAGGGCATGATCGCCGGCCGGCCCGACTGGTGCATCAGCCGCCAGCGCAACTGGGGCGTGCCCCTGCCGTTTTTCATCCACACCGCCACCGGCGAGCTGCACCCACGCACCATGGAAATCATGGACCAGGCAGCCCGCATGGTGGAGGCCGGCGGCGTGGAGGCCTGGAGCAAGGCCACGGCCGAGTCCATCATCGGTGCCGATGCACCCGACTACATCAAGAGCACCGACATCCTGGACGTCTGGTTTGACTCGGGTACCACGCATGACCATGTGCTCAAGCACAGCCATGCGGCGCAATCCACATGGCCGGCTGACCTGTACCTGGAAGGCCACGACCAGCACCGCGGCTGGTTTCATTCCTCGCTGCTCACCTCCTGCGCGATGTACGACCATGCGCCCTACAAGGGGCTGCTGACACACGGCTTCACGGTGGACGGCAAGGGCCGCAAGATGAGCAAGAGCGAAGGCAATGTGGTGGCGCCGCAAGAGGTGTCTGGCAAGCTGGGCGCCGAGATCATCCGCCTGTGGTGCGCATCCACCGACTACTCGGGGGACCTGGCCATCGACGACAAAATCCTGGCGCGCGTGGTGGACGCCTACCGCCGCATCCGCAACACCCTGCGTTTTCTGCTGGCCAATGTCAGCGACTTTGACCCGGCGAAAGACGCCGTGCCGTATGAGCAGATGTTGGAGATCGACCGTTATGCGCTGAGCCGTGCGGCGCAGCTGCAGGCCGACATTCTGGCGCACTACGAGGTGTATGAGTTTCACCCGGTGGTCTCCAAACTGCAAATCTATTGCAGCGAAGACCTGGGCTCGTTCTACCTCGACATCCTGAAAGACAGGCTGTACACCACGGCTCCCAAGTCGCTGGCCCGGCGCAGCGCGCAGACCGCGCTGCACCAGATCACACACGCCATGCTGCGCTGGATGGCGCCGTTTTTGAGCTTCACGGCGGAAGAGGCGTGGACGGTGTTTGGCAGCTCCGAGTCGATCTTCATGGAAACCTATGCCGATCTGGCTGCGCCCGATGACGCCCTGCTGGCGAAATGGAGCCGCATCCGCGAGCTGCGTGATGCCGTCAACAAAGACATCGAAGCCCTGCGTGCCGACGGCAAGGTCGGCTCTTCACTGCAAGCCAATGTGGCGCTCGAAGTGGCGCAGGCTGACCACACGCTGCTGGCCAGCCTGGGTGCTGATTTGAAGTTTGTCTTCATCACATCTGCTATCAAATTAATAGCTGGCGACGCACAATCTATAAGGGTCGAAGCCAGTTTTTATACAAAATGTGAGCGCTGCTGGCACTACCGGGTCGATGTCGGGCATGACCCGGCACACCCGACCATTTGCGGCCGCTGCACCAGCAACTTGTTCGGCACCGGCGAAGACCGCCAGTTTGTTTAAGCAGATTCACCATGCCCAAAACCACCTTCTCCAGAACCTCTGCCGCGATGTTGCCCTGGCTCGGCCTGGCGCTGATTCTTTTTATCGCCGACCAGTTCACCAAGGTGCTGATCCTGGGTTATTACCAGCTCGGTGACGCGACCTACGTGACCAGCTTTTTCAACGTGGTGCGGGTGCACAACAGCGGCGCCGCGTTTTCTTTTCTGGCCAATGCGGGCGGTTGGCAGCGTTGGTTTTTTACCGGCATAGGTATTGCCGCCGCGCTCTTTATTGTCTGGATGCTCAAGTCGCACCCCGGGCAAAAACTGTTTGCATTTGCCCTGTCATGCATTCTGGGTGGTGCCGTCGGTAACGTGGTGGACCGCATGCTGCACGGCTACGTGGTGGACTTTCTGGACTTTCACTATGCGGGCTGGCACTTTCCGGCGTTCAACATTGCCGACAGCGCCATCACCATCGGTGCCGTCTGCCTGATACTGGATGAGCTCATGAGAGTGCGGCGTACCTGACAAGTTGTACAATATAGCTTTCTAAAAGTCATATTGTACAAGTGAACATTCTCGAAACGAGCCAAGTTACCCAATCGCCTGAGGCGGTTCTTCCCAGACTTGCCCTTTCAACTGTGCAGCGCCTGGCCCATGGCTTTCCGGTGCTGGCAGTCACCGGCCCACGCCAGTCCGGCAAAACCACGCTGGCTCGCCAAGTCTTTCCAAACAAACTCTACTGGACGCTGGAAGACGTCGATACACGACGCATCGCACAGGCCGATCCGCGCGCCTTTCTGGGGCAGTTCACCCACGGTGCCGTGCTTGACGAAATACAACGCGCGCCCGAACTCCTGTCTTACCTGCAAGGTGCGGTGGATCACCGGGGCATCATGGGCGATTTCATCATCACCGGGTCGCAACAATTTGGCTTGCTCGAATCCATTTCACAGTCGCTGGCCGGGCGCGTCGGTTTGGTAGAGCTTCTGCCACTTTCACTGGCTGAAATGACGACTGCCCCCAACCTTCCCAACTTCTTGTTGAACGACTTGATGTTCAGGGGCGGCTACCCGGCGCTCTACGACCAGCGCAGGCGCAGCCTCAGTAGCCGGGGCATTGAGCCCGCTGACTGGCACCGGGCCTACCTGTCCACTTACATTGAACGCGATGTGCGGCAGGTGCTGGGGGTCCGCGATCTGGCAAGTTTTGAGCGCTTCATCCTGATGTGCGCCGCACGCTCAGGCCAGCTACTCAATATTCAGGCGCTGGGCGCAGACTGCGGCATCAGCACCAGTGCCGCCAGGCAATGGCTCAGTGTGCTGGAGGCCAGTTATGTGATTCGCCTGTTGCAGCCCTGGCATGAAAATTTTGGCAAGCGCCTGGTCAAAATGCCCAAACTGTACTTTCTGGACAGCGGTTTGTTGTGCCACCTGCTGCGCGTGGAAAGTCCACTTGCTTTGGCAACCCACGCCCTGCGCGGCGCCATTTTTGAAACCTGGGTGCTGGCCGAAACCCTCAAGCACCGCTTCAACCAGGGCTTGAGTGCTGACATTTACTTCTGGCGCGACAACCATGGCACCGAGGTTGACCTGCTGTACGCGGACCAGGGTTTGTTGCATCCGGTAGAAATCAAGTCCGGCACTACCTTCACGACCGACTGGTTAAGCGGCTGCGAACGCTTTCGCCGCCACGCTGGCGCACGCAGCGCGCCAGGTCTTGTGGTGTATGGCGGTGACTCAAGTTTTGAGGTGCTTGGCAATCGTGTCATGTCCTGGCGCGGTTTTGGAAAGCGCAACATGACGGTCCCTGCAGAGCCAAAGATCGCACACAACGCCGGCGTATAGTGACTGAGAAGCCATGAAGCATTTGTTGAATCTGTTGGCAGCCATAGCGCTGCTGGTTTGGGGCACCCATCTGGTCCGCACCGGCATCCTGCGCGTGTTCGGGGCCAATTTGCGCCAGGTGCTGTCGCGCAGCATCGGCAACCGCTTCACCGCCGCACTGTCGGGTATTGGCGTGACGGCACTGGTGCAATCCAGCACAGCCACTGCGCTGATTGTTTCTTCCTTCGTCGGCAAAGGGCTGATCGCGCTGCCCCTGGCGCTGGCGGTCATGCTGGGCGCCGACATCGGCACCAGCCTGATGGCCGTGCTGTTTTCGTTCGATTTGTCCTGGCTGTCGCCGCTGTTCATTTTTACCGGCGTGGTGCTGTTCATCTCGCGCCAGGCCACCAACGTCGGGCGCGTCGGGCGCATTTTGATCGGCCTGGGGCTGATGCTGCTGGCGCTGCGGCTGGTCACCGACTCGACCGGCGTGCTCACCGCCAACCCGGCCGTCAAGGCCCTGCTGGGCACACTCAGCAGCGATTTGCTGCTTGAAATCACGGTGGGCGCGGTGCTGGCGGTGGTGTCGTATTCCAGCCTGTCCATCGTGCTGCTGACGGCCACGCTGGCCAGCTCGGGCGTGATTCCGCCAGACGTGGCGCTGGGACTGGTGCTGGGCGCCAACCTGGGCAGCGGCCTGCTGGCGGTGCTGACCACGGCCCGTTCGGCCATCGAGGTGCGGCAGGTGCCGCTGGGCAACCTGATCTTCAAGCTGCTTGGCGTGCTGATCGCCGCGCCCTTCATCGGCCTGTGGCTGCGCCATGTGTCGCCCTACCTCGGCGCAACCGCGACGATGGTGGTGCTGTTCCACCTGGCCTTCAACCTGGCGGTCGGCCTGGCTTTTATCGGCGCTACCCGTTGGGTGGCACGCTGGGTCGAAAAGCTCCTGCCGCTTCCTGTCAAAGGCAAAGCCGGCGGCAGGCCTCAGCACCTGGACCCGTCGGCGCTGGCCACGCCGTCACTGGCAATCTCCTGCGCGGCGCGCGAAGCCCTGCACCAGGCCGATGTGGTCGAAAGCATGTTGATCGGCATGCTGGAGGTCATCCGTAAAAACGACCTGCGCCTGGCCGAAGACTTGCGCAAGTTGGACGACACGGTGGACGAGCTGTACTCTGCCATCAAGTACTACCTGACCAAAATCTCGCGCGAGGCACTGGGCGAAGAAGAAAGCCGGCGCTGGACCGATATCATCAGTTTCACCATCAACATGGAGCAGATCGGTGACATTGTCGAGCGCGTGCTGATTGACATTGAAGACAAGAAAATCAAGCCAGGTCGCAGTTTCTCGGACGCCGGCATGGCCGAAATCTGCGAGCTGCACCAGCGCCTGATCGACAACCTGCGCCTGAGCATGAGCGTGTTTTTGAACGGCAGCGTGCGCGATGCGCAAAAACTGCTGGAAGAAAAAGCGCGCTTTCGCGACCTCGAACGCGCCTACGCCACCACCCACCTGGGCCGGCTCTCGGACAACACCATGCAGAGCATAGAAACCAGCTCGCTGCATATTGATTTGATCAGCGACTTGAAGCGCATCAACTCGCACATCTGCTCCATCGCCTACCCGATCCTCGATTCTGCCGGCGCTCTGGCGCCGAACCGCCTGCGCCAGAGCGTGCTGACTGATGATCTGCCCCGCTGAGCTGCAGCAAGGCCCGGCATGAACCCCAACGCCGACCAGTTATGGCGCGCGCCGCGCTGGATGCTGGCGGTGCTGCTGGCGCTGCTGGGCATGCTGGGGCCTTTTTCGATTGACACCTACCTGCCGGCGTTTGCCGGCATCGCGCGTTCGCTCGGCGCCACGCCGGTCGAGATGCAGCAGACGCTGTCGGCCTACCTGTTCGGCTTTGCTTTCATGAACCTGTTCCACGGGGCACTGGCCGACAGCTTTGGCCGCCGTCCGGTGGTGCTGTGGGGGATTGCGATGTTCACCGTGGCGTCGGCCGGCTGCGCGCTGTCGCAAAGCATTGAGCATCTGGTGTTTTTCAGGGCGCTGCAGGGCCTGTCCACCGGCGCCGGCATTGTGGTCTCGCGCGCGGTGATCCGCGACATGTTTCCGCCAGCGCAGGCGCAAAAGGTGATGAGCCAGGTGACGATTTATTTCGGCGTGGCGCCCGCCATTGCGCCCATCATCGGCGGCTGGCTGTTTGTGCACCTGGACTGGCACGCGATTTTCTGGTTCCTGACCGGCGTCGGCGTGTTGCTGTGGACCGCCAACTACCGGCTGTTGCCGGAGACGCTGCATATTACGCAGCGCCAGCCTTTCAACGTCAGGCACCTGATGCGCGGCTACTGGCAGCTCGGCTCCAGCCCGCGTTTTCTGCTGCTGGCGCTGGCCAGCGGTGTGCCCTTCAACGGCATGTTTCTCTATGTGCTGGCGGCGCCCGAATTCCTCGAGGGGCACCTCGGGCTCGCCCCCACCGAGTTCTTCTGGTTCTTCGTGCTGACGATTGCCGGCATCATGGCCGGCGCCTGGCTCAGCGGACGCCTGGCCGGCAAGATCGCGCCCAAGCAGCAAATCCGCCACGGCTTTGTGATCATGCTGGTGGTCGCCGTGCTGAACCTGCTGGCCAACCTGCTGTTCAAGGCGCATGTGTCCTGGGCGCTGTTTCCGATTGCTGTCTTTGCGTTCGGCTGGGCCTTGATGGTGCCGGTGGTGACCTTGCTGGTGCTGGATCTTTACCCCGAGCGGCGCGGCATGGCCTCGTCGCTGCAGGCCTTTATCGGCTCCACCGCCAACGGCATCGTGGCCGGCGTGATTGCGCCTTTGATCATGCATTCCACGGTGGCGCTGGCAGCGGTTTCGCTGCTGATGATGCTGATCGGGCTGGTGGCCTGGCTTTACCTGCACCACCGCTGGCCGGAAATAGGCCGCGCGGTGTCTTAAGGCCCCCACCCGAGGCGTTGGCGCTTATGCCAGCAGCGCAGCCTGGATCAGCGCTGCCTCGCGGGTGAATTCACCGGCGTGCATCTTCTGCAGCATCTCGCCGGCATCCATCAGCACGAAGCGTTCAACCTCGCCGTCCTGGTTGACCGGTACCTGCCCGTCCGGCACGGTGCCGTGGTACCAGTCGATGCGCTCGATCACGTAGCCGGCACCGTGGCCGTCGTCGCAGGGGCGGTGGATGTCGACATGACCACCGTGAACGATGTTGCGCAGGTCCTCAAGACGCAAGCCGGCTTCTTCCCAGGTCTCGCGCCCGAGTGCGCTGGCCAGGGTGTCGGCGCCGCTGATCATGCCGCCCATCAGCGTGTCCCACATGCCGGGATCGTTGGACTTGCTCCAGGCCCGCTGCTGCACCCAGAAGCGGCCGTCCTCGGCCCGTCCGACCAGGTGCACCGCTGGGGTGGAGATACCCAGCACGCGGACCACGGCCCGCTCCACGCTGCCGATACGCAGGCCTTGGTGATCCGTCACCGCGAGCTGCTCGTCACGCCAGGCGTGGGCCAGGCCGGCCTCGCGCAGGGCCAGCGCCAGCGCGCCCAGCGCGGCAGTCGGCTCACCCAGCAAACGCCAGGCCGAGCTACCCAAATGCTCTGTTTTTGATAGCTGTTCACGCCCGTCCGATATGGGCTGGAGCCTGATTTTGCTTAGAAAATCGGGTTCCACCGAGCCGATCACCGTATCGCCGGCCAGCAGCGGCACCCGCAGCCGCACTGGCGCCCGCCTGCCGCTGGCGCGCAGGGCTTCAAGCCATTGCGGGTCCATCCCGGCCATCCGCGACTACAGCGTCAGAATGGTGCAACCGGTGGTCTTGCGCGCTTCCAGCGAGCGGTGCGCGTCAGCCACGTCGGCCAGCGCAAAACGCTGGTCGATGCGGATGTTGACCTTGCCGCTGCTGACCATGGCGAACAGCTCATCGGCCATGGCTTGCGTGCTCTCGCGAGTGGCCAGGTGGGTGAACAGCGTGGGACGCGACACATACAGCGAACCTTTGGCCGCCAGCAGGCCGATGTCCAGCGGCTCGACCTTGCCCGAGGCGTTGCCAAAATTGGCCAGCAGGCCAAAGGGCCGCAGGCAGTCCAGCGACTTGAGAAAGGTGTCCTTGCCGACCGAGTCGTAAACCACCTTCACCCCCTGGCCTGCGGTGATCTCTTTCACGCGGGCGACAAAATCTTCCGTCGTGTAATTGATGGTGAAAGCTGCGCCGTGCTCTTTGGCCAGCGCGCATTTTTCGTCCGATCCGGCCGTGCCGATGAGCTGCAGGCCCATGGCTTTGGCCCATTGGCAGGCGATCAGGCCAACGCCGCCGGCGGCAGCATGGAACAACACATGGTCGCCGGCCTGCAACCCGCCCTGGGGCTGGGTGCGGCGCAGCAGGTACTGCACGGTCAGGCCCTTGAGCATCATGGCGGCGCCGGTGTCGAAGAAAATGTCATCGGGCAGCTTGCAGACACACTTGGCCGGCAGGACGCGCACTTCGCAGTAGCTGCCGGGTGGCTGGCTGGCGTAGGCGGCGCGGTCGCCGGCCTTCAGGTGGGTCACGCCATCGCCGATGGCCTCGACCACGCCGGACGCCTCCATGCCGAGCTGTAGCGGCATGGGCAGCTTGTACACGCCGCTGCGCTGGTAGACGTCGATGTAGTTCAAACCCACCGCCTTGTGGCGGATGCGGATCTCGCCGGGACCGGGTTCACCAACCTCCACGTCCACCAGCTTCAGCGCTTCGGGCCCCCCGTGCTGGTCAATACGGACGGCTTTGGAGCGGATCATGGCCATGGTGAATTCCTTGAAATACGGTTGAAGAGGGGTGCGGCCTGCATCCTGCCACGAAACCGCAGCGCTTGCAGGCCGCGTGCGCAGCGCCGCCGCGCTGCTGCAGTTTGCAGCGCTGATGTCAGCCGCCTTCCTCGGCGAATGGCCCCGGCTGCACCACGGCATCGCATTTTTGTTGATCGTCGGCGGGATGGTGGTGTCGTCACGGCGCTAAACGGGCTTTTCGTCCCTTACCCCGCCACCTGCATGCGCACCCGGCGCGCTGCCTCTTCAGCGCGCGCGTCGTCAATCTCGCGCAGCACGCTGCCCATGTCCACCGGTGCGGTCCGGCGTTCGAAGCGGCCGGTCAGCGGCGTGTCCACCTGCAGCGCGCCGCGCTGGTACAGGTCCCAGATTTCCAGGCCGTAATCGGTCGGCAGCAGTTCGGGCGCAACCCGGCCGAAGAAGTGGCGCAGGTTGTCCACGTCGCGCAGCAGCATGCGTGCGGCATGGTTGTTGCCGGCCGCATCAATGGCCTGCGGCAGGTCGATGATCACCGGTCCGTCCACGCCGTCCTGGTGGCCCAGCAAGATGTTGAATTCGGACAGGTCGCCATGCACGACGCCGGCGCAGAGCATGCGCACCACCTGCCGGATCAGCATGGCATGGTGGGCCAGCGCCTGTTCGCGCGAGAGCAGCACATCGTTGAGGCGCGGCGCGGCATCGCCGTGTTCATCAGTCACCAGCTCCATCAGCAGCACGCCGTCGTGAAAGTTGTAGGGCGTGGGCACCCGCACGCCGGCGGCGGCCAGGCGGTACAGCGCATCGACCTCGGCGCTTTGCCAGGCGGCCTCCTGCGCCTGCCGGCCGAATTTGGTGCCTTTGGCCATGGCGCGCGCCTGGCGGCTGTTCTTGACCTTGCGGTTTTCGGTGTAGTCCACCGCCTGGCGGAAGCTGCGTTGCGTGGCTTCCTTGTAGATCTTGGCGCAGCGCGTCTCGTCGCCGCAGCGCACCACGTAAACCATGGCTTCCTTGCCGCTCATGAGCTGGCGCACAACGGTATCGATCAGGCCTTCTTCGATCAGGGACTGCAGTCTGGGGGGTGCTTTCATGGCTCTCATTGTGCCCCGCCGCTCAGGCGCCGGGACGGCAGGGTCAGGCGGGCGGGTCTAAGAACTTGTCCGTAAATAATTGAGGGTCGCGCAAATAGATATTCGGGATGGGATGCAAGGCGCAAAATCCAAGGCAAGGCTGGTGGCCTTGCCTGAATTTGCAACGCCGCAGACCGCCCGAAAATCCGTTTGCCCTTCGGGTTGGGGCGAAATCGGGCGATTTGCCCACCAAATCCCTTGCATGGGCACCCAGCCCATGCTGCGTGATGTTGGCGAGCAACTCATCCCGATTGCGCCCCAACGCGGCCCTCAATTATTTACGGACAAGTTCTAAGCTGGCCAGCGCCTGAACAATGACCGCCTCGCCGGCCGGGCGCACCAGTCGTGCCAGCTCGCGGCCGTCACGCAGGAACACGAGCGTCGGCCACAGCCTGACGCCAAAGGAGCGGCCCAGACGCCGCCCGCTACCGTCCTCGACCTTGATGTGATGAACCAGCGCATGGCCGGCGAAAGCCGCCGCGACAAACGGCTGCGCCGCGCGGCAAAACTGGCACTGCGGGGTACCGAACTCCAGCACCGCAGGGCCGGGCAAGGCGTCGATCTCGGCCCGCGTGGGTTCTGGCTCGGTGATCACGCTTGTGAAAGCCATGCACGAACCGCCCAGGCCCCTAGTAGTTCGTTCCAACAATAAAGTTACATAATAGCAGATAATTGCCATAATTCATTTGCAACTCTTGACGGAGGCGGATTATGGCAAGGAAATCTGGACGTGCGGCACTGATTCTTTCTCAGGCGCAGGAAGCGATGCT
>NZ_JAUYEY010000090.1 GCF_030689685.1 Polaromonas sp. | reverse complement strand
GGGGCCTCCGGCGGCCTGGCAGGGGCCTGATTTAAAAAATTCCGCAAGCCCTTAAACTTCCCTTTTCAACCTGGTCAGCCCGCACATCGAAATTACCCAAATTGCGAACCCTTCAGGCTCATACCTGAATTGGAAAATACTCACCTGCTGCAGTCCAAATTGGCACACCCCGTGGGAATTTTCCAACTCGGGATCATTTCGGGCTTCAGCCCTTGTCACATATAGGAGCAGCGCTATTAATTCATGAGCATCAAAGTCAAGCCATCCCCCAACTGCGCGTCAGGTCGCCAGCGCGCATCACACTGGCAGGGTCAGATATTGGTCGGCCAGGACCAAAAACTCCTGCGAGCGGGGGTGAGGCTGCCCCTCCTGCTCAAGCAGGCTGGCCACCTCGGGCGCCAGAGATTTGGCGAGCGCGGCGTCGAGGAACAGCAGGCGCGAGCGGCGTGCCAGCACGTCCTCGACCGTCCTGGCGTACTCGTAGCGCGCCGAAAACCGCACCATCGCCTCCGTCAAGCCACCGCCCAGCAACCGGCCGGCCCCCGGCAAGGCAAGAACGGCCGCCGCTTCGCTGCCATAGAGGTGCAGGCCGGGTGAGTCGCTGATTTTTTGGCCGGATGACTGAGCGCCCACCAATTTGAGATCGGCGGTCACGCCTCCTGGACGTTTTGCAAGCAAAGCAGCGGCAAAACAGTTATCCAGCACGTCTTCGGCCATGGCGCGGTAAGTCGTCCATTTGCCGCCGGTGACAGTAACCAAGCCGCTTTTACTGATCAGCACCGTGTGCTCGCGCGACAGCGCCTGGGTACTGTCGCCATCGTCTTCAGGCGGTTTCACCAGAGGTCGAAGCCCCACCCAAATGCTTTTGATATCGGCCGGACCAGGCGCCTTGCTTAAATAACGCGCCGACTCGCCGAGGATGAAATCAACCTCCTCGCGGAACGCCAGCGGTTCGCGCGCCAGGTCGTTGCGCGGTGTATCGGTCGTGCCGAGGATGGTCTTGCCAAGCCACGGCACGGCGAACAGCACGCGCCCGTCGGCGGTTTTGGGAACCAGCAGCGCATGGTCGGTCGGCAAGAACGACCGGTCAACCACGATATGGACGCCCTGGCTGGGCGCGACCACGGGTTTGACATCGCGGCCTATAGCCTGGCCATCAAGCAAGCGCAGCTGATCGACCCAGACCCCTGCCGCGTTCACAATACATTTGGCACGCAATGTAAGTGCCTGCCCACTTTCTTGGTCGGTGACACGCAGACCCACCAGCTTGCCCCCCGCATGGACGAGGCCAGTGGCTGGGCAGTAATTGACGAGCAGCGCGCCGGCGCGAGCCGCGCTGCGCGCAAGCGCCAGGGCCAGGCGTGCATCGTCGAACTGCCCGTCCCAGTATTTGACACCGCCCTTGAGCCCGGCCTGGCGGGCCGTCGGCAGACAGCGCAGTGTCTCTGCACGAGTCAAAAATTCGGTGGGGCCGAGGCCGGCCTTGCCGGCCAGGGCGTCATATATCTTGAGTCCAACGCCGTAAAACGGAGCCTCCCAGAATTTGTACGAAGGCATCACGAAAGGCAGGGGCTGCGCCAGATGCGGCGCATTGGCCAGCAGGTGCGTGCGTTCATGCAGCGCTTCGCGGACCAAAGAGATATTGCCTTGCGCCAGATAACGAACACCACCGTGGACCAGTTTGGTGGCGCGCGAGGAGGTGCCTTTGGCAAAGTCGTGCGACTCGACCAGAACGACAGAAAACCCGCGTGCTGCCGCATCGAGCGCCACGCCGAGGCCAGTAGCCCCGCCGCCGATGATCGCAAGGTCGTAGGTATGGGGCGCTTTGAGGCGCTCTAAAAGGTCTGCGCGTCGCGTCGGCAACGGCGGGGATTCAAAAGTCATGCGCTCCATTGTTCGTCTCCACGGAAAGCCGGCGCCTCACACCTTGTCGGGCAAGGAGGCTGACTGGCGCAAGCGGTTCGGCGCAAGCGCGCCGGCAGAGTCAAGAATCGGATAGGCGATTGAGCAGATGTGGGAGTTGATGCGCTTGAGATCGCTGATCAGGTCAATGTGCAGTGAGCTGGTTTCGATGCTCTGCATGGTGTTGTCCGACAGGCGTGCCAGATGGGAGGTGGTGTAGGCGTGCTCGAGATCGCGAAAACGGGCTTTTTCCTCCAGCAGCTTTTGGGCGTCGCGTACGTTGCCGCTCAAAAACACGCTCATGCCTAGCCGCAGGTTGTCAAGCAGGCGGTCGTGCAGCTCACAAATTTCAGCCATGCCCGCCTCGGAAAAACGCCGGCCCGGCTTGATCTTCTTGTCCTCGATGTCGATCAGCACGCGCTCAATGATGTCGCCGATCTGCTCCATGTTGATCGTGAAGCTGATGATGTCAGTCCAGCGTCGGCTTTCGTCCTCTGCCAGCGCTTCGCGCGAAATCTTGGTCAGGTAATACTTGATGGCTGAATAGAGCGCATCCACCGTATCGTCCATCTTGCGCAGCTCTTCGGCCAGCCTGATATCGCCTCGCTTGATGACTTCAAGAAGCCCGCGCAGCATGGTCTCAACCACGTCAGCCTGGTGCAGCGCTTCGCGAGCGGCGCAAGAGATGGCCAGCGAGGGCGTGGCCAGCGCTGACGTATCCAGGTGATGCGAGCGACCGTTGACCGTGGTCTTGTCGGGCCGAGGCAGCCATTTTTCAACCCAGCGGGCAATCACCTGGGTCAGACCGATAAATACCGCGGCCACCAGCGTGTTGAAGGCCAGGTGAAAAAGCACCACCATGGTGGCGGGGTCGCCGAGGTAAGGCCGCACATGCCGCAGCCACGGCCCCAGCAGCGGCGCGACGATGGCGACGCCGAGAATTTTAAACATCAGGTTGCCCAGCGGAACCTGACGAACTTCGACAGCCGAACGGGCAGTGGTCAGAACCGTCAGCAAGCCGCTGCCCAGATTGGCGCCCAGCACCAGCCCCAGCGCCACATCCAGCGGAATCACGCCATATGCCGCTAGCGTGGCTGTCAGCAGCACGATGACCAGGCTGGAGTAAGCCACCACAGCCAGCACGGCACCGGCCGTGATTTCCAGCAGCAGGTCACTGCTGAGCGTTCCCAGCAAGGCCTTCACGGCCGCGTTCGAAGTCAGCACTGCCGTCGAGTCCGTCACTAGCCGCAGCGCCAGCAGCATCAGGCCCAGACCGATCAGGATGCGACCGAAGCGGCCCACGTTGGTGTCCTGGCGAGAAATGAACAGCACCACGCCGACAAAAATGAAGAGCGGGGAGAGCCATGACAGGTCAAACGAAAAGACCACCACCATCAGGCTGGTGCCGATGTCAGCTCCCAGCATGACCGCCAGCGCCAGCGGTAGCGTCACCAGGCCCTGGCCGACAAAAGACGAGATGATGAGTGCCGTGGCGGTGCTTGACTGCACCAGCGCCGTAACGCCAAGGCCCGAGATGGCGGCGGTGTAGCGGTTGCTGATGCTGCGCGACAACACGTGGCGCAAATTGCCTCCGAACACCCGAAGAATGCCGGTACGTACCAGGTGGGTGCCCCAGACCAGCAGCGCAATGGCTGCCAGTAGATTCAACAAATGCTTCATAGACGTCGGTCTCGCCTGTACGCGCTGGACAGCATATTCGTGAAGCGGGTGAGCTGGTAGGCAACGAATGGGGCTACTCGAACAAGACGCTGGAGATGGCGCACGTGGTGTCCGGTCAGTCCAATTCAAGCAGAACCGGTTGATGGTCGGACGCGCGTGTTTGCGTATTGACATCAATACCTGTGACGCGTGATTTCAAGTCATCGCTTACAAATACGAAGTCGCAGCAAATGGGCTCTGGCCCGTAGCGCCGGTCAACCAGGCGGAACGTCGGGGCGTGTGGCGTGTTGCCATGGACCAGGCGCCACGCGTCTGTCAAACGGGTTGTGCCTGGCGTTGCCTCCACCTGAATGCGGGCGTACTCCGTATCGGAGGTTTCAAAGTTGAAGTCCCCACAAAGTACAGCACTTTGGGTGTGCACTTTGCGCTGGAACGGCGCGCCGGTTTCATCAATCAGCGGCGGATGCGCAGCCTGACTACAGGCCTGGGCATGAATATCAACCAGTGACTGTGCCTGGGCCAGGCGTTGACGGGTGGAATAGAACTCAAGGTGCGTCGTCATGACGCGCAGGGGCCTCATCTGCGTCAACACGGTGAGGCAGGTGCACATGCGCGGCATGGAGCGCACGCCGCCGTCTGCCGGGTAAGGCAGCGGGTAATACTGAACCTGGGCCACGGGCAGGCGGGTAGCCACCAGATTGCCGAATTGCTGACGCTGCCCGTTACGTCCCAGCTCATTCACTGCGGCGCCGAAAAACACCTCGAAATCCGGAAGCAGTTCGCGCAGACGCGCCACTTGGTCGAATCCAGCATTGCCGGTAAGTTGCGGGTAGTTGACGGCAACTTCCTGTAGACAAAGCACATCAAAGTCGGCCATGGCGCGTACCTCGCCCACAATGCGCTCCACGCTGACAACATCATCGAGCCCGCAGAACCACTGCACGTTCCAGGTGATCAGTTTCATTGAATAGACCTTACTTGATACCCGCCCGCATGAAGCTTTGCACAAATTGGCGTTGAAAGAGCAGGAAACCAATCAGAAGCGGCGCTGATGTCATCAGGGTGGCGGCGGTGATGATGGACCAGTCAACCCCCTGGTCGCCGGATGAAAAGACCTGCAGGCCAACGGTCAGGGGCCGCGCGCTCACGCTGTTGGTGATGATGAGCGGCCACAGAAAGTTGTTCCAGTGAAAGCTCACGGACACCAAGGCAAAAGCGGTATAGACGGGCTTGGCGAGGGGCACGTAGATGCGCCAGAGAATTTGCAGCGCGCTGGCGCCTTCCACGCGCGCGGCGTCATCCAGCTCCTTTGGAATACCCAGGAAGGTTTGGCGCAGCAGGAAAATGGCAAACGCCGATGCGAAGTAGGGCAGGCCAATCGCCAACAGGGTGTCGACCAGGCCGAGGTGGGCCATGGTCTTGTAGTTTTCTACCAGCAGGATGTCCGGCACGATCATGAGCTGCACCAGCACCAGCGCAAACAACAGATTCTTGCCCGCAAATTCGTACCGGGCAAAGGCGTAGGCCGCCAAAGTGCAGAGCACCAACTGGCAGCACAAGATCATGCTCACCAGCATGATGGTGTTGAGAAAGTAGCGCGCGAAGGGCGCAGCATCCCAGGCGCGCGCAAAGTTATCCAGGGTAAGAGGCGCCAGCAACTCGAACCGGGTGGCATATTCGGAGGGGTGAAACGCGGTCCAGATCGCATAAATCAGTGGCAGTATCCACAGCAGGGCCAGCAGCCAGGCGGCCACGGTGTCGATCAAGCCGGGGGCGTTGTAGACGAGGCGTGACGGTAATGGCGCCGCTTTCATTGGTAATGGACCTTGCGGTCGAGCACGAAGAATTGAAAAAGCGCCACCGACGCCAAAACCGCCAGCAACACCACCGTGAGCGCCGCGGCGTAGGCGGTGTCCCAGAACTTGAACCCTACTTCATATAGGTGGTAGAGTAAAAGCGTGGATGCGTTGTCGGGGCCGCCGCGCGTCATCACTACCACATGGTCCACCATGCGCACGGCGTTGATGACGGCGTTGACCATGACGAACAGGGTGGTGGGCATCAACAGCGGCCATTGCACGCGGCGAAAGAAATACCAGCGGGAGGCACCTTCAATGGCTGCCGCTTCCCGCAGATTCGGGTTCAGGCTTTGCAGTGCGGCTAGGTAGAAGATCATGAAAAACCCGGCTTCCTTCCAGACCGTCACGAGTGTGATGGCGCCCAGTGCGGTGCGCTGGTCACCGAGCCAGTTGTGTGAGGGCAAGCCGAACAGACCGGTGATTTGCTCCAGCAGGCCATAGCCCGGCGTGTAGAAAAATAGCCAGATGTTGGCCACTGCAACCATGGGCAGCACCGTGGGTGTGAAGTAAGCCATGCGCAGAAAGCCGCGACCGGTCATGCGTTCGTTGACCCAGAGAGCCATGGTCAGTGCCAACCCGATGGACAAAGGGATGGTGGCCAGTGCAAACCACAGGTTGTTGGTGGCCGCCTTCCAGAACACCGGGTCGTTGACCATCACTTCGTAGTTTTCCACCCCCACCCATACACTAGGCCGACCGCCCTTGGGAGTGGAGAAAAAACTGTCGATCAGGGCGGCGACGGCCGGGTAATGCGTAAACGCCACCAGCAGCACAAAAGCTGGCAGCAGCAGCAAGTAGGCGTGAAGCGCCGTGGTGTCGAACGGTTTGGAGGTCATAAAACACAGTCACAATCGACCGGTTAGCCCGCGTCGATTGTTCGCAGTGCGCTATATTATTTATAGCTCCGCAACAGACGATCAGCCTCCTTCTGGGCGTCCTGCATCGCCTGGGTTGGCGTTTTGGTACCGGTCAGTGCGGCCTGCAGGTTGTCATTCAGGACTTTGGTGACGCGCTGGTTGTCGTGGGTGGAGAACTCGGCCAGCGCAAACTGCAACTGGTCACGCGCCACCAGTGCAGGTGGGAAGTCCCGGCCAAATTTGCGCAGCGCATCGGTGTCGTAGGCAGCGGGTGTGACGGCAACAAACCCGGTCTCCATGCTCCACAACGCGGCACGTTCGGGTTGGGTAACCCACTTGATGAACTTGAACGCTGCTTCCTGCTCGGCCGGGCTCGACTTCTTGAAGATGTAGAAGTTGCCACCACCCGTGGGCGAGCCTCTGCGTTTGTTGGCCGGCAGCATGGCGACCCCGAAATCAAATTTGGCGTTACTTCTGACGTTGGTTAGGTTGCCGGTACTGGTCCACATCATGGCGACCTTCTTCTCAAGAAAGTCTCTTGGCGTGGTGCCCCATTCCACAATGCCGGGGGGGTGGACACCCTGCTTGGCCAGGTCGACCCAGTATTGCAGGGCCTCAATGACCTTGGGATCGTCAAACTTCACCGCGTTGCCAGCTACGTTGGCCAGTACCGCATCGTTCGGAATCACCAGCCCCTGGAACAGCCAGTACGGGAAGCCCGAAGAGGGAATTTGCACGCCCCACTGCGTGACTTTGCCGCTGGCGTCTTTCCTGGTCAGCTTTTTTGCGGCGTCGAGCATTTCGGCCCAGGTCGCCGGCGGATTGTTGGGGTTGAGCCCGGCTTCCTTGAACATGTCCTTGTTGTAGAACATCACTATGGTAGAGCGCATGAATGGCGCGCCCCAGGTCTTTCCGCCGACCTGGCTGTTGAGCATGAAGGCCTTGTAGAAGCCATTCAACCAAACCTTGTCGTCAGCGGTCTTGATGAAATTGTCAATCGGTATGATCGCGTCGTCATCAATCAGGGTGAACATGTCAGTGGACAGCAGCACTGAAGTCGCCGGCGGGTTGCCCGCCTTGTGCGCCGTCAGGGCCTTGACAATGGTGTCCTGGTAGGTGCCGGCGTAGATCGGCGTGATCTTGATGCCGGGGTTTTCCTTGGTAAAGCTGGCCACCAGCCCCTCGACGACTTTAGTAATCGGCCCGCCGACTGCCAATGGGTAGAAGAACTGCACTTCGACAGGTGCCTGCGCATACGTAGGCATCCCCAAGGTACCTGTCAACAGTGCGCTGGTTGCTAGCAGGTTGAACGCGGCAGATTTCAGAAAAGTCTTTTGCTTCATGGTGGTTTTCTCCAGTTAAAAGGTTTAAGAAATACGGTTTCCCTGTGCGTCGAAATAGTGAGCGGTCGATTCCTGCCACTGCAGAGTGACTTGCGCACCCGCAGCCATGTCAGACTTGCCATCGGCACGCACTGTGATCAGCTCGGACCCCACGGCACACCGTAAAACAAGGTCGGCGCCCAGATATTCAAGGCTTCGCACCGTGGCGGGTACCTGCCCGTCCAGTGAGACAGATTCAGGCCGAATGCCGAGGAAATCGCCAGCGTGGTCTACCGCAACCCGGCTGCCCGCGATGTGGCCGTTCTCCAGACGCAGCAGGTTCATGGACGGTGTCCCGATGAACCGCGCGGCAAATGTGGTGGCGGGTCTGGAATAAAGGGTACGCGGCGCGGCCGATTGCTCGATGCGCCCATTGTTGAGCAGCACCACCTGGTCGGCCATGCTCATGGCTTCGGTCTGGTCGTGTGTGACATACACCACGGTCAAGCCGAGGCGCTGCTGAAGGTCACGCAACTCGTGGCGCATGTCCTGTCGTAATCGGGCATCCAGATTGGACAGGGGCTCGTCCATCAGGCAGATCTTGGTCTGTGCCACCAAGGCCCGGCCCAGTGCGACGCGTTGTTGTTGTCCGCCCGACAATTGGGACGGCTTGCGATCCAGTAGTTTTTCCAGGCCCAGCAGCTCAGCGGTTGCCTGCAGGCGTCTCGCCGTCTCAGTGGCATTGACCCGGCGCACGGACAAACCGAAAGTGATGTTGCCTGCCACATTCAAGTGCGGGAACAGGGCGTAATTTTGAAACACCATCGCAAGACCGCGCAGGGCGGGTGGCTGGTGCGTCACCTCTTTGCCATCCACGAAAACCTGGCCGCTGCTGGGAGACTCAAGCCCTGCAATGATGCGTAGCGTGGTGGACTTGCCGCAGCCTGAGGGTCCCAGCAAAACACAGAAGGTGCCAGGCTCTATCGTCAGGTCGATAGCGTCCAGTGCTTTGGTGCCACCCCAATCCTTGGTGACACCTACGAGTTGGATTGAAGACATTCGGCCAGTTTGGGCAGTGATATTGACGGTTTCGTGACTATCCCAGCGCGCGCCAACGCGACTCGCTGCTGCTGGCCGCCCGACAACTCGGCGGGGTAGCGGTCCAGGAACATCTCGATATGCAGGCGCTGCGCAATTTCGCGCACCCGCTGGTCGACATTTTTTTCGCCCCGCAGCTTGAGCGGCGACGCGATGTTGTCGGCCACCCTGAGCGACGGGTAGTTGATGAACTGCTGGTAGACCATGGCGACGTTGCGCTCGCGCACCGGCATACCCGTCACATTGGCGCGGTCCACGCACACCCGGCCCGAACTCGGTATGTCAAGACCGGCCATGATGCGCATCAGGCTGGTCTTGCCGGCCTGCGTCGCACCCAGCAGCACCGTGACCTCGCCGGTGCGCGGGGCCAGGGTCATGTCGTAAAGCCAGGTCTCGGCACCGACTTTTTTACTGACGTCGTCCAGCAGCAACTGCATCAGGCGCCTTTCCGCGCGCCTGCGGGGCGCTGGATCAACTGAGGAGGTGCATGCAAGATTGGGCTGCCAGAGTTCGTAATTTTTCTATTTTTATTCCTTTTAGCGCGTTTTACATAGATATATTCCCTTATTTGTTTCTTTTTGTTTCGATATACAGTTGAACTATTTTCCTGAACAGAGTGACGCGTGAATTCAAATCCCCGGCAACTCAAACTTCTCGATGTGGTCCGCACGCGCGGCTCCGTCACTGTCGAACAACTCGCCGAGACCCTGGAAGTTACGCTGCAGACGGTGCGCCGCGACGTGCAGCGCCTCGCCGAGGCCGGTCTGCTGGCGCGTTTTCACGGCGGCGTGCGCGTTCCGAGCTCAACGATCGAAAACCTTGCGTACCGGCAGCGCGAGAGCCTCAACGCAGATGGCAAAGCCCGGATTGCGCGCACCGTCGCCAGCCAGGTGCCCGACAACTGCTCGCTGATCCTCAATATAGGAACGACCACCGAAGCCGTCGCCCGGGCGCTGCTGGCGCACAAGGGTTTGCGGGTCATCACGAACAACCTCAATGTCGCGGCCATCCTGAGCAGCAACCCCAGTTGCGAAGTGATCGTCACCGGGGGCGTGGTGCGCGCCCGCGATCGGGGCATCGTCGGCGAGGCGGCGGTTGACTTCATCCGGCAGTTTCGCGTCGACATTGCGCTGATCGGAATTTCGGGCATTGAAGCCGATGGCTCGCTGCGCGATTTCGACTACCGCGAGGTGAAAGTGGCACAAACCATCATTGGCCATGCGCGCGAGGTCTGGCTCGCCGCCGACAGCAGCAAATTCAACCGTCCCGCGATGGTCGAACTGGCAACGCTCTCGCAGATCGACCGCCTGTTCACCGACCAGCCGCCGCCTGAACCGTTTCCGGCGCTGCTGGCCGAAGCCGGGGTAAGCTGCGACGTGGCCCGCGCCTGAGGGCGCCCCAACCCGCCCAAGCTGCCTCAATCATTTGCGACCACCGCCATGACCTACCTGCTCGCCCTGGACCAGGGCACCTCCAGTTCCCGCAGCATTGTTTTTGACGAGCAGGGCCACATCGTCGCGCTGGCGCAGCAGGAACTGCCGCAGATTTACCCCAAGCCGGGCTGGGTCGAGCATGACGCCATGGCGATCTGGCGCACGCAGCTCGCGACCGCGCGCGAAGCCCTGGCCAAAGCAAAGATCAAGGCCGGCGACATCCGCGCGCTGGGCATCACGAACCAGCGCGAAACCACCGTCGTCTGGAACCGCAAGACCGGCCGGCCCATCCACCACGCCATCGTCTGGCAGGACCGCCGCGCCGAAGCCACCTGTGCCAAGCTGCGCGAGGCGGGCAAGGCGCCCATGATTCAGGCCAAAACCGGCCTGCTGATCGATGCCTATTTTTCAGGCACGAAACTCAAGTGGCTGCTGGACAACCTGCCACAAGCCCGGCAGCAGGCAGCGCGCGGCGAACTCGCTTTCGGCACCATTGACAGCTGGCTGATGTGGCAGCTCACCGGCGGCAAGCTGCATGCGACCGACGTGACCAATGCGTCACGCACCATGCTGTTCAACGTGCACACCAACGCTTGGGACCAGGAGCTGCTGGCGCTGCTGGACATCCCCGAAAGCCTGATGCCCCGGGTCATGCCCTCCAGCACGCACTACGGCGAGGTGCTGCCGGAGCTGCTGGGTTCAGCCATACCCATTGGCGGAGTGGCCGGCGACCAGCAAAGCGCGCTCTTCGGCCAGACCTGCTTCAAGGAAGGCATGGCCAAAAATACCTATGGCACCGGCTGCTTCATGCTGATGCACACCGGCAACAAATTCCAGACCTCGCACAACGGCCTGCTCACCACCAGCGCGGCACAAGTCACGCCGCAGACCGAATACGCGTTTGAAGGCAGCGTGTTTGTCGGCGGCGCCGTGGTGCAGTGGCTGCGCGACGGCCTGCATGCGATCAAGGGCAGTAGCGAGGTGCAGGCGCTGGCGCAAAGCGTGCCGGATTCGGGCGGCGTGATGATGGTGCCGGCCTTCACCGGCCTGGGCGCGCCTTACTGGAAGCCCGATGCACGCGGCACTATCACCGGGCTGACACGCGGCACCACCGTGGCGCACATTGCACGGGCGGCGCTGGAAAGCATTGCCTACCAGAGCGCGGCACTGCTGCAGGCCATGAGCCGCGACGCGGTGGCCGCAGGCGCGGCCCCTGTGGCCGAGCTGCGGGTAGACGGCGGCGCCTGCATCAATGATCTGCTGATGCAGTTCCAGGCCGACCTGCTGGGCATACCTGTGGTGCGGCCCGCCGTGACCGAAACCACGGCGCTGGGCGCGGCCTATCTGGCCGGGCTGTCCAGCGGCGTTTATGCCAGCACCGATGAACTCTCTGCCATGTGGCGCGCCGAGCGCCGCTTTCTGCCCACGCTCAGTGCGACACGCGCGACGGAACTGATGGCGCAGTGGGAGCATGCGGTGCGGCAAACTGTTTGTCTCTAACCGGGGCGGCTCCCTTCGGCGCCCTGTCACCGGGCGGTCCGTTTTGAACGCTAGACTCGCACCATGTCCTGCCCCGCCCCGCCAGCGATCTCCCCTGAACTGACCCGGCGTCAAGTGCTGGCTTGCGGCGCAGCGGCTGCGCTGGGGGTTGCGGGCTGGTCGCGCCCGCCGCCGGCTCATGCCTCTGCAACGACCGCCTTCAGCCGGCTGCGACTGATCGGCGAGGCCCGCCTGCCGCACCGGCTCCAGTTTCAGGGCACGACCGTGGGGGGCTTGTCGGGCATTGACTACGACCCCGTGAGCGGCCTGTATTACCTGATCAGCGACGACGGCTCGCACTTCAACCCGGCGCGGTTTTACACAGCGCGCATCGCTCTGCAAGCCAACCGGCTGGGCGCGCCAGAACTGACAGCCGTGACCACCCTGCGCCAGGCCGACGGCAGCGCATATCCATCGGCGCTACAGGGCATTCAGGTGCCCGACCCCGAGGCGATTCGCTGGCGCGCTTCCAGCCAGACCTTGCTATGGACCAGCGAGGGCCATGCCCTGACAGGGGCCGCGCCGGCGCTGCGCGAAAGCCGCGCCGACGGCTCGCTGGTACGCGAATTTTCCCTGCCAGCCATGTTTGACTTTCAGCTCACCCAGGGGCCGCGCATCAATCTGACACTGGAGGGGCTGGCCCTGAGCCCGGATGGCAGCCGCGCCTGGGTCGCCATGGAAGGCGCCTTGCGCCAGGACGGTCCCCTGCCCAGCGTGCAGGCACCGGGCGGGCCCTGCCGCTTCACCGAAATTGATCTGGCCAGCGGCAAAGTGCTGCGGCAAATCGCTTACGTACCCGACGCCATCCCGCGCGCAGCGCTGCCCCCCGCCACCCATGCCGACAACGGCGTGACAGAAATTTTGATGCTCGATGCCCACCGCCTGCTGGTGCTGGAGCGCGCCTACATGGCGGGGCATGGGCCTGACAGCGCCAACTCGCTGCGCCTGTACCTGATTGACACACGGGGCGGCTCGGATACCTTGAACCTGCCCGCCCTGCAGCCCGGCAATCACCAGCCGGTGGCCAAGGTGCTGCTCGCCGACTTTTCAGCCTTTACCGGTGCAGGCCCCGGCCCCCGGCTGGACCGCCTGGACAACACCGAGGGCATGTGCTGGGGCCCGCGGCTTGCCAACGGCAACCGCAGCCTGCACTTCATCAGCGACGACAATTTCGGTCCGCGCCAGATCACGCAGTGGCTGGCCTTTGAATTTTTTGATTGAGCACACGCATGACTTCCGTACCCGCAAGCAGTCCCTCTGCCGACAATATCGCCTTCATAGGCGGCGGCAACATGGCCAGCGCCATCATTGGCGGCCTGTTGAAACAAGGGCTGCCGGCCAGCCAGATCCAGATCGTCGAACCCTGGGCCGAACAACGCAGCAAGCTGGAGGCTGACTTCGGCATCACCGCGCAAGCGGCACCCGGTGCCGGCCTGGCTGCAGCCGCTCTGGTGGTCTGGGCCGTCAAGCCGCAGACTTTCCGGCAAGCCGCGCAGCAGGCTGGTAGCTACACCCGCCAGGCCCTGCACATGAGCGTGGCGGCCGGTATCCGATCAAGCAGCATGGCGGCGTGGCTGGGCACGCAGCGCATCGTGCGCGCCATGCCCAACACCCCGGCTTTGGTAGGCCAGGGCATGACCGCCCTCTTCGCCCGTGCGGCGGTCAGCGCCGCAGACCGGCTGGCGGTTGAGCGTGTGATCCAGCCCACCGGCGAGCTGCTGTGGCTGGATCAGGAGTCACAACTCGACGCCGTCACCGCCCTGTCGGGCTCGGGCCCGGCCTATGTTTTTTACTTCCTCGAAGCCATGGTGCAGGCCGGCAGCGCCATGGGCCTGAGCCGTGAGCAGGCGCACCAGCTGGCGGTGCAGACTTTTGTGGGCGCCTCAGCGCTGGCAAAAGCATCCAGCGAGCCGCCTGAAACCCTGCGCGAACGTGTGACATCCAAAGGCGGCACCACCTATGCCGCCCTGACAGCGATGGAGCAGTCCGGCGTCAAGCAGCATTTCATGCAAGCCATACAGGCAGCAAACCAGCGCGCCGCAGAACTCGGTGATGAATACGGCTCAGCCTGAGAATTTATATAAAAATAGGCTGCAGCCCTTATGCCTCCTACGCAAGTAGCTATGTTTTTAATAGCAACTTGAAAACACTCCGTCAACGCCCCACCAGCGCATACGACAGCGCAATGCCGGCAAACAGCGTGAAACCCAGCCAGTGGTTCAGGCGAAAAGCCTTGAAGCAGCCATCGCGCTCCCGCTTGCGGATCAGCCAGCCATGCCACACCGCCTGCGCCAGGGCTACGCCAATCGCTATGAAATAGATAGCTGCTTGCGCAATATCCTTAAGGGCCCAGGCCCAGATTGACAGGTAGATCAGGTAGCTGGCCAAAACCGCCGCCACATCAAAACGCCCCAGCGTGATGGCCGAGGTTTTCATGCCGATCTTCAGATCGTCGTCGCGGTCCACCATGGCATATTCGGTGTCATAGGCAATCACCCAGAACAGGTTGCCCAGCAACAGCAACCAGGCCAGCGTCGGCACGCGCGACTGCACGGCGGCAAAAGCCATCGGAATGCCAAAGCTGAAGGCCACGCCCAGCACCGCCTGCGGCATGGACACAAAGCGCTTGGCATAGGGATAAATCAGCGCAATCGCCAGCGCCGCGAAAGACCAGGAGGTGGCAGCCATGTTGGTGGTCAGCACCAGGCCAAAGGCCAGCAGCGCCAGCACCGCACCCAGCAGCAAGGCCTCTTTGACGGAAACCGCGCCGCGCGTCACCGGCCGTTGGGCCGTGCGTTTGACGTGGCGGTCAAAGTCGCGGTCGGCCACATCGTTGAGGCAGCAACCGGCGCTGCGCATGAGGATGGTGCCCAGCGTAAAAACCGCGATCAGATGCCAACCGGGGAAGCCGTGCGCCGCCACCCACAGCGCCGACAGCGTGGGCCATAACAACAGCAGCCAGCCGGCCGGGCGGTCCCAACGGATCAGTTGCAGGTAGAGGGTGAGTTTGTTTTTCAAACCGCCATGGTAGCGGCTGTTCGGAAATTCAATCTTCCAGCAAAGAGCGCAGCATCCACGCCGTCTGCTCATGCACCGTCAGACGCTGCGTCAGCAAATCGGCAGTCGGCTCGTCGCCCGCCTTGTCTGCCACCGGAAACAGGCTGCGCGCGGTGCGCGCCACCGCCTCATGGCCCTGCACCAGAATGCGCACCATCTCCAGCGCCTTGGGCGGCATCGTCGGCGCATCGGGTACCGAGGCCAGCTTGCTGAACTGTGCGTACGATCCCGGCGCCGGGTGCCCCAGCGAGCGGATGCGTTCTGCCACCGGGTCCACCGCCGTCCACAGCTCGGTGTACTGCGTCATGAACATGGCGTGCAGCGTGTTGAACATCGGCCCGGTCACGTTCCAGTGAAAGTTGTGCGTCGTCAGGTACAGCGTGTAGGTGTCGGCCAGCAGGCGGCTCAAGCCCTGGGCAATCGCAGCGCGGTCTTTTTCACCGATGCCGATGTTGATAGTGGGCTTAGATGGAGTTTTGGCCATGATTTCTCAAAAAAGTTAAGTGGGAAATTTCACAAAGAGATCAGGAGATCAAGAGTGAGAAAAGATTTTTGCATATTTTCTTTCTTTGTTTTACCTCCTTTAACTCTTTGATCTCCTTGTGAAAATCACCCGCATTCAAGACAGTCGTGTCACCCCAGGCAATTCACAGGCGTAAATCGCGTTGCGCAGCGCGGCAATCGCTTCATACCGCGTGAAGCTGCGGCGCCAGGCCAGCACCACCCGGCGCGTCGGCACATAGCCTTCAAACGGCAGGTATTTGATATAGGACGGCAACTGCGGGGCTGATTTGCTCTTGGACTTGACCCCAGGTTTGGTCGTTGCGGCAAGCAGAAAGGCCTCTTTGGGGACACTCAAACGCGGCACCAGTGTTACCCCCATGCCGGCGGCCACCATGTGTTTGATGGTCTCCAGCGACGAGCCCTCAAAACTCTTGCTGATGCCCTCGGCGTTGCTGGAAAACCGCGCGAACTCGGGGCAGACCTCCAGCACATGGTCACGAAAACAGTGGCCGTTGCCCAGCAGCAGCATGGTTTCTTTTTTCAGCTCTTCGGCGGTGATGTTGTTGCGCGCCGCCAGCGGGTGGGTGCTGGGCACGGCCGCCATGAAAGGCTCGTCATACAACGGCGCAATCGCCAGATTGGCGTCGGGAAAAGGCTCGGCCAGAATCGCGCAATCGATCTCCCCGGTGCGCAGGGAATCGATCAGCTTCACTGTGAAGTTTTCCTGCAAAATCAGCGGCATTTGCGGCGTCTGCGCAATCACCTGGCGCACCAGATCGGGCAGCAGATAGGGACCAATGGTGTAGATGATGCCCAGCCGCAAGGGGCCCGCCAGCGGGTCTTTGCCGCGCTTGGCAATATCGCGGATGCTTTCGGCCTGCTCCAGCACACTTTGCGCCTGGCGCACAATCTCTTCGCCCAGCGGCGTCACCGTGATTTCGTTGGCGTTGCGCTCAAACAGCTTGACCTGCAGTTCTTCTTCGAGTTTCTTGATGGCCACGCTCAGGGTCGGCTGCGAGACGTGGCAGGCTTCTGCGCCTTTGCCGAAGTGCTTTTCCCTGGCGACGGCTACGATGTATTTGAGTTCGGTGAGCGTCATGGGGTGATTGTCTGCTTCTCAAGCAACGATGGATTCCAGGCCCTTTTTGTCAATGAGCTGAAGCAGTTTGGCCGCTGCGCCACTGGGGTGTTTGCCTGAACTCGGTGACTCCCACTTTTGAACGGCTGAAACGCTCACGTTCAAGATGGACGCCAGCACCGATTGGCTGACCTTTGCCCTTCCTACTCGAATGGCCGTGACCTTTTCGGCGGTGTATTCGGGTGGACTCTGGCAGATGAGCTTCATTTTGGCCATGTCTTGCTTGGAGATAAGTGCGTGCCCTTGCAGTGCCTGCGCCATCTCCATCATCTCGTCCAGAACGCGGTTCTTTTCAGTTGGTTTTTTATCTGCCATTACAAATCTCCTTCAGAATTTCAGCCGCAAGCAGTTCATCAAGTTTTTGAGCGTCTGCAGCCTGCAGTCCAGACGCGATGATTTTCGTGGCATCCACTTCCTTGTCCGAAAAATCAGACCCCGGCTGGCTCTTCTCACGCCCGGCCAGAAAGAAAATGGCATCTTTGTGCTTCTTGGCCACCAGGGTACGGGTCGATCCACTTTTTCCCCGTCCGGGCACCGCCACGCGCTTCTTGCACACCCCGCCACCCAAATCCGCTTCAAACAGACCCCGCTCTATCTCGCTGGCGGCCTGGCAAAGCAGTAGATCGCTCACCACCTTGCGTGCCCAACGGTCAAAGGTCTTGGTTTTGAAGACACGTTTCATTGGCAAATTTTAGTCGCTTATAGCACCTGGTGCAATAGCTGCTGAGAATGGATGTCTGAATTGGCGCAGACAAGGAATGGGCTCGCGATTGTCTGAACGGGAGAGTGCTAGCGGCGAATTTGGACTCTGACCACAAAACTCCGCAGACAGCGGGGTAGCCTTCTCTTTGCTTACTTTCTCTTGGCGACGCAAGAGAAAGTGAGTCGGCTGCCGGGCCGAGACCCGGCTTGATCGTTACATATCAAGGGCTGAAACAAACAAGCCGTCGACGAGATAGTCCGGCAATAATGACCGTTGACTCGCCCTCCAAGTGAGTTAACGTTTCTTTCAGTCGTTGGTATCTCAATCAAGGAAGAAGAGTATGAATCTTCAAGAAATCGCTCAACAGTATCGTGGGACAACCCTGCCAAAGTTGGTTGAAAAACAAATTAAATCAATGGATGAAAGCACGCTGCTGCAAGCTATACGGGGCACGTACGAACACTTCCCAATCGAATTTCGTCCGCAGGTGGATGCTTATACGCTGGCCTACTCTCAGAAGTGGTTTGGTCCACATATCCTTACGACGGACTTGAGTGCCATATTCAGCGACACCATTCAAGACATAAAAGGTATGGCGACAGAGGCTGGCGTGCCTCTGAATGACGAACAAGAATTCGACATGTTCAATCTCATTGTTATGAGGCTCTCGTTTTTTGCTCACTCTAAACCAGATTTACGCAAAATGCTGGGTGTAAAAAAGGGATGGTTTTCATGAGCCCCTCGCATCGCAATCACGTGAGACAAGCTCAAAACGGTGAATCTTTCTCTCGAACAGTAGCCATTACAACTCAAGCCTTCAAAAACTCAGCCTCCCTCCCCCCCCCAGCCACCGAAAATATGCCGGTTCGCCAATTCGGCATGCTTGTCCAGCAGCACCGGCGCCAGCGCCCGCGCCCAAGCCAGCAACTCCGCATCCGTTGCAAGATCAGCAAAGCGTAGCAGCGGCGCCCCGGACTGCCGCACAGACCCTTGTTTTCAGCAACGCGCTGAACAGTGAAACGGCAGCCGCAACCAGCCGAACGCGACATCTTCCGATGCCTACGCCTATGCCAGCTTTTGGTCCTCGCGCTTGGCTTGTTTCATTGCCTCAGGTTCGAGCTCCTCGGCAAACCGGTTAAGCCGGATGAACACACCCCAGCCTACAAGCAAAAAACTGAGGGAAATCAGGATGCTTGCCGCGTAAAGGGCCTGCGACGGATCATCGTCCAGGACTGTGAACGTCGCGACCAGCCCCTTTATCGCCAGCGCAACCACAATCACCACCAGGAAGCGCGACAAATATCGGCGCACGCGCGTCGGAGCGCTGACATTCACTTCGCGGATAACCTCTTCCTCCACAATGGTCTGTGCAATCTGGAGTGCGACAGCGGCCACAGCGATCAACCCAATCGCTTCGATAATTAGTTGTGCGGCCGCGCTGTCCAGGCCCATGGCAACAGCATTCCAGCCGGTCCGTGCGGCTATTGCGACAATTAAAACAGACGCGCAGGCGAAAAGAACTGCGATCAGTACATGGAGATAGGTGAAAAGCCGCATCAGAATCTTCATGTCCGCATAGTAGCAGCGCCGGATGCTGACGCGCATCTATCACTGGGCCGCAAGGAGCTGGCCTGCAAGAGGTAATTTGACACAGCGCTTCCTGTTTGTGAGTTGCCTCGGACAAATCAGCGTTCTGTGGAATCACCGACTCAAGCCTTCAAAAACTCAGCCTTCCCCCCCAGCCACCGCAAGATATGCCGGTGGGCGAGCTCGGCATGTTTGTCCAGCATGACTGGCGCCAGCGACCGCGCCCAAGCCAGCAGCGCAGTATCCGTCGCGAGGTCGGCAAAGCGCAGCAGCGGCGCACCCGACTGCCGCGCTCCCAGAAACTCACCCGGTCCGCGAATCTCCAGATCACGCCGCGCGATCTCGAAGCCGTCCTGCGTCTCTGCCATGGCCTTGAGGCGGGCGCGCGCGGTTTCACCGAGGCGCGGGGCTTCGCCGGTGGAATAGAGCAAGACGCAGGCTGACGCCGCCGCGCCGCGCCCGACCCGGCCACGCAACTGATGCAACTGGCTGAGCCCGAAACGCTCGGCGTGTTCGATCACCATCAGTGAGGCGTTGGACACGTCAACGCCGACCTCGATCACCGTGGTGCTGACCAGCACGCCAAGTTGGCCGCTGGTGAACAGGCTCATCACCGCCTTTTTTTCAGCCGTCGGCATGCGCGAATGCAAAAGCCCGACTTGCGTGCCCGGCAGCGCTGCTGTCAAGGCTTCGTGTGTTTGCGTCGCGTTGGTCAGGTCGATGGCTTCGCTTTCTTCGATCAGCGGGCAGACCCAATAGACCTGCCGACCCTGCGCGATTTGCCCGCGAATACGCTCAACCACCTCGTCGCGCCGTGCTTCGGCGACCACTTTGGTCACGATGGGTGTGCGTCCCGGCGGCAGCTCGTCAATCGTTGAAACATCCAGATCGGCGTAATAACTCATGGCCAGGGTACGCGGGATCGGCGTGGCGGTCATCATCAGCAGATGCGGTTCTTCCCCGCCCTGCGTCATCTTGCTACGCAGGGCCAGCCGCTGCGCCACGCCGAAGCGGTGCTGCTCGTCGATGATGGCCAGCGCCAGGTTTTTGAAAATCACCTTGTCCTGGATCACCGCGTGGGTGCCGACGACCAGACCGGCCGCGCCGCTTTCAATCATGGCCAGTGCCTCGCGCCGCTCTTTCGCCTTCTGGCTGCCGGTCAGCCAGGCGGTCTGAATACCCAGCGGCTCCAGCCAGCCGATCAGCTTGCGAAAGTGCTGCTCGGCCAGGATTTCGGTGGGCGCCATCAGCGCACACTGCCAGCCCGCATCCATGCAGCGCGCGGCGGCCAGTGCAGCCACCACGGTCTTGCCTGACCCAACGTCGCCCTGCAGCAGCCGGTGCATGGGCAGATTTTTCTTCAAGTCAGCGTCGATCTCGGCACCGACACGCTGCTGCGCCGCCGTCAGGCGAAAGGGCAGCCGCTCCAGCAACTGATCGTGCAGCGTGCATTGCGTGCCGCGCATCAGCGGCGCCGCCAGCGCCGGCGCCCGCATGGCGGCACGCACACGGCGCGCCTGTAGCTGCGACAGTTGTTGGGCCAAAAGCTCCTCGGCTTTGAGCCGCTGCCAGGCCGGGTGGCTGCGGTCTTCCAGCGTGGCCAGCAGCACATCGGGTGTCGGTTGGTGCAAAAATGATAGCGCCTCACGCATACTGGACAAGGGCTGAGGCAAGTTTTTGCTTGAAATTTTCTCAGGCAGGGTCTCCGTCAGGTCGGCCCGGGCCAGCCCGCTAAGCACCGCCTTGCGCAGGTAGGCCTGCGGCAGACCGGCTACCGTGGGGTACACGGGCGTCAGCGCGGTCGCCAGCTCGCCGCCAGCGGCGCGAAAAGCCGGGTGCACCATCTCGCGCCCCACAAAACCGCCGCGCAATTCGCCGCGCACGCGCACGCGCGCGCCCACGCTCAGGGTTTTTTGGTGCGAAGGGTAAAAGTTGATGAAACGCAGCACACAGGTGTCGCTGCCGTCGTCCAGCGTCACGCGCAACTGGCGGCGCGGGCGAAAAGTCACCTCGCTGTGCGTCACCTGGCCCTCGATCTGCACCATGTCGCCGTCGCGCGCATCCGCCAGCCGGGTGATGCGGGTTTCGTCCTCGTAGCGCAGCGGCAGGTGCAGCGCCAGATCAATGTCGCGGCGCAGGCCGAGTTTTTCGAGCGCTTTCTGCGGCTGCGATTTGGACGCCGACCCGGGCGCGCTGCCCGCGCCTGCCGCAGCCGGCGGCGCCTTTCTGGGAGAACCAAGGGGGTCAGAGCGAGACGCCATGGGACAATTGTGCCTCCATGAAGACACATTTCAGCCTCAGTGATTTTGATTTCACACTCCCCGACGAACTGATCGCCCAGCACCCGACCGCCGAGCGCAGCGCCTCGCGCCTGTTGGACGGCCGCAGTGCCACACCGGTGGACCGGCGTTTCACGGAACTGCCGGACCTGCTGCAGCCAGGCGACCTGCTGGTGCTCAACGACACCCAAGTCGTCAAGGCCCGTCTGTTCGGGCAAAAAAACAGCGGCGGCAGGCTGGAGCTGCTGATCGAGCGGGTGTTGTCCCCGTCGCCGGATGCCGGCCATGAAGTGGCCGCCCACATGAAGGTCAGCAAAAAGCCGCTGCCAGGCGCCGTTTTGCAGATGGACGGCGGCTTCAAGGCCACGCTGCTGGGCCGCTGGCCGAACGAGGACGGCCCGCTGTACCGCTTTGCGCTCAGCAGCGACCCGTATGCGCTGATGCAAAGCCATGGCCATGTGCCGCTGCCGCCCTACATCACGCACAGCGACTCGGCCGACGACGAGCGCCGCTACCAGACCGTGTTTGCAAAAAATCCCGGCGCAGTCGCTGCGCCGACCGCTGCGCTGCATTTCGACGAGACCGTTCTTGCGCAACTTGAGGCGCGCGGCGTGCAGCGCGCCAGCGTCACCTTGCACATCGGAGCGGGCACCTTCCAGCCGGTGAAAACCGAAAACATCGCCGAACATGTGATGCATTTCGAGCGTTTTGAAGTGCCGCCGGCGACGCTACAGGCGATCAGCGAGTGCAAGGCGCGCGGTGGCCGCGTGGTGGCCATCGGCACCACCAGCGTGCGCGCACTGGAGTCGGCCGCAAAGTTTGGCCCCGAGTGCAAAGACACCAATATCTTCATCACCCCGGGCTTTGACTTTCAGATGGTGGACCTGCTGCTGACCAACTTCCATTTACCCAAAAGCACGCTGATGATGCTGGTCAGCGCCTTTGCCGGATACGACCCCATCATGGCGCTGTACCGCCACGCGATTGCGCAGCGTTACCGCTTTTTCAGTTACGGCGACGCGATGCTGCTGCAGCGCAAACCGCTGCGCATCAAATCTGCCGCTGAGTACTGCGGTCTTTCAACTGGACTGTCCAGCACCGGCGTGCCATCCGACGGCTAGCGCTTTTGGCGCGCGTCGGCAGCGCCACACGGCGGTTCAGGGCAATCGCGGCGGCTTGGTGAAAAAACGGACGCCGTCCAGGCCGTCATAGTCGCTGTCTTGAGTCCAGAAAGTGGCCCCATACTCCACCGCCATGCTGTACATGGCCGAATCTGCCAGTGCCAGGCGGTGTTGCCGCGACACCTTGGACGCTGCCACGGCCCGTGAATCAGTGAAATCCAGCACACGGCCCAAACGCATCACGTCCAAACAACGATCAACCAGGTCAAGCGGCAAGCTACGGCTCAAAACTTTATGCACTTCAAACAGGGCGATGGTGGGCACCAGCAGGTGCTCGCGCTGCTCAATCACGGGTTTGAACACGGGCCCATTGGCACCGGCCTGAAAAAACTCGATCCAGCCAGACGAATCAACCACGTTCATTCAAAAGTCCGATCCGCTTCTTTTTCAGGCTCGATGTCGCCCAGGTCATAGCCTTTGAGCATGCCGTAGTACGCACTCATGGGCAGTTCGGGTTTAATCACCAGTTCCCGTCCGCGAACTTCAAACTGGATATGTGAACCGGGCGTGATGCCTAGTTGGGCGCGCATAGCGGCGGGCAGAGTGACTTGCCCTTTGCTGGAAACAATTGCATCGGCGTGCATGGTGTCCTCTCTATCTAAAAGTAAAGAAAATCTAGTCGCTTGAAGCAACGAATAAGTAAAGCATAACTTAATACCAAGCGCCATACAATCCACGGCAACTTCAAGACTTTCATGCTGACATTTCAAGTTTTAGCCAAAGACGCCGCCACCCACGCCCGCCGCGGCACATTGACCCTGAACCACGGGGTGGTGCAAACACCCATCTTCATGCCGGTGGGCACCTACGGCACGGTCAAAGGTGTGATGCCGCAGTCACTGATTGACATGGGCGCGCAAATCATTCTGGGCAACACCTTTCACCTGTGGATGCGCCCCGGGCTGGACGTGATGCAGCAGTTCGGTGGCCTGCACAAGTTTGAAAGCTGGCACAAACCGATACTCACCGACAGTGGCGGCTTTCAGGTCTGGTCGCTCGGTGCGATGCGCAAGATTTCCGAAGAGGGCGTGAAGTTTGCCTCGCCCGTCAACGGCGACAAGTTGTTTCTGACGCCCGAGATCTCGATGCAGATCCAGACCATTTTGAACAGCGACATCGTGATGCAGTTCGATGAATGCACGCCTTACGACACCCAGGGCCACATCACGACCGAAGCCGAGGCCCGTATTTCGATGGAACTGAGTCTGCGCTGGGCCAAGCGTTGTGTTGACGAATTCACGAACCTTGCAAATCCGAACGCGCTGTTTGGCATTGTGCAGGGCGGCATGTTTGAAAACCTGCGCCAGGAGTCACTCGACGCGCTGGCTGAGCTGGACCTGCCCGGTTATGCAGTTGGCGGCGTCAGTGTGGGCGAACCCAAAGAAGAGATGCTGCGCATCATGGCGCACACGCCGCACCGCCTGCCGGCCCACAAGCCGCGCTACCTGATGGGTGTCGGCACACCGGAAGACCTGGTCGAAGGCGTGGGCGCCGGGGTCGATATGTTCGACTGCGTGATGCCAACCCGCAACGCGCGCAACGGCCATATGTTCACGCGCTTCGGCGATCTGAAAATCCGCAACGCGCGCTACAAGACCGAAGACCAGCCGGTGGACACCACCTGCAACTGCTACACCTGCAAAAATTTCAGCCGTGCCTACATGCACCACCTGGACCGCTGCGGTGAAATGCTGGGCCCCATGCTCAGCAGCATCCACAACCTGCACTACTACCTGAACCTGATGCAGGAGGTGCGCGATGCGCTGGATGCCGGAAAATTTGGCGCCTTTGTGCTGCAGTTCCGGCAGGACCGGCAGCGCGGCGTTTAATTTGTCAAATTAACCTTGCAAATCATGGAGTGAACCTCCCGAATTGCAAGGTTGTTGCTCACCTCAGTCTTGAGTTGGCCCATGCATCCAATTGGTATATACTTGACGTATATACTTTTTTTGAGAAACAACCATGACTTACGCTCGCGTGTTCCAGTCCGGCAACAGCCAAGCCGTGCGCCTGCCCAAGGAATTCAGGTTCAATGTCGATCAGGTCGAAATTTTTCGGCGCGGGGACGAAATTGTGTTGCGCGAAGCGCCCACCAGCGCCGCCGTCGTGTTTGATTTGCTGGCCAGCATGCCGTCTGACTTCATGGCGCAAGGCCGGGATGACGCGCCGCCCCAGGATCGCGAGACTTTTTGATGGCCACCAACGCCCCCATCCGGCACATGCTGGACACCAATATCTGCATTTATATCGCCAAGGGTCACCCGCAGGCAGTGCGGGAGCGCTTTGACCGGCATACCTCGCACGAGCTGACCATGTCCACCGTCACGCTGGGCGAGCTGCGCTTTGGCGCAGAAAAAAGCCAGGCGCGTGACCGCGCAATGGCCACCATTGAGCAACTGGCAAGCGCCATTCAGGTCTGTGCGCTACCTGTAACGGCGGCTGAACATTACGGTCAAATCCGCGCCACGCTGCAAAAGCAGGGGCAGACCATTGGCAACAACGATCTGTGGCTGGCGGCACACGCACGGGCAGAGGGCTGGATTTTGGTCACCAACAACACCCGCGAGTTTGACCGGGTACCAGGCTTGCAAGTGCAAAACTGGGTTGCGTAAATCACACTGTTTCTAACCCCCTGAAAGGGAAACCCCATGCAATACCGCCGCCTCGGAAACAGCAACCTGAAAGTGTCTGCCCTGTGCCTGGGCACCATGATGTTCGGCCAGCAGACGCCGGACGATGAAGCGGCGCGCATCGTTGCCTCTGCGAAAGCGCAGGGCATCAACTTCATCGACACCGCCGATGTGTACAACGAAGGCCGGTCCGAAGCCGTGCTGGGCAAAATCCTGGCCGGTCAGCGGCCCGACTGGGTGCTGGCCAGCAAGCTTGGCAACAAGGTGGGCGAGGGTATCAACCACGGCCACTATTCGCGGCAGTGGTTGCTCTCGCAGACCGACGCCATCTTGAAGCGGCTGGGTACCGATTACCTGGACATTCTGTATCTGCACCGCGACTACCCCGATGAAAACTACGACGAGGCAGTGCGTGCCATTGGTGACCTGATTCGCGCCGGCAAAATCCGCAGCTTTGGGTTATCGAATTTTCGCGGTTGGCGCATTGCAGAAATCATGCGCATCTGCGAGAACACCGGCGTGCCGCAACCCGTGGTCTGCCAGCCTTATTACAACCTGCTCAATCGCGGCCCTGAGGTCGAAATTCTTCCGGCCTGCGGCCACTATGGCCTGGGCGTGGTGTCTTACAGCCCACTGGCGCGCGGCGTGCTGACCGGCAAATACCGGCCAGGCCAGCCGCCCGCTGAAGGCACGCGCGCGGGCAGCGGCGACAAGCGCATTCTGGAAACCGAGTTTCGCGAAGAGTCGCTGCTGATTGCGCAGCAGATCAAGCTGCGTTGCGATGCCAAAGGCTGGGTGCCCGGGCAGTTTGCAGCCGCCTGGGTGCTGGCCAACCCGCTGGTCAGCTCGGTGATTGCCGGGCCGCGCCTGCTGTCACACCTTGAAGACCTGTATGGCGCGGTCGATCTGGTGCTGGACGGCGAAGACGAAGTATTTGTCAACGCGCTGGTGGTGCCGGGCCACGCCTCCAGCCACGGCTACAACGACCCGAGTTATCCGTTTTACGGGCGACCGCAATAATGACTTTGCTGCTTAAAAGATAGCAGACCGACCAGACCTGATAACCGCAAAGAAGCGAGCCCTCACCCCACCCCTCTCCCAGAGGGCGAGGGAGACAGAGGGCAACTACGCCCCGCCTTGCTCAACCTTATTTTTATTTCTGGAACAGCACCAGGCGTGACTCGGTCGGCGTCATGCCTTCTTTGCTGGAGGTCATCGAAACTTCATACCGCGTGGTCGGAATCGGGAACTGGGGCGCAAAGCTGAACGAGAAGTTGCCGCCAGCATCGGCCTGGATGCGCTGCGCAAACACGTTCTGGTTCAGGCCGAAGAGGCCGGCAATCGCACCGACGGCGCCTACCTTGACATCAACCAGCGCACCCGGCGCTGTGCGACCGCGCACCACCACAGGGCCGCCTTCCACTGTGGCGTTGTTGGTGTGGCTGGTGATCTGCAGCGGCACCGTCGTCGGTGCGGCAGCCGCCGCAGCCGCCGCCACAACGTCAAAAGTCCAGGTCTGGCGGACCGCATTGCCGACCATGTCCTTGGCGGTCACGTCTGCGGTGTAGCGGCCGGGCGCCAGGTCAGCGCGGTAAGTGAAAAACTGCGGTGTGATCTGCGTTTCTGCGGTCACGTTGCGGCCAGACAGCATGAAGCGCACGCTTTTCGGATCAACGCCCACACCCCCCGCATCGTCAAAGGTACCCGAGACCGAGGTAAAAGCGCCACGCGGAAGGGATTCGCCGTCGCGCGGAGCCATGTTGCGGACCACCGGCGGTTTGGCGTCGGTGATCAGGGGCTGGGTCAGCGTTGAGGTGACCGCCTTGTCGCCAAGACGCAAGGTCGCAACGACGGGCTGCGAGGGCGACAGGTTGTCCAGGCGGCGGATGGTGTAAGCCCCCTCGTAAACGCCGGGCCGGGTTTCGCGCAAGGCGAGGTTGTTGATCACACCCGGAATGTCCACCTCGGCCACACCGCCGGGCGCTCCGTTCAGCGTAAAACGCAACTCCGCGCCCGGTTCGATCTTGTCGACCGGAGCAACCGTGAAGCGGTCAATTTTCAGGCCCACAGCGGCGGCAACCGGGGCAGGCGGCGGGGTGGCCACCGAAGCGTTGGCAATACCTACAGGAAAACTGTAGTTCGCCGCAGCACTGCGGTTACGCACCCGCAACGTCGCGCGGATGGGGCTGTTCTCGGAAATGCGATCCTTGCGCCTGACGGTGTAGCTGCCCTCATAGACACCGCGTTCGGTTTCTTTCAGCACGATGGTGCGCGGAATACCCCGGACAGTAAGACTGACCTGACCACGCGGCGTGCCCTCTACCGTGAAATCGAGTTGCGATCCGGCGCTGAGACCCTCATCGGCACCGACCTGGAGTGATCGCAGCTCAGGCATGGCCGGTTGAGCCAGGGCGACACCCGGAACCGCAAGCAGGACTGTAGCGGCGGGAAGCAGGAAGAAGAAGAAGGCTGCCAGCTGGTTGCGTAGTTGTGTTTTCATGGTTCAAACCGTGTAGTTAGGTTTGACCACTTTGGTCGCAGCGAGTGCGCGCCGATGTAGGTAGAAGGTAGCAGCGGAAGTAGGCCGCCATCGCAACCGTTTAACGGCCCGCGGCAGCGCCCGGCCCGCTTGAGCGCTAGCCGGAAGCTGGCATGCCGACGGGCATCTCCGGCGAGGCTGCGCCCCGATCTCCCCTGGCCCCACACGCATGACAAAACTTGGCAAACGCACTTTTGCGCGCACTGCAAACGTCGCAATGGTCAAACAGGCCAATGCCGCAATGCGGGCAAAAATCAATCGCGGTGTTTTTCAGATCCACCGCGCGTTCACAACCCGGGCAAACACCTTTGGACAGGCGCGTGAGTGCGGTGTCATAGCTGAGCTCTTCACGGCGTTGCGCGTCAGGCAATTGCTCGGCCAGTTTCTGTTTTTCAAGGTAGCGGTTCAGCGACACAATGGCCTGCCGGCCCACCAGCACCGTGATGACAATGCCCACGATGTAACGCACATAACCGCCGTAGCTGGGCAGGTAGGGCACCAGTTCAACAAAAAATGCAAACAGCGCAAACAGGATGAAGCCCCAGACAAAAGGCCAGTAAGTGCCTTTGCGTTTTTTCACAAACAGCCATCCCGCCACCACCAGCAGCGGCAGGGTCAGTGCCAGGCGGTATAAAAACACGCGCAACTCCTGGGCACGTATCGCGCTTAGCAATTTGTCTTGCGCAACACGCTCCAACTCCCCCAGCTTGTCGCGCGTGCGGCTGGCGCCCTGGCTGGCGTCCAGCGACTTTTGCTGCTGCGCCTCCAGGGCCGCCAGCGCCTGCCGCTCGGCCGCCTTGAGCGTGTCGAGCGCGCGGGTGCGTTCGACCAGCTCCGGGTCTTGGTCTGCCCGCTCGGTGGCGCGCCGCGTGGCCAGCCAGTTGCTGAAGGTTTCGCTGGCCGTGCGTGAATTGGCCTGGGCCACTCGGTGCCTGAGCCGGGTCTGCTCCAGCGCTTCCTGTGCCTCACGCCCGGCGCGCTCGTCAGCCTTGAGCCTGTCGCGAAGTTGCGTCGCGGCGGGCTGCTCCATGAAGTCATCGAGGCCCAGGGTTCTTTCCACCTGCGGCAGATCACCCACCACGGTGCCACCCAGGCCGATCAGGAAAGCGGCAAACACCAGCGCCACCAGCCACAGGCCGCGCTGGAACCATTTCTCGGAAAGACGCAAAGCTTTGCTCATGAAACGATCTCGCGAAAATTCAAAAAGCTATTCGGCCGCTGCGGTAAACACCGTCAGCACGCCGGTGTAGCCGTAGAGGTGATGGCGTGCAATCTCGCCGCCGGCAAAAAAACCGACCAAGGGCACGTCGCCCAGCGCGCGCCGCACAATCTGCAGCTCGGCGCTGGGTGCGCCGAAATGCGGACCGCCGCGGCCCGAGCAACTGACATAAATCGCACCGGCAATGCGGCGCGCCGGGTGCGGCGCGGCGTCGGCGTGCAGGCCGCTCAGGGCACTGGCAACTTCCAGCGTGAGTTCTTCGGGCTCCAGCTCTTCGCGGATTTCGGCGCAGACACGCACCAGGTCGGCACGCGCGGCCTCGACGTTGCGCTCGCAGAAAGCCAGCTTCATGCCGACAGCCGGCATGTCGGCAATCGCGATGCCGCTGCGCGCCGGGTCGAGGCCAATGATGTGACGCACCACCACATCGGCACCAAACTGTCCTGGCCGATGGATGCGCCCGACCTGCAGACTGGCATCCACACTGCGCAAGCCGACCAGCGTCGTGCGCACCTTTTCAAGCGCGTCTCGCGGTTGCCCCAGCGATACACCCAGGTCGGCCAGCATCACGTCGAGCGCGCTCTGCCCGTCCAGGGCGGTGACCACGTTGCCGTCGCAAGCGGTGATCTCATGCTCGACGGAGATGGGCTGGCAGCCCTGGGTGACACGCGACATCAGCGCCGCGCCTTGTGCGAAAGCGACACCACTCAGGCCGCCGCTGAATACACCGCCGGCAGCGCCATGGCCCTTGACGTTGCCGTTGCCGCTGAGCGCAAACTGAACCACCTCGCTGCGGCTGGAGGCCAGCCCGCCGAAAACATAAGCGCTGCCGGTGCGCTGGGCCATCTCGTCAATCAGTTCGGCCACGTCGGGCGTGCTGGCATCGGCATGCACCAGCGCGGTATGCGCATTGAAATGGGTGGCGCTGGCCGGTGGCAAGGGCGAGATGCCGGAGAAAACGCGGTACTGGTCACTCGGCAAGCCGCACAGCATGACGGCCAGTGCGGGCTCGTCGAAATACTCGACGTTGTTGGACGCAATGCCTATACCCACGGTGCCGGCCCAGTCGACGATCTCGGGCAATTCGCCGCTCAGAAAATCCAGGATGTCTTGCGCCTGGCCAGCGTAGTGGTCGGTGATGTAAAGCAGCCCCAGGGTCGGTGCGCTGGCATAGGCCGGCAGCCCCATGTGGGCGCGCAACTGGGCCAGCACCAGACCGGCCGCCATGCGCCATTGCGGATGGGTGGCGTGGCCGTAGGGAAAAAGCTTCATGGGGTCCTGGACGAAAAATCAAAAGATCGACGCTGCCGCTTGCGGTGCCCTCACCGTATCATGGCGCGCCTATCAACGCGCCGGTTTTCGGGCGGTTTTACCGGCTGCCGTCTTGCGTGCCGGCGCCTTGACTTCCGGCTTCGCACGCGAGGCGCCCTTTGGAGCGGCCGGCGTGGGCCAGGCCTGGGCGCTGCGCAGCGCCGTGTTCATGGCCGAACGGGCGCCTTGGGCGACGGTCTTGCCGGCCGAATCAGCCATGCCTTTGGCCAGCCCCGTGGCCATGCCGGTCGCGGTTTTCATCGCATCCTTGGCCAGGCCGGTGGCCATGTTTTTGGTGGCGCTCATCGCGGTTTTTTTGGCGGCATCCTGCATGGCCGCGGTGGCGATGGTCTGGAACTGCTGCGTCAGCGCGCCCCACCACTGCATCGGGTCCACCACGCCGGCGGGTGCGGCCGCCTCAGGCATTTTGGCGGCTCTGGTTTTGGGCGCGGGCTTGCCGCCTTTGTCATAACTCGTGGGCGGCACTTCCAGACCCGAAAAAGTCCTGGCCTTGTCGGCAGCCTTCTGCACCCCGCCAGCCACCGTATCGGCCACCTTGAGCTTGAAGGCATTGGCGACATCACCCATGTTGAAGTTCATGCCCCTGAGTGTGGCCAGCGTCATCTTCTGCACCTCCAGCGCCTGGATCGTGGCCTTCAACGCCATGGCATTCTGGTCCAGCCAGAACTGCACCGCCTTGAGCTCCTCAATGCGTTTGTCAAGCTCCTCGACATTGAGCGTGGGTGCCACCCAGTTGCCCAGGTTGGGCAGTTGCGGAATGCTCTGGCTGGCGCTGCCAGCCGCCTGTTTGGCCAGGTTCTGCAAAAAATCAAAGCCGGGGACCAACTTGCCGAACCCGGCAAAAGAGGGGTTGTCTGCTTCGCTCATGGTGTCTCCTTATGGTGTGGAAATGAATCGGCCCGGTGCTGGTCGGTCTCCGAGAAAGGCGGCACCCCCATGGTCTCATTGTGCAGGGTCGCGGCACCACGTCAACCCGTTTTTTTCGGGTTCTGTCGCAATAAGGGAGCGAGGCTGCGGAGAAGTGCGGTGTTGGTCAGCGATCAGATCGCCAGGGTGTAGAGCTGATCGACTGCGGACATGGTTTGGCCACCTGAGCAGTCCAGCGGCCCTTTGCGGATCATGTGCATTGTTTCGATGAACCGTGGCGTGGTCAACAAACACCCCGCGCTCTTGCATGATCTCTTCAATGTGACGCAGACTCAAGGGTAGGCCACATACCAGCGCACGCACGTCAGCATCACTTCCAACGAATAGTGAACCCGTTTGAGAAC
>NZ_JAUYEY010000085.1 GCF_030689685.1 Polaromonas sp. | reverse complement strand
ACCCTCGAGTGCAACGTCCAGGCTTGGCAACAGCGCCGCAACAGCGAACACCGCCCCATCGACTGGACTTTCACCAGGCAGGTCGCAGATGTCAAGCTTGGACATAGATATGTATCGTAATTTATAAGTCACGATACTAGGCCTCCCGCAGGCAAAAAAAAGCCTGCACACGATGGTCGTATGCAGGCTTGGGGTCGGCCTTTGGCAGGCGGCCCCGGTCAAAGTGTCAGGCCATCACGCGTAGGCGGCCAGGACCTTCTTCATTTTTTTCATCGCCGCCACTTCGATCTGGCGGATACGCTCCGCACTGACCTTGTACTCGGCGGCCAGGTCGTGTAGCGTCATACCGCCGGACCCGTCGTCGTTAACTTTGAGCCAGCGTTCTTCAACGATGCGGCGTGAGCGGTCGTCCAGGCCTTTTAGCGCGGTCGAAATGCCGTCGCTGGCGAGGTAATCACGCTGGCGCGACTCCATCAGTTGGGTCGGCTCCTGCGTCGCGTCCGAGAGGTAGGCAATCGGCCCGAACGCCTCTTCACCGTCGTCGCTCGGGCTCGGGTCCAGCAACACATCGTGGCCGGACATGCGCTGTTCCATCTCGATGACTTCCTCGCGCTTGACGTTGAGCGTTTTCGCCATCGAGTCGATCTGGCCTTCGGTCAGCGTGTCGCGGTGCGTCGCCACATCGGCGTCGTCCTTGAAACCCTGCTTCATCGAACGCAGATTGAAAAACAGCTTGCGCTGGGCCTTGGTGGTCGCGACCTTGACCATGCGCCAGTTTCTCAGGATGTACTCGTGCATCTCGGCCTTGATCCAGTGCAGCGCATAACTGACCAGGCGCACGCCCTGGTCGGGGTCGAAGCGTTTGACCGCCTTCATCAGGCCGATGTTGCCTTCCTGGATCAGGTCGGCGTGGGGCAGGCCATAACCGAGGTATTTGCGGGAGGTGGATACAACCAGACGCAGGTGAGAGAGCACCAACTTACCGGCTGCATCCAGATCGTTGTTGTCTTTGAGGCTGCGCGCGAACTCCTGCTCCTGCTCCAGGGTGAGCATGGGCAGGCGGTTGACCGCCGAAATATAAGCGTCCAGATTGCCCAGCGGCGGCAGCAGCGACCACGGATTGGCGCTCGCCAAGGCCGTGCTGGCGGGTGTCACTTTGGGGGAAAGCGCATAGGACATGAGGCGAAACTCCTTTTCTGAAGTCAAATATTAGCACTCTGTTAGAGAGAGTGCTAAACAATAGGTTCAATGACTTGCATAGGGTCAGGCTATACGCGTAAACCCTTGGTTATTGATTGTTGGTATCTCAGCGTGCGCTTTGGTTCAGTCCAGCGCTGTAGGAAAGCAGCCAGACTATACGGCGTCCAAAAACGCCGCTGCGTCGCCCAGCGCTCAGCGAGGGCTGAGAGCGTGAGAGGCCATCCAAGGCACCAGCCTTGGCTGCGCGTCGCGCCTACCCCAGCACCCTTGGCCCACCCCGGCGCGGGCGCATTGGATGGCCTCTCACGCTCTGAGCGGGCGTATCAGGGGTCGCTGCTCCAGCCAGGCCTGCAGGCACTCGGTCACACCGCTCGCAAACCACTGGAACACCGCTTCGGTGACAAAACCCAGGTGCGGCGTCAGCAGCACATTGGGCAGCCCGCGCAGCGGGTCGTCCATGGGCAGAGGTTCGGTGTCGAACACGTCGAGCGCCGCAAAACCGGGTCGGCCCTGTGCCAGCGCGGTGACGAGAGCCGGTGTGTCGATGAGTTCCGAGCGCGAGGTGTTGACCAGCAGGCTGCCGGGCTGCATCAGGGCAAGCCGCTCGGCGTTGATCAACTGCCGGGTTGTGGGCACCACCACCAGGTGCAGGCTGACGACACGTGAGCTCGCCAGCAGTTCGTCCAGCGGCACAAAGGCCACGCCTTGTTCGGCGGTGCGCTCAGCCGTCATGCGCGGGCTCCAGCTCACCACTTCCATGCCGAGCGCCTTGCCGACTCTGGCCACGCGCCCGCCGATTTCACCGAGCCCGATCAGGCCCAGGCGCTGGCCCGCGAGTGTGCCGGGCAGGGCCTCGGACAGCTCGCTGCGCCAGGGGCCAGCCTTCAGGCGGGCGGTGTGGCTGGCCAGTTGTTTGGTGGCCGCCAGGATCAGCGACCAGGTCAGCTCGCAGGTGCTGTCCTTGGACGGACCGAACTCGGTATGGCTGACCGGGATGTTGCGCGCGGCGAGCGCTGCCAGGTCCAGCTTGGTATTGCGCGTGCCGGTGAACACCAGGTAGCGGAGTTTCGGCAGTTGTGCCAGCAGTTCGGCGGTGAAGGGTGTGCGGTCGCGCATCAGCACAATCGCCTCGGCGTCGCAAAGCGCCTCCACCAACGCCGCGCCTGTAAGCGGTGAGTGATGCACGGTGACCTCAGCCTGCGCATCGATGCGTGTCCAGTCGCCCAGACGCCGTATCGCGCGTTCGCTGTCATCGAGGACGACGATGCTGCGGGGCTTGCTCATGGGCGCGCCAGCGCGGTCAGCGCGCGCACGTCCTTTGCAGTGCCAATGGCCCAGCAGGCCTTGATCAGGTCGGCTGTTTTTGCCGCACCGATCACCGCATCCGACATGCCGCTGAACTTGGCTTCCAGCATGGTGTCGGTCATCGGGTTTTGCAGCGAGCCGATGGCGTGTTCGACAAACACATGCACGCGCCGGCCGTCGGTCAATACGGCGGTCACATCGGCGCTGGCTTCGTCGATGGAGTCGTCCACCGTCGCCGCCACCTTGCGGCGCAGCGCCACCATGTCGGCGCGATTGACGATCTCGTCGGAGAACTCGTCCTCGGCGGCGCGCCCAAAGCTCAGGCCGGCAGCGCAACCGTGGTAGACGCTGAACTTGGCCTGCAGACCGTCGGCGGGCTCCTTTTTGCCGGTCAGTTCCAGCACCAGCGAATGCACCTTGAGTTCGATGCGCTCGATCTGACCCGGCGTGACCCCCTGGGCCCGCAACTGCGCGCAGGCGTCAATGCTCGGGTGGATCACGATGCCGCAGGCAAAAGGCTTGTAGCTGTTGAAGGAGATTTCAAAGCGCTCACCCAGCTCACCGGTGATCTCGCTCCAGTCGTTCTTGCTCGAGACCGTCTGCATCATGCCCCGCGGTGCCTCCAGCGCTTTTGGACTGGCGGTGTAGCCGTGTTGCGCCATCAGCGCCGACATCAGACCGGCACGCGCCGCGCCGCCGGGATGGAAGGGTTTGGTCATGGTGCCGAACTGCTCGCGCATGCCGACTGGCTGCGAGGCGGCAATGCCCAGCGCCATCGCGGTTTTCTGCACATCGAGCTTGAGCAGGCGCGCGCAGGCGGCGGCTGCGCCCAGCGTGCCGGTGGAGCCGGTGATGTGCCAGCCACGGTCGTAATGCTCGGGGTACATCGCGTTGCCGACGCGGCAGGAGATGTCGATGCCCAGCACCAGCGCGTCGATCAGTTCGCGGCCGGAGGCGCCTGTGTGTTCGGCCAGCGCCAGCACCGCCGAGGCGACCGGGCCGGCCGGGTGGATGATGGTTTTCAGGTGGGTGTCGTCGAAGTCAAAGGTGTGCGAGGTGATGCCGTTGATGAGGGCGGCGCTGGCCATGTCCACCTTGCCGGCGCGGCCCAGCACGCTGGCCTGGGGGGCGGGTTGCAGCATGCTGACGGCGGCCAGCGCCGCGTCTGCGGCTTCATGCTGCGCGGCGCCGACGGCGCAGCCCAGCCAGTTCATGAAGGTGCGGTGGGCCTCGTGGTCGACGGCAGCGCTCCAGCCGCCTGCCCGGAAGCCGGGGTGGGTGGCGACATGCTGGGCCAGGATCTGGGTGACGGGCGGGGCGTTGTGGTCGGCGGCGACCTGGGTGTTGCGGGCCATGGGTTCTTTCGGCAGACTGCTAGAGATTTAAAAACGCTATTAAAAAAGTAGCTGCTCACGCCCGTGGGATATGGGCTAGAGACCTGTTTTGTTTTTAAATGTTAGCTGTCGAGCTGGATTCCGCGGGCGCGGGCGAGCTGGGTCCAGCGCGCGATGTCGGCCTTGATAAAGTTGCCGAACTGCTCCGGCGTCATCACCTGCGGTTCGATCGCCTCGACCGAAAGTTTTTCGCGCAGGTCGGGCGCGCGCAGCACCGTGGCCAAGGTGTCGTTGAGCTGTTTCACGATGGGGGCCGGCATGCCGGCCGGGCCGACCACGCCGTACCACTGCTGGGCGTCAAAACCCTTGAAGCCGGACTCGTCCAGCGTCGGCACATCCTTAAACTGGGGGTGGCGCTGCAGCCCGGTCACGGCCAGCGGTCGCACGCGGCCCGAGCGGATGTGCGGCACGGCGGCGGCCAGGCCGGGAAACATGGCCTGGGTCTGGTTACCGATCAAATCGGTAAACGCTGGCGCAATGCCGCGGTAGGGAATGTGCACCATGAAAGAGTTGATTTGCTGTTTGAACAGCTCCATCGTCAGGTGAGTGAGAGAGCCCTGTCCGGCAGAGCCGTAGCTCACCTTGCCGGGATTCGCACGCACATAGGCGATGAATTCCCGAATGTTGCTCACGGGCAGCGAGGCATTGACGACCAGCACATTGGGCGTGCCGCCAATCATGCCGACCGGCGTGAAATCCTTGATGGCATCGTAGGGCAGCTTGCGGGTGGCGGGGCTGGTGCCATGGGTCGCCACATAACCCTGTAGCAGCGTGTAGCCGTCAGGCGCGGCGCGTGCTGCCGCCTGGCAGGCGATCACACCGCCGCCCCCGCCCTGGTTGTCCACCACAAAATTTTGTTTCAGCAGATTGCCCCAGCGTTCGGTCACGGTTCGGCCCACCATGTCGCTACCGCCGCCGGCCGATACCGGCACGATGTAGCGGATGGCTTTGGATGGGTAGGCCGCCTGCGCGCGGGAAAGGCCGGGCAGGCCCAGCAGCGCGGGGGCTGCTTGCAGAAGTGTGCGTCGTTTCATGTCTTGTCTCCGGGTGTTTTTGAAAGGGCTAAAAAAATCAGGGTGCTGGCGCCGCATCGACCAGGCGCTGGAAGGCGTCACTCACATGGTGCGCCATCAGGGTTTCGCAGCGCTGCGGATCGCCGTCACGCACGGCCTGGACGATCTCCAGGTGTTCGGCAATCGAGGCCTGCATGCCGTAATCGTGCGACAGGTTTTTCAGGCGCGACAGGTGCAGTTTCTGCACGATGCCGCAGTAGCTGTCGGCCAGGGTCTGGTTGCCAGTGGCTTTGATCAGCGCCCAATGGAAACGCAGGTTTTCGCCGTAATAACGCTGGACCTCATGCCGCCCAGCAGCGTCTTTCATGGTGCGTGCAGCATCTTCCAGCACGTTTAACAATGCGGTTTTCGGGGAAGCGCTCAATTGCGCTGCCTGTCTCCCGGCAAAACCGTCGAGCAGACTGCGCATTTGGTACAGGTCGCGGACTTCGGGTGCATCCAACTGGCGCACAAACACGCCCGCATGTTTGCGCGCGACGACCAGGCCGGAGCTTTCCAGCTCGCGCAGTGCCTCGCGCACCGGCACGCGGGAGACGCCCAGGCGAGCCGCGACATCGGGCTCGTTGATGCGTTGGCCCGGCACCAGCACACCCTTGAGGATCAACGACAACATGTCGCCCTTGACCAGTTTGGCCAGCGAGGTGTCACGGACATCGTTGAAACGGTCGGCAGAGGTTTCGGTGAGCCAGGGCAGCATGGTGTTCGATGCGAAGTTTGATATATCGTATACGAAATTAGCTATTAAAAATATCACCCATCGTAATCAGGCGAAATGTTCGAAAGAAGACGCAGCGGAGAACGGAGAGGGAGGGTGGCGGAGGCGAGTGCCTCAGGGCAGACGTTTGTCGTCACGTATTTCGCGCACTTCAACATCGACCACGTCGGTCTCGCGCACCGGGGCGGCGCCTCGTGCGCTGGCGCCGGGCCAGAAAGCGTCCGGAGAAAACTTCTGGAACCGCCCGAACACCATAGGCTGGGGCTTTTTGCCGGTGATCAGGGCCTTGAGCAGACCCAGGGTCATCACTACCAGGGCCGCGGCCAGCAGGCTGACGGCAAAAATCGCAGCAAACAGCCAAAGGACCAGACGCAAGGTAAAACGCAGAAAGCTGCTGATGAAGGAGGGCAAGTGTGGATTTCCGTTAAAGCCAGTCTGACTCAGATGCGGTCCAATGGTTGCATTTCAAGTTACCAGCGCAGGCCGAGCTGGGTGAAAAGTTTGCTCAGCACAAACAGCGGGCCGACCCACAGGTACTGGATGTCCTCGAAAAACGAGGGCTTTTTACCTTCCAGCTTGTGGCCGATGAACTGCAGTATCCAGGCGCCGATAAAAATCGCAACGGACAGCTCCAGCACCAGCGGCCCCATGGCAAACAGCAGCGCAACACTCAGCAGCGACCACAACACCATGGTGACCAGGAACACCAGCGACAGGCGCATGTAGTACACCATGCTCGCCGCGATAAACGCGTAGGCGACATAGGGATGGATAGCGAACAGCATGCCGACCAGGCTCAACATGATGAGCGGGATGGCAATGAAGTGGATGATTTCGTTTGTCGGGTTGCGGTGACTTTCTTCGTAATGCGCCAGCAATTGGTCGACGCGGCGCAGGCCGTGGGAGTCGGGAGAAACGGTGGTGTTCATGATGCCTCCAGCGCCGGACAGGGGACCGGCTACGGAACCACTCTAAAGCATTCAGATGCATGACGGCATCAGGGGAATTACCGTCGCCGCTTGCCCCTGACGCCCTGGCGACTGGTCAGGTCGCGGTAATTTTTGCCATGCGGATGATGCGGCTCCAGCGATCAATCTCGCTTTTGAGGAAAACCGCAAATTCATCCGCACCCTTGCGCGTGACCCGGAAGCCCTGCAACCGCGCGCGCTCCTCGACATCGGCGCTGAACATGGCCTTGATCATTTCGCGCGAGTAGCGGTCCACGATGGCGTCCGGTGTTTTGGCCTGGATCATCGCGCCGGTCCAGTTTTCCACGAAGAGCCCGGGCATGCCCGACTCCATGGCGGTCGGCACATCCGGCACCATGGGGTGGCGGCTCAGGCTGCAGATGGCCAGCGCGCGCAGCTTGCCGCCCTTGACGTGGGCCATCGACTCCGGAAAATTCGAGAAGATGACGTCGAGCTGGCCGCCGATCAGGTCGGTCATGGACGGTGCGCCACCCTTGTAGGGCACATGGGTCATCTGCGTTTTGTTCAGGTCGTTGAACAAGGCCATGGTCAGGTGCGGCGGTGTGCCGTTGCCGCTGGAGCCGGTATTGAGCTGTTTTGTCTTGGCCACCGCAATCAGGTCCCTGAAGTCCTTGATCGGGCTGCCGGTCGGCACCACCACCAGCATCGGCGAGCCAGCCAGCAACGCAACCGGCCGCAGGTCTTTGGTGAAACTGTAGGCGGCGTTCGGGAACAGCGCGACGTTGGCTGCATGGGTCAGCGTGATCGCCAGCAGGCTGCTGCCGTCGGGTGCCGATTTCGCCACCTGTTCCGCGCCTATCTGCGCATTGCCGCCGGCCTTGTTTTCCACGATCACCGAGACCTTCCAGGCTTCGCTGAGTTTTTGCGCCACGGTGCGGGCCATCATGTCGGTCAGGCCACCCGGCGCAAAAGGCACGATGTATTTGAGGGTGGCGCCGGGCTTGGGGAAGGCCTGCGCCTGGCTCCAGGCAGGCACCGAAGCCAGCAGGGCTCCGGCGGCGGATGCGCCCACGATGTCTCTACGTTTCATGTCTGTTTCCTTCTTTTTAAGGTTGAAGCCTGTCTATGCCAGGGCCGCCCTGCGGGCAGCGCCACCACCCACAGGCTTATGCCGCCAGCATCTCGAGCTGGTTTTTCAGGGCATCCGGAATCGTCAGCCCTGATTGCTTTGCCTGTTGTTCCAGGCCTGTCCTGCGCGCGCCTGCCAGGCGCACCCCGTCGTCGATCAGCATGTCGGCGATCAGGGTTTCCATGCGTTCGTAATACACATCAGTGCCGGCCAGCGCGCCCGGGTCGATCACCACAAAGGCCTGGCCGAGGCGCGGCGCATTGCCTTCATCGACAAAAAACGAGGAGGCTTCAAAGCCGAACTGCGCACCAATGACCGCTGTGACCAGCAGCTCGACGATCAGGGCCAGCATGGAACCCTTGGGGCTGCTGACGGCGCCCAGCGGCAGCATGGAGCCGGCCAGGCCGGCCTTCGCGTTGGTGGTCGGCTGGCCCTGGCTGTCCAGTGCCCAGCCCAGCGGAATCGGTCGACCTTCTTTGGCCGCGACCATCAGCTTGCCGCGCGCGACTTCGCTGAGTGACAGGTCGATCATCATGGCGTCGGTATTGCGGCGCGGAAAAACCGCAGCCACCGGGTTGGTGCCAAAAATCGGGTGTTTGCCGCCAGCCGCCGGCATGGCCGCCGGCGAGTTGGCAAAGCCCAGGCCCACCATGCCGGCATCGGCCACCGCGCGCAGGTGATCGACCAGCACGCCGCAGTGGTGGCTGTTGGTGACACCGGCGAAACACACGCCCAGGGAGCGGGCGGTGTCGATGGCGGTCGACACCGCCAGATCGCAAGCCGGGAAAGCCAGGCCCTGTCTGGCATCGACCAGCAGGGCCGCACCCTTGTGGCGTGTGATCACCGCCTGTGCCTTGCCGTCGGCCCGGCCATTGCGTAAATGTGTGGCGTACTGCGGCACGCGGACCAGGCCGTGCGAGGCCAGGCCCTGGGCTTCGGCTCGGACCAGCGCCAGCGCGGTGCTGGCCGCCATGGCCTCGCTCGCGCCCGCATGGCGCAAGGCGCGCCGGGCCAGTGTCGCTGCTTCTTCGAGGGACAGTTGGGCCATCAGCGCAGGTGCTCCAGAATTTTGTCGGCAATCATGAAAGAGACACGCTCATTGGCCTCCACACTGAGGCCGGAGACATGCGGTGTCAACAGCAGGCGCGGGCAATCCTGCAGCCAATCGCTGGCCTGCAGCGGTTCCACGTCAAACACGTCAATGGCCGCGCCACCGAGTCGTCCGGCGCGCAGCGCGGCGACCACTGCGGGCAGGTCCACGATATGGCCGCGCGAGGTGTTGATGAGGATGGCGCCTGGTTTCATCGTCGCGATGCGGGCGGCGTTGAACAGGCTACGCGTGGTGTCCACCAGCGGCACGTGCAGCGTCACCACATCGGCGGCGGCGAGCAGCGCGTCCAGGTTGACGCAGCGCACCCCGGTTTGTGCATACACAGTCGCATCCGCAGCCAGCATGGCGTCAAAGGCGATGACTTTCATGCCGAGCGCCTGCGCCAGCCGGGCCGTGGTTTGGCCGATGGCGCCGAAACCGATGATGCCCAGGGTCTGGCCGGCGGTCTCGCGCCCATCGCTCAGGGCCGGGCGCGGCCACTGGCCCGCAGCCACAACTTCGGTGGAAGCGTAGATCCCGCGCAACAGCACCATGGCGCTGGTCATCACGTATTCGGCCACGCTTTGCGCGTTGGCGCCGCTGGCCGGAATCACACGTATGCCCCTGGCTTCATAGCTGGCCACATCGATGTTGTCCAGACCCACGCCGAGCCGGCCAATGACCTTGCAACGGTCCAGCGCCGACAGCAGGGCGTTGCGCACCTGCGTGCGGTTGCGCACGATCAGCACATCGGCGCCTTGCGCTTCGGTGATCAATCGCGGCATGTCGTCCACCAGCAGCGGGTCGTACAACACCTCATGCGCAGCCGCCAGTTGTGCGACCGCGCGTTCGTCCATGAACTCGCTGATGACGATGCGTGCCATGGTGCTTGTTCAGGCTGATTCGAACAGGCGGGTCAACACGAATTCCCGATGGCCCAGCGCTTCGGCCGCTGTGAAGCGGCCATTGGCCGTGCGCAGCATGCTCTCCAGCAGCTTGTCGCCGGCCTGGTCCAGCGTGATCTCGCGTTGCAGCAGGCCCGAGGTGTCCACGTCGATGTGTTCGCTCATCAGGCGCACGGTGCGCGGGTTGGAGCAGATCTTGATCACCGGAACAATCGCGTTGCCGATCACATTGCCCTGACCGGTGGGGAAGAAGTGCACGGCGTAGCCGGAGGCGGCGCACAGCGTCACCATCTCGGCGGCGGCGCTCGACGAGTCCATGAACCACAGGCCCGGATGGGTCGGTATCTCGGCCTTGTCAATGACGCCGTCCACCGTGCAGTTTTTGCCGATCTTCTGGATGTTGCCCAGCGCCTTTTCCTCGATGGTGGTCAGGCCGCCGGCGATGTTGCCTTTGGTCGGTTGCGAGTCCGACAGGTCGCTGGTCTTGTGGCGGTCGATCATGGCCTGGTAGCGGTTGAACATGAACATGAACTGCTCGCGAATTTCATCGGTGGCGCAGCGCTCGGCCACAATTTTTTCGCCGCCGGTGATTTCCGAGGTCTCGCCAAAACACAGGTAGTTGCCCAGCGGGTGCAATTTGTCGAAGGCGTTGCCGACGGTCGGGTTGGCGCCGCAGCCCGAGGTGGTGTCCGACTCGCCGCACTTGGTGGAGACCCAGAGTTCGGAGATCGGGCAGGCCTCGCGCTGCTTTTCGCTGGCCCACTGCACATACTCACGCGCCGCCCTGGAGGCACGCATGATGGTTTCGTGGTCGCCGTGGCCTTCGATGCCGAAGCCGACCACCGGCTTGCCGGTCGTGGCAATGCCGTCCACCACTTTTTTGGTCCAGCTGTCCTCGATGCCGATGACCACGACGGCCGCAACGTTGGGGTTGCAGCCGGCGCCAATCAGCGTGCGGAAATGCAGCTCCAGATCGGCGCCGAACTGCAGGCGACCGTAGGGGTGCGGGATCGCCATCGCGCCCTTGATGTTGTGGGCCACGGCCTCGGCGGCGGCGTTGGACAAATCGTCCCGTGGAAGAATGATCACGTGGTTGCGCACGCCGACCCGGCCGTTTTCGCGGCGGTAGCCGAGGAAGGTGGTGTTTTTATCGATGACTGACATGAATGGGTCCTTGATGAATTATTTTTCAGCGATCGCCGTGGATCTGGCTCTGCCAGGCCACTGGCGATGCCCCCTGGGGGGAGGCGGCCGCAGGCCGCTTCGGGGGGTTACCAGCGTTTGGTTTTGATGTTGTGCACATGGGCATGCTGACCGGCCTGGATGTCGGCCACCACCTTGCCCATGTCGATGCCGTATTTCCAGACGGTGTCGCCCGTGGCCATGTCCTTGAGCGCCACCTTGTGGCCGATCGGAATGTCCTGCTGCGCCTTGACATGGATCATGCGGTCTTCGTCCATGATCCAGCCGGTCATGTCCATGCCGGACTTCACACCTTCCACGACCACCACCGCCACGGTGTCCTTGGCGTCATGCAATACAAAATGAATCATTGTTTTTCCAGAGGTCCGAAGTTGAATCGAGCCGCCAGTCTAGGCACCCGCAAAAGCTTGTCAATCAACTCATATAAATGACTTGTACGATGCCGGTCCGCGATGTTCCAATAGTGCGGTGCAGGTCAAAAACAAAACGGTTTCCCCCAAGACATCCCCGACGGACGAGTCGCTGCCTCTGTACCGTCAGGTCAAGCGCGAGCTGCAGAAAATCATCGAGGACGGCCATTACGGTCCGGGAAAACCGCTGCCCAGCGAAGCCACACTGGCGCTCGCGCTGCAGGTCAGCATAGGCACCCTGCGCCATGCGGTTGACGAACTCGTGCATGAACATGTGCTGGTGCGGCGTCAGGGCAAGGGGACCTTTGTGGCGCCGCACAATCGCGCACGTTTCGTGTTCCAGTTTTTTCATGTGGAGCCGCGCTGGGACCCGGAAGACGACACGCCGCGCGAGCAGGCCTTTCCCGATATCGACTGCATCGCCTTTGCGCGTGAGCAGGCCGACGAGGACGAAGCGCGCGCCCTTCGCATCAAGCCCGGTGACGCCGTGTTCAGGATAGAAAACAAACTGGCGCTGCGTGGGCGTGTGGTGCTGCATGACCAGTTGACCCTGTCTGCAGCGATGTTCCGCCACCTCACTGAAAAACGCTTTTCTGAGCGGCCGAGCACGATTTACGCCTTGTTCCAGACCGATTTCGGCATCACGGTGCTGCGCGCGCAGGAGCGTGCCCGCGCCGTCGCAGCGGGTCGGTCGGTGGCGCGTGTGCTGAGCCTGCCGGTGGGTGCACCGGTGATGGAGGTACACCGGCTGGCACTGACCTTTGGCGACAAGCCGGTCGAATACCGCGTCTCAACCATCAACACGCAGGCGCACGACTACGTCAGCATGTTGTCGAAATCGCCATGAGCCGGGGTTTGGCCCTGCGTGAACTCCCGCGCCGCTGGCGCGCGCAGCTGGGCCTGCATTTTCCCGGCGTGCTGGTGTGTGTGGTGATCGCGTTGTCGGCCACGTTTGTGTCGGAACACTACGGCGGCCCGCAACTGCTGTATGCGCTGCTGATCGGCCTGGCGTTTCATTTTCTCAACGGCGATGCGCGCGTGGTCATGGGTATCAACTTTTGCGGCCGCACGGTGCTGCGCGTGGGCGTTGCCTTGTTGGGCGCGCGCATCACGTTTGCGCAGGTCGCTGAGTTGGGCCCGAAGACGGCGCTGCTGATGGTGCTGGCAGTGCTGCTGACGATGGTGTTTGGCCTGCTGCTGGCGCGCTGGCTCGGCTGCGCGCGCGACGAAGGGGTGTTGACCGGCAGCGCGGTCGCCATCTGCGGTGCATCGGCGGCGCTGGCGGTGTCCTCGGTGTTGCCGCAGACCCGCGAGAACGAGCGTTTCACGTTGCTGGCCGTGGTCGGCGTCACGGTGTTGTCCACCGTGGCCATGGTGATCTACCCGTTCAGCCTGAACGCCATTGGCTTGACGCCGGCGCAGGCCGGCATCGTGCTCGGCGGCTCCATCCATGACGTGGCCCAGGTGGTGGCCGCCGGCATGATGCTGGGCCCGCAGGCCGGCGACACCGCCACGCTGGTCAAGCTGTTTCGCGTGATGCTGCTGATGCCGGTGGTGCTGGTGATCGCGGTGCTTTACCGCAAGCACCCGGGCGTCAGGACGCCGGAGACCGAGGTGCCGCTGATCCCCGGCTTTTTGTTGGCCTTCATCGTGCTGGTGATGCTGGCCAGCGTGGGCACCATCACACCCGACATGGCCGGTGTCGCTGGAGAGGCCTCACGCTGGATGTTGGTCACGGCGATTGCCGCAGCCGGTGTCAAGACCAGTTTTGAAGACCTGCTCAAGCTCGGCTGGAAACCGGTGGCCCTGCTGCTGGGCGAGACGGTATTTATCGTCGCGTTTGTTGTGGCCGGGGTGCTGTTGCTGAGGCTGGGCGCCGCCTGAACAAGCGCAGCTTCAGGACAGCAGGGCCTGCGAAAACTCGCGTGCGTTGAAGGTTTCGAGGTCTTCGAGTTTTTCGCCGACACCGATGAAATACACCGGCACCGGTCGCAAGCCCGGCGACGCTTTCTGGCGTTCGCGTGCCCACAGCGCAATCGCTGCCAGCACCCCGCCCTTGGCCGTACCGTCAAGCTTGGTCACGATCAGGCCGGTCAGTTGCAGAATGTCGTCAAAGGCCTTGACCTGGCTCAGCGCGTTCTGGCCGGTGTTGCCGTCAATGACCAGCAGCACTTCGTGAGGTGCTGTGCCATCCGCCTTGCTGACCACACGCTTGATCTTGCGCAGCTCTTCCATCAGGTGCAACTGCGTCGGTAGCCGGCCTGCCGTGTCGACCAGCACCACATCCTTGCCGCGCGCCTTGCCAGCGCTGACCGCATCAAAACTCACGGCCGCCGGGTCGCCGCCTTCCTGGCTGACGATTTCGACCCTGTTGCGGTCGGCCCAGACCTCAAGCTGCTCGCGCGCCGCCGCGCGGAAGGTGTCGGCCGCCGCCAGCAGCACCGACGCGCCTTCGTTGGCCAGGTGCCGCGTGAGTTTGCCGATGGAGGTGGTTTTGCCCGCGCCGTTGACGCCGGCCACCAAGATCACCGTGGGCTTGAATTCGCCGATCACCAGCGCCTGCTCCAGCGGCTTGAGCAACTGCGTGAGCGCTTCGGTCAGTATGTTCTTGACGGCGACCGGATGCGTTACGCCGCTGTCCTTGACGCGGCGTTTGACCTCATCGAGCAGGTAGCTGGTGGCGCCAGTGCCGGTATCGGCCATCAGCAGGGCAGATTCCAGATCCTCGTACAGCGCATCGTCGATCTGGGTCCCGGTGAAAACGCCCGAGATGCTGGCGCCGGTCTTGTTCAGGCCCGACCTGAGTTTGCTGACCCAGTGCTCACGCACAGCCGGCGCGGCGCCGGGCAGGGGGATGGTGATGGGTGTGACCAGTGCACTGCCTATCAGTCCGCCGCTAGCGCGGGCGGCGGCAGGCAGGACGGCCGCGTGACTTTCAGTGGCCGGCACGGGGGACAGTGAGGGCGCTACCGTTGCGGGAGCGGGTGCGTCAACAGGCTTTTTTTTCTTGAAGAAACTGAACATTGGCAGGGCTTTGGAGTCACACTATTCTATGAAACACAGGGGACAGCACTTCATGGGGTTATTTATCCGATCTTCCGCGTCAGCGCGCAGCGCTGGTTTTCCGCTGGTCCTGTGCCTTCTTGTTTTTCTTTTTCTCCCTTTTATTGCCCCTGGCGCTCGCTCCCAGACCGCCCTGGCGGCTCCGGTCACGCAGTTCCAGCTGGCCAACGGCCTGACCGTGATTGTCAAGACCGACAGGCGCGCCCCCACCGTGGCTCACATGCTCTGGGTGCGGGTCGGCTCCATGGACGAGGTCGATGGCACGACGGGTGTGGCGCATGTGCTCGAGCACATGATGTTCAAGGGCACGCCTGACCTCAAGCCCGGCGAGTTCTCGCGCCGAGTCGCGGCGCTGGGCGGCCGTGAAAATGCCTTCACCTCGCGCGACGCCACCGGCTACCACCAGCAGATTCCTTCGGACAAACTTGAAGACGTGATGCGCCTGGAGGCAGACCGCTTTGCGCGCAACCAGTGGGTGGACGACGAGTTCAAACGCGAGCTCGAAGTGGTCAAGGAAGAGCGCCGCCTGCGCACCGAAGATTCGCCGCGCGCGCTGATGTACGAGACCGCCAATGCCCTCACCTTTCTGGCCTCGCCTTACCGGCGGCCCGTGGTGGGCTGGATGAGCGACCTGGATGCGATGACGCCCGATGACGCCCGCGCCTTCTATCGGCGCTGGTATGTGCCTGCCAACGCGGCGGTGGTCGTGGCCGGCGATGTGGAGGTGGCGCAGGTACGCCGGCTCGCCGAAAAATATTACGGCGGCATCGCGGCCAGCCCGGTGCCCCCGCGCAAGCCACGGGTGGAGCCACCGCAGACCGGCCTTCGCCGGCTGGACTTCAAGGCGCCAGCCAGTCAGGCTTATGTGAGCCTTTCTTTCAAGGTGCCCGGCCTGCGCGCGACAGATGCGGTGGAAGGCAGCGACAGCTTCAACCGCGACGCGCTGGCCTTGACGGTGTTGTCGGCGGTACTCGATGGCTACAGCGGTGCGCGCCTGGCGCGTGCCCTGACCCAGGGTGACAATCGCCTGGCCGACAGCGCCGGCGCGTCTAATGGGCTGATCGGCCGGGGGCCGCAAATTTTTACGCTGAACGGCGTTCCCGCCGAGGGCAAGACGGCGCAGCAAGTGGCCGATGCGCTGCGTCTGCAGGTCGCGCTGGTGGCGCGCGATGGCGTGAGCGAGGCGGAGTTGAAGCGCGTCAAAACCCAATGGATCGCCAGCGAAACCTACAAACTCGACGCCGTCTTTAACCAGGCGCGCCAGCTCGGCTCTTACTGGGTCAACGGCCTGCCGCTGGATGCCGACACCCGCCTGATCAATCAGTTGCGCACCATTGCCGGCGCGGAAGTGCAAGCTGTGGCCGCGCGTTATTTCGGCGACGATCAACTGACCATGGCCACCTTGCTGCCGCAGCCGCCGGACCCGAACCGCCGGCCGCGTACGCCGGGTGTGGTGCCCCGGCATTGATGCCTTGACCCGTTTCCAGAACACCCAACGTCTGAAGGTCGCATGTGAAAATTGCTATCAAAAGTAGAGCTGCTCACGCTTGCCTGTTATGGGCTACAGCCCTTTTTTATCAAAATTTTGCGATGGCGGCGATTCCTGTGCAGCACTGGACGCAAGCCAGCGGCGCCAAGGTCTACCTGGTCGAAAGCCCTGCCATTGCGATGGTGGACGTGCAGCTTGACTTCGATGCGGGCAGCCGACGCGTGCCGGCTGGTCAGGCCGGCCTGGCGGGTGCCACGGCCGCCTTGCTTTCCAAGGGGGTCGCGGCGCGCGGCGCTGATCGCGCCCTCGATGAAAATGCCCTGGGCGAAGCCTGGGCTGACCTGGGAGCGTTTTTCAGCGCTTCTGCGGGAATGGACCGTTTCAGTTTTTCTCTGCGCAGCCTGACGGAGCCTGAATTGCTGAACCAGGCCGTGCTGCTCGCGGCGCGGCAAATCGCCGAGCCGTCTTTCCCCGCCGACATCTGGCAACGCGACCGGCAGCGGCTGGTGGCACAGCTCAAGGAGTCCTACACCCGGCCGGGCAGCGTGGCGGCGCGCGAATTTTCCAAAGCTGTTTATGGCAACCATCCCTACGGTTATGAGCTGACCGAGGGCACCCTGGCGCGCATCAGTGTGGCCGACATGCAGGCTTTTCACACCGCAAACATCACCCGCTGCAACGCACGCGTCAGCATTGTTGGCGCTGTGACGCGCCCGCAAGCCGATGCACTGGTGGCCGGCTTGCTGTCACGCCTGCCGGGGCTGGACTGCGCCCTGGCCAAGCCACCGGCGGCGGTCGCTGAAGTGGCGCCACTGGAGGCGGCCCGACTGCTGAGCATTCCCTTTGATTCGGCGCAAGCCCATGTGCTGATGGGCCAGCCCGGCTTCAAGCGCAACGACCCGGACTTTTTTGCCATCACCGTGGGCAACTACATATTGGGCGGCGGCGGTTTTGTCTCGCGCCTGACCGAAGAGGTGCGCGAGAAACGCGGCCTGAGCTACAGCGTCTACAGCGGATTTTCTCCGGGCCGGCACGCCGGGGCGTTCACCCTGGGCCTGCAGACCCGGCCCGACCAGGCCGCGCAGGCGATTGAGGTGGCGCGGCAGGTGCTGGCGAAGTTTGTTGCCGAAGGCCCGACCGCTGCCGAGCTCCAGGCCGCCAAGGACAACCTGATCGGCGGCTTTCCGCTGCTGATCGACAGCAACCGCAAACTGCTGGGCAACCTGTCGAACATCGCCTGGAACGATCTGCCGCTCGATTACCTGGACACCTGGACCGCGCAGATTGCCAAGGTCAGGGCGGCGGATATCAGGGCCGCTTTTGCACGCAAGCTGCAGCCTGAAAAAATGCTGACCGTGACTGTGGGGGCCGCACCATGAAGTACACCCCTGCCAAGGCCGCGCCGTCAGCCGGTAAACCGGCGGTCCGCGCCAAATCCGGCAAGGTCGTGGCCCGCAAGCCGGTACCGCCCGGTGAGATCCGCATCATCGGCGGCCAGTACAAACGCACCAAGTTACCAGTGCCCGACAAGCCCGGCCTGCGGCCTACGCCGGACCGCGTGCGCGAAACCGTCTTCAACTGGTTGGGCCAGGACCTTACCGGCTGGCGCTGCATCGACGTGTTTGCCGGCACCGGCGCGCTGGGTTTCGAGGCGGCGTCACGCGGCGCGGCCGGGGTGCTGCTGTGCGAGCAGGACGCCGCCCTGGTGGCCAGGCTGAAAGCGCTGCAGCTCAAGCTGCAGGCGACCATGGTCCAGGTCGAACGAGGCGACGGCATCGCGCTGCTCAGGCGTCAGTCACCGGCCAGCCAGCAACTGGTGTTTCTCGATCCGCCCTTTGATTCGCCGTTGTTCGAAGGCGCGCTCAAGGCGGCATCCCAGGCGGTGGCCAAGCCCGGTTATGTCTATCTGGAAGCGCCCAAACCTTGGGATGACGAGGCGCTGGCCGCTTACGGCTTGAAAGTCCACCGCAGCGGCAAGGCCGGCGCCGTGCATTTCCATTTGTTGGTCCGGACCGGCGCGCCGGCGTAGCCCTGCAAGCGGCAGGGACGGGCGGCGGCGCAGGGGGCGGGGCATAATTGGCCCATGGCGACAAGCTCCCCCAGCCCCCGTATAGCGGTTTATTCCGGCACTTTCGATCCCTTCACGCTCGGTCACGAAGACGTGGTGCGCCGCGCTGCCAGCTTGTTCGACCAGCTCATCATCGGTGTAGCCGCAGCTCACCACAAAAAAACGCTGTTCAGCCTGGACCAGCGTATCGCGCAGGTGCAGGCCGAAACGCGCAGCATGGGCCAGGTCAGCGTGCTGCCTTTCGACGGCCTGATCATGGATTTCTGCGCTGCCCAGCAGGCAGTCGCCGTGGTGCGCGGCATCCGCAACATCACCGACTTTGACTACGAGGCCCAGATGGCGGCCATGAACCGCAAGCTGCGGCCCCAGGTCGAAACCGTCTTCCTGCTGCCTGACGCGCCCCTGCAATGCATCAGCAGCACCCTGGTACGCGAGATCAGCAAGCTCGGCGGTGATGTGGCCCAGATGGTCAGTCCCCATGTCGCCATCGCTTTGCAGCAGGTGCAGAAAAGGGGTTGACCATGGCCCTGCTGATCACCGACGAGTGCATCAACTGCGACGTGTGCGAGCCGGAGTGCCCGAACCAGGCCATCTACATGGGCATTGAGATCTACGAGATCGACCCGCAGCGCTGCACTGAATGTGTCGGGCACTTTGACGAGCCGCAGTGTGTGCAAGTCTGTCCGGTGGCCTGCATCCCCCTGAATCCCGCTTTTATCGAGAACCGGGAAACGCTCTGGCAGAAGTACCAGCGGCTGCAGGCTGAGTCTGCGGCGACTGCTGTTCAGTCGCGGGTTTTATAAGCATTTTCGTGCTCCAGCCTTTGACTGGTGGGCGTGAGTAGCTATTGAATTTATAGCATTTTACACCTTCGCCTATCCTGATTCCATTTCCACAACATTAGTGCAATAATATCCTCCATCATACTTGATGGAGAAAGTCATGGCACGTCCAGTTACCGGGGATGATGAGACGATCGAAATTGCGCAAATAGCGATCTCGCAAGCCACAACGATGGAT
>NZ_JAUYEY010000065.1 GCF_030689685.1 Polaromonas sp. | reverse complement strand
ATGACGGGTGCGGATTGAAACGTCAACGAGAGCGACATGGTGCGCAGCAGCTACGGCGGTTCGCCCGTCAGCGATGACGGGTGCGGATTGAAACCAGTCGGCAAGCAAATTCAGATCGTTGGTGGTCGATGGTTCGCCCGTCAGCGATGACGGGTGCGGATTGAAACGCAATCGGGTCGCTGACCGCGCCGAAGTCAGACCGGTTCGCCCGTCAGCGATGACGGGTGCGGATTGAAACCCGACTGTGCCGGTCTCCCTGCGCGGCGGCAACATCGGTTCGCCCGTCAGCGATGACGGGTGCGGATTGAAACGGCCGTACAGGCGTGCCAACAACAGCGCCTGGCGTGGTTCGCCCGTCAGCGATGACGGGTGCGGATTGAAACCTTTTTGAGCGCGGTGACCTGCTGAGTTGTGAAGGGGTTCGCCCGTCAGCGATGACGGGTGCGGATTGAAACCGCAATTTCCAACCTCAACCTCGGCGTCATCGCGGTTCGCCCGTCAGCGATGACGGGTGCGGATTGACACAAGACCGCAGCATCACCATCCACACACCGCCAATTGGTTCGCCCGTCAGCGATGACGGGTGCGGATTGAAACGAGCGTGAATGAAACGGTGGTGCTGACCGCCAAGACGGTTCGCCCGTCAGCGATGACGGGTGCGGATTGAAACCGTTTTCTTGCGCGTCATTGCCATCTGTGGCCTGGGTTCGCCCGTCAGCGATGACGGGTGCGGATTGAAACAACCGTCGCGATGTCGCGCCCGGTGTATTTCATGGTTCGCCCGTCAGCGATGACGGGTGCGGATTGAAACAAGATGGCTGACGCCAAGGTCGGTGACGACTTGTGGTTCGCCCGTCAGCGATGACGGGTGCGGATTGAAACTGGGGTAAATCGCCCCGACGGGCTCCGCGCCGTAGCGGTTCGCCCGTCAGCGATGACGGGTGCGGATTGAAACTCAACGCAGTACGGGCAATTTATCGGGCTTGCATTGGTTCGCCCGTCAGCGATGACGGGTGCGGATTGAAACGCTGTGCTTCGCGCTGTTCGCGTGTGCCTTCAACGGTTCGCCCGTCAGCGATGACGGGTGCGGATTGAAACGCGCTCGATCACGCTGTGGCCCTTGATGCTGCAGGGGTTCGCCCGTCAGCGATGACGGGTGCGGATTGAAACAGCGGCTAGCACCGCCACAGCGGCTTCGCCCGCGCCGGTTCGCCCGTCAGCGATGACGGGTGCGGATTGAAACCCCATCTGAGTGGCGAACCACAACACCACGCGCTCGGTTCGCCCGTCAGCGATGACGGGTGCGGATTGAAACAGCGCCGGAGATGTCTTTGTGCGAGGCCACCACGCGGTTCGCCCGTCAGCGATGACGGGTGCGGATTGAAACTCCGAGCCCAGGGCCTCCAGGTCCCCTTTGACCCGGGATCGCCCGTCAGCGATGACGGGCGCGGATTGAAACCCGAAATGGCAGTGCTCTGCAAGTAACGCCGGTGGTTCGCCCGTCAGCGATGACGGGCGCGGATAAAACACCTTGTTTCTTTCACAGAAACGACTGTGGCTTTTACGGATACATTTTTTGGCAAAAATATCTTTGCGGCCCGTCGAGCAATTTTTTTATACCACATCGGCCTGTAGCCCTTACCTACTGTGCGCGAGCAGCTATCAAAAACAGAGCGCTTTTGATGTCGGCCGCTGTCAGCAGCAGCCTGTCGGCTTAAGCAGTTCCGGGTTCTCCTGGCTCAAATCCTTCAGGATGGTGCACTTTGGCGCCGGCCCGCCTACGCACTGGTCGGTGCAGGCTTGCACAAACTTCGTCAGGTTGCGCTCCAGCTTTTGCAGCTCGGTGAGCTTGTTGCGGATGGCGGTGAGGTGAGTCTGGGCAATCTCGCGTGTTTCCACGCAGTCACGGCTTTCGTTGGATGACAGCGAGACCAAAGCGCGGGTTTCGTCAATCGAGAAGCCGAAGTCCCGGCAGTGGCGAACGAGGGTCAGCACATCCTGCACCTCGGGGCCGTAAACCCGGTGGCCGCTGGGGCGGCGGGCTGCTGCGGGGATCAGGCCCACTTCTTCGTAGTACCTGATCGCAGACACATTCAAACCGGTGCGTCCGGCCAACGCACCAATGCTCAATTGCCCTGCCGCTTGTAGGTTTTTCATCAGATAGTCCTTGCATCTCAAGCTGCTTGAGGTTTTACATTGCAGTGTAAGAGAATCGCCCCGAGTCTCTATACAAAGGAAGATTATGAAAAAACCTGTTCTGGCAAAGCTGGGTGTTGTCGGCGCCTGCGCCGCTTGCTGCGCCATTCCGCTGGCGATTCCACTGATGGCCGGAATGTCTATCACCGGTCTGGCCTTGTTTGAGCCAGGGTACTTTAATTTTCAAAGTGAACTGCTGGTTATCGCTGTGGGCGTCGCTGCTGCGGCGCTGGTTGCCGGGGGTATGTGGCTGGTACGCCGCCGCAGGGGCACTTGTCAAACCGATGCCGACGCGCCAGCCTGTTCAACGGGCGTGAGCAAAGACGCCTCAAGCGCTGCCTGTGCTTGCGCCAGGGGTGCGGCATGAGGCGGCGTGAAAGCCTGTTGGCGGTGGCGGGCGCCTTGGGGTGGACAGGGGTGGCGCACTCGGCAGTTGCTGCGCAAGCCGTGGTCGGGCAAAAAGCGCCGGCTTTTGAAGTTGCAGATGCAAGTGGCCGCAAGAGGTCGTTGGCCGAGTTTGCGGGCAAGACGGTCGTGCTGGAGTGGACCAGCCCGTCTTGCCCCTTTGTGCGGGCCCAGTACGTCAGCGGCAAAATGCAGGAGCTGCAGCGCTGGGCCGCAGGCAAGGGCGTTGTGTGGCTTTCGGTGTTGTCAACAAATCCCGCGCGGGCCGATTTTCTGCCGGGTGAAAAGGCTGCGGCTTTTGATAAAACGCGCAATGCCGCACCGACGGCGTTGCTGATGGACTCGACCGGTCAGCTGGGCCGGGCTTATGGCGCCAGAACCACGCCGCACATGTTTGTGATCGCGGGCACCGGCTTGGTGGCCTATGCCGGCGCCATCGACAGCAAAGCGACCGTCGATGAAGCGGTGGTGCTGCGGTCAAAAAACCTGGTGCGCGCGGCGCTGGACGATTTGCTGGCCGGAAGAAAAGTCGCCACACCCAAGACGGCGCCTTATGGCTGCGCGGTGGGTTATGAGGCGTGACTGGCTGCGCGTTTTAGTAACTGCTCAGCTCCCTTGCTGTCGCTGGATCAGCGCTGTTTCCCGTTTGACTCCTTCCCACCTTTGGGGGAAGGCTGGGATGGGGGCTGTGAGCGATGAGAACGACTTCAGTTTTTCATACGCCGCTGGCCCTCACCCCAACCCTCTCCCAAAGGGCGAGGGAGCAAGAAAAGCGTATCGCACGCACTGTGCTGGGCTGATGCTGAGTAGTTATGCTTTTTATGCCAAATCGGCCTCCAGCCCTTATCTACTGTGCGCGAGCAGCTATCAAAAACAGAGCGCTTTTGATCCCCGCCACAGTCAGCAGCAGCGAGCCGAACAGGTGCAGTGAGGCGGTGCCCAGGGCCAGGGCGTAACGCTGTTGCTGCAGCATGGCGATGACTTCTGCGGAAAAGGTGGAGAAGGTCGTCAGCGCGCCGAGGAAGCCGGTGACCAGCAGCAAGCGCCAGAGCGGATCGATTTGCGGCATGGACTGAAACGTTGCCACGCAGATGCCGACGAGGTAGCCGCCGATCAGGTTGGCTGCCAATGTGCCCCAGGGGATGAGTCCGCCGGGGCTGAGCCACAGGCCCAAACCCCAGCGGGACAATGCACCCACACAGGCGCCGATGCAGATGGCAAGAACAGCGAGCATGGTGCGGGCCTTTCGCTTAGCGGTCGCGTGGCCCGGACGGCTGGCCGACATCGGGCGGTGGAGATTCGGATGACAGCGCGGCTGGCGGTACGTCCCCGCCTTTCTGCCGCTCGCGAAACAGCGCTGCGCGCATCAGAAATATCGTCGTGACGGGCGTGGTCAGGGCGACAAACAGCGTGATCAGCATGGCGTGGAGGAACAGCTTGTGGCCCTGTACCGAAAAATAGATGATGGTGGCGATGGTGATGCACCACACGCCGGCAGTCGCGCCCAGGGTGGGCGCATGAATGCGGTGAAAAAAGGTCGGCAGCCGCACCAACCCGAACGAGCCGATGGCCGCAAAGGCTGCGCCCAGCACCGCAAATACCGCAATGAGGATCTCGGCCCACAGCGGCAGCGCGGTGCTCATTCGATCACCTCGCCGCGCAGCAGAAACTTGGCCATCACGGTGGAGCCGATAAAACCGAACAGTGCGATCAGCATGGCCGCTTCAAAGTACACATTGCTGGCGTGAACAATGCCGAGCACCAGCATCATCAGCATGCCGTTGATGTAGAGACAGTCGAGTGCCGTCACGCGGTCCTGCGCGGTCGGGCCGATCAGCAGCCTGGCCACGGCGCAAAGCATGGCCACGGCCAGCAGGAACAAGGCCAGCTTGAGACCCCAGAAAAGAAAGTCGCTCATGATTCGAAAATCTCCATCAGCGGGGCTTCGTAACGCTCTTGGATCAGCGCGATGAAAGCCGCCTCGTCTTTCAGGTCAAACACATGCAGCAGCAGCCTGGAACGGTCAAACGACAGCTCTCCCCAAGCCGTGCCCGGTGTCAGGCAACAGATCATGGCCAGCATCGCGAGTGCATTCGGGTCCCGCACTTTGAGGGGAATTTCCACAAAGCTGCGGTGGATATGTGCGGTGCGCCGGGTCAGCAGCAGCTTCCCGACCGCCAGCGCCGAATACAGCATGTCGCCCAGTGCACGCACGGCCAGGCGAAGGGCCACACCGGGCTTGCGCATGCGCACGGTGGCCGGGCGCAGGCTTCGGGTCAGCAAGGGGACCGCCACAGCAAGAATTGCCGCCATCAGCAGGGTGGCCGCATCCAGCGTCTGGTTCAGCAGCAGCCAGACGATGAACAGCGCCAGCGACAGCAGCGGCGACGGTAACCAGCGCCGCATCATGGTGCCACCTTGTGGCTGGCAGGATTGGGTACCTGGCGCGCGCCCATCACCGCCTTGCGGTAGGCCTCGGGCCCGAACAGGCCCTGCGCGGTATCGCTGGCGTGGTGCATGACAGGGCCAGCGCCAATCGTCAGGGCGATACTGGCCGCCAGCAGCGCCGCGACCGGCAAGACCTCCATCGCACGCAAGGCGGGCATGCTGCTCATGGGTTGCGTCCAGAAGTAACGAATGCCGGCCCGGCTCAACGCCACCAACGTTAAAAAGCTGGACAGCAGCAGCAGCGCCAGAAAGCTCCAGTTCGCAGGTGAAATTGCGGGCGTGTCCAGCAGCGCCGACAGCATCGCAAATTTGCCGATAAAACCGGGCAGCGGTGGCAGGCCGGCCAGTAGCAGGGTGCAGGCCACAAAGCCCAGGCCGAGGAAGGCGATGCCCGCCGGTATCGCGCGGCCGTACAAGGCCTGCTGCTCGTCGTCCAGGTTCACGTTGTCCATGGCGGTCAGGTCTTCCGAGAGGAAGGGGGCGTTGCCGGCGTTCTCGTGCGGTGCAACGCTGGCACCCGCATTGCGCCAGCGCTCGATCATGTCGATCAGCAGGAAGAAGGCGCTGGCCGCCAGTGTGGAGCTGAGCAGGTAATACAAGGCGCCGGCCCAGACTGCGGGCTGTCCCAGCCCGATGGCGGTCAGCAGCGTGCCGGCCGAAATCAGCACCGCATAACCGGCCAGGTGCGACAGGCGCTGCGTGCCGGTGATGCCCAGCGCGCTGACAAACAGCGTGGACAGGCCGATGGCCAGCAAAATCTCTTGCCCCAACTGCGCCGACTCGCCGGTGTCCGGCGCAAACAGCACGGTCCACAGGCGCAGCACGGTGTAGATGCCCAGCTTGGTGAGCAGCACAAACACAGCGCTGACGGGCGCGACCGCCGCGCTGTAGGCCGGCACCAGCCAGAAGTTCAGCGGCCAGGCGCCAGCCTTGGCAAAAAAGGCAGTGGCAAGAATCGCCGCAGCCGCATGCACCAGGCCGCGGTCGGCCGCATCGAGACGCGCAATGCGCAGCCCCAGGTCGGCCATGTTGAGTGTGCCGGTCACGCCGTAGAGCAGCGCCGCACCGACCAGGAACAGCGAGGAGGCGGCCAGGTTGATGGCGATGTAATGCAAACCGGCGCTGACCCGCAAGCGCCCCGAGCCGTGCAGCAGCAAGCCATAGGAGGCGGCCAGCATCACCTCGAAGAAGACAAACAGATTGAACAGGTCGCCGGTCAGGAACGCACCGTTGAGACCCATGAGCTGCAATTGGAGCAGGGGGTGGAAGTGGACGCCCGCGCGGTCCCAGCGCGAGGTCGAATAAATCGAGATGGCGAAGGCGATGACGCCCGTCAAGGCCACCATCAGCGTGGACAGGCGGTCGGCCACCAGCACAATGCCGAAGGGTGCCCGCCAGTTGCCCACCAGATACACGCCGATGGAACCGGGCCCGCTGCCTGTATCCGCTGCATTGACCCAGCGCAACAGCGCCAGCGCGGCCAGCAGGCCAATCAGGCCGGAGGCCACAGTCAGCGCCGCCTTGGTGCGGCGCCGATGCTCGCCCAGCATCAGCATCAGTGCGGCGGTCAACATGGGGACAAGAATGGGCACGGCCACCAGATGCGGCATGGTGGCTTCGAGCAGCGTGTCCAGCCAGTGCAGCAGCTCGCTCATTCAGGGGCCCCCTTCACATGCACGCTGGTGTCGTCCACCGCGTCGTCCTTGCCGTCGACATGGTCGGTGCCGGCCAGGCCGCGCGAAGCCAGCATCACCACCAGGAACAGCGCCGTCATCGCAAAACCGATGACGATGGCCGTCAGCGCCAGCGCCTGTGGCATGGGGTCGGCGGTGTTGGCAAGCGTGGCGGTGATGCCCGGCAGCAGCACCGGTTCACTGTCGACCTTGAGCCGGCCCATGCTGAAAATGAACAGGTTGACGGCGTAGGAGATCAGGGTCAGCCCCATGATGACCTGGAAGGTGCGCGGACGCAGCAGCAGGTATACGCCCGAGCTGGTCAGCACGCCGATACCGAGGGCGAGGACAATTTCCATGTCAGATCCCCTCCGGTGGCTTTGGTGTTTCTTCGCCAGTGACAGCGCGGATCCGGCTTTGCCGGTCCGCAGGTGTCGCCCCCTGCAGGGGGGAGGCGGCTACACGCAGTGAGTCCGCAACGGGGGGGAGATCATTGTCTTCTGCCCAACGGTGGCTGCGCACCGACTGGTGCGACAGTGCTGTGAGGATCAGCATGGTGGCGCCCAGCACGATAGCGAACACGCCCATGTCGAAAAACAGTGCGCTGGGAACATGGATGCTGCCCAGCAGCGGCAGGTGCAGGTGGGCGGTGTGGGTGGTCATGAAGGGGTAGCCCAGCACCACTGCGCCGCCGCCGGTGGCCAGCGCGAGCAGCAGGCCGATGGCGATCCAGCGGCGTGGGTAGATGCGCAGATGTTCTTCCACCCACTCGGTACCCGAGACGATGTACTGCAGCAGCAGCGCCACCGACATCACCAGGCCGGCCACAAAGCCCCCACCTGGCGCATTGTGGCCGCGCAGGAAGAAATAGACGGACACCAGCACCGAAATCGGCAGCAGCAGGCGCACCAGCACGGCTGGCACCATCAGGTAGCCAACTGCGGTGTCCACGGCGCGGCGCGGGTTCAGCAGGTCGCTGCTGCCGTCGTCGGCCTGCGCGCGTTGCTGTGCCGGCAGGGCCATGGACTCCAGCGCGGGTCGAAACCGGCGCAGCAGCGCGTACACCGTCAGGGCAACCACCCCGAGCACGGTGATTTCGCCAAAGGTGTCAAAGCCGCGGAAGTCCACCAGCATGACGTTGACCACATTGGTGCCGCCGCCTTCGGTGAGCGCGCGCTCAAGGAAGAAGGGGGAAATGCTTTCCGGAAAACGCCGTGTCATCACGGTCCATGACAGGGCTGCCATGCCGGCGCCGGCCATGACGGCGATGGCCAGGTCGCGACCGCGCCGGCCCCACAGGCGCAGGCGCAGGCGCGCGCGCATGGGCTGAATGGTGACCTTGCGCATCGGCAGCCAGCGCAGGCCCAGCAGCAGCAGCACCGTGGTGACGGCCTCTACCACTAGCTGGGTCAGTGCCAGGTCGGGCGCAGAAAACCAGATGTAGGTGATACAGCACACCAGGCCGGCGCCCGAGGCCAGCATCAGCGCGGCCAGGCGGTGGAACTTGGCCTGCCAGGCAGCAGCCACGGCGCAGGCCGCGCCGATGATCCATGTCATGGCAAACATCGGGGAAAAGGCCAGCAGCGCGCGTTGGCCGCGCTCTGCAGGGCTCAGCCACAGTGCGGCTGCAGCGCCGGCTGTTGCGATCAGCAGCAGGATCAGCAGTTGCGACTGCAGACGCCGCGTGCCCAGCAGGTAGCGGCTGCGCCGGCCGGCTTCGCTGACGCGCGCCAGCAGGTTCTCGAAAATACGCTGGCCGTCGAAATGATGCAGCAGCGGCGTGTGCGCCAGGTGGCCGTGCGCGCGGCCGCGGCGTTGTAGAAAGTACAGCACTGCGCCGCCAGCCATCGCGACAATACTCATGATCAACGGCAGGTTGAAGCCGTGCCAGACGGCCAGGCTGTAGGCAGGGAGCGTGCCTCCTACCACCGGCCGGGCTGCCTCGGCCAGCAACGGGCCCACCGACCAGTGCGGTGCGACACCCACGACCAGGCAGACCAGCACCAGCAGTTCGACCGGCACACGCATCCAGTGCGGTGGCTCGTGCGGCTTCCGGGGCACCGCATCGCCGCAGGGGGGGCCGAAAAAGACGTCAAACACAAAACGCGCCGAATAGGCCACGCTGAACATGCCTGCCACCGTGGCGATGACGGGCAGCCCCCAGTTGATCCACAGCGTGGACTGGATGTAGACGGTTTCCGCGAAGAACATTTCCTTGGACAGGAAGCCGTTGAGCAGCGGCACGCCTGCCATCGAGGCGCTGGCAATCACCGCCAGCGTGCCGGTGATGGGCATGAGCCGCATCAGGCCACTGAGCTTGCGGATGTCGCGCGTGCCGGTTTCGTGGTCGATGATGCCGGCCGCCATGAACAGGGAGGCCTTGAAGGTCGCGTGGTTCATGATGTGGAAGACCGCCGCCACTGCGGCCAGCGGGCTGTTCAGCCCGAGCAGCAGGGTGATGAGCCCGAGGTGCGAAATCGTCGAATACGCCAAAAGTGCCTTCAGGTCGCGCTGGAACATGGCGATGAAGCCCCCCAGCAGCAGGGTGATGGCGCCAGCGCCACCGACCAGCCAGAACCATTGCTCGGTGCCCGAGAGCACCGGCCACAGGCGTGCCATCAGAAAGACGCCGAGCTTGACCATGGTGGCAGAGTGCAGATAGGCCGACACCGGCGTCGGCGCAGCCATGGCACGCGGCAGCCAGAAGTGAAACGGAAACTGCGCGCTTTTGGTGAAGGCGCCGAGCAGCACCAGCACCAGCACTGTCAGGTACAGCGGATGCGCGCGGATGGCGTCGCCCGAGGCCAGCACCAGGTCCAGGTCATAGGTGCCGGTGATGCGCCCCAGCACCAGTACGCCCGCCAGCAGGCACAGGCCTCCGGCGCCGGTGACCGTCAACGCCATGCGGGCGCCGCGCCGCGCGTCGCGCCGATGGTGCCAGTAACCGATCAGCAGAAAAGAGAACAGGCTGGTTAGTTCCCAGAACATCACCATCTGCACCAGATTGCCAGACAACACGACGCCGATCATGGAACCCATGAAGGCCAGGAAGAAGGAGAAAAAACGTGGCACCGGGTCCGACGCAGACATGTAGTAACGCGCGTACAGCACCACCAGCGCGCCTATGCCTAGAACCAGCATGCAGAACAGCCAGGCAAAGCCGTCCATGCGCAGCACGAGGTTCAAACCCAGCTCCGGCACCCATGCGATCTCTTCCCGGATCACATTGCCGCCGGCCAGTTGCGGAAACAGCCAGGCCGTCTGCAAGGCGCATCCGAGTGCGACCAGTCCCGCCAGCGTCGATTCCCGGTTGCGCGCATTGGCGGGCAGCAGCGCTGCCAGCACGCTGGCAACAAAGGGCAGGACGAGCAGAAGAAGGAGCATGGCTCCTGATTCTATAGAGGGCTCTCCGTGGACCGGCACCCTAAACCGCAGCGCACCCCAAGGACTTGCCGCTGCGGCCTTTCATTTGTGCGCCTATTTTTCCCGGCCCATCACCAGGTCCGGCAGGAAGGTGACGATCTGCGGGAACAGCGTGATCAGCCCGATGCAGATCACCATACAGATAAAAAATGGAATGGCGGCGCGGGCGATGATGTTGCTGTCTTTGCCTGTCATGTTTTGCAGCACAAACAGGTTAAAGCCCACTGGCGGCGTGATCTCGGCGATCTCGACCAGCAAGATGATGAAAATTCCGAACCAGATCAAATCAAACCCGGCCTTCTGAATCATGGGCAGCACCACTGCGCTGGTCAGCACAATCATGGAGATGCCGTCAAGCGCGGTGCCCAGCACCAGGTAAATCAGCACCAGCGAGCCAATCAGCGCGTAGGGCGAGAGGTTCATGGCATCGACCCACTCAGCCAGCTCGCGCGGTATGCCGGTGAAGGCCATGGTTTTGGTGAGGAAAGCCGCCCCGGCCAAGATGAACATGATCATGCAACTGGTGCGGGTGGCGCCCATCAGGCCTTCGGTGAAGTTGCTCCACGTCAGGCAGCGTCCCCAGGCGGCAATGCCAAGCGCGCCCAGCACGCCAAACGCGGCGCACTCGGTCGCCGTGGCCCAGCCGGCGACCAGCACCCAGACGATGAAGACGATCAGCAGCCCGCACGGAATCAGGTTGCCCGAAAGACGAATCTTCTCCATGAACGTGGTCGGTGGATCGGCCGGCGGCACCTGGTCGGGGTGGCGCAAGCTCCACCAGCCGATATAGCCGGAGAACAGCAGCATCAGCAAGAAGCCGGGCAGGAAACCCGCCAGGAAGATGCGGATGATGGACGCGTCGGCCGCTACCGCGTAGACCACCATGGTTATCGACGGTGGAATCAGGATGCCCAGCGTGCCGGCCGAAGCCAGCGAGCCGATGGCCAGCTTTTCGTTGTAGCCCCGGCGTTTGAGCTCGGGCAGCGCGACTTTGGCAATGGTGGCGCAGGTGGCGGCCGACGAGCCCGAGACCGACCCGAACACGCCGCAGCCGATGATGGTGGTGTGCATCAGTCGGCCGGGGATGCGGTTCAGCCAGGGCCGCAGACCTTCGAACATTTCTTCGCTGAGTTTGGTGCGAAACAAAATTTCGCCCATCCAGATAAACAGCGGCAGAGCGGCCAGCTCCCACGAGGCATTGGTCTCCCAGAAAGCCGAGAACAGGTTTTTACCGGGCAGGGTGTTGGTGAAAAATGCCTGACCGACCCAGCCGACGATGGCCAGCGTCATGGCAATCCACACGCCGCCAGCGAGCAGCACCAGCATGATGATGAGCAGCATGCCGCCCATGAGCAGAATATCCATCAGATATCAGACGAAAAGTCGCCCTTGGCGTGGCGCTCTTCCACCGCGCGCTGGTAGCTCGGTTTGCCGCCCTGCACCACTGTCACCAGTTCATCGAGCATGGCGGCCAGCAGCAGCCAGCAGCCGATAACAAAAGTTGACTGTGGAATCCAGATCGGAATCACGACCAGGCCGGTCGCCATTTCCTTGAACTCATAACTTTCATAGGTGAACGCGGTGGCGGAATAGGTCAGGTAGCTGACCGAGATGGCCGCAATCACCAGGCAGGTGACATCGAGAATGCGGCGCAGACGCGGCGACACCATGTCGAGCAGCAGCGTGACGCGCACGAAATCGCCATGGCGAAAAGCGTGCGCCATTGCAAAAAATGCCGCCGCAGCGCACAGCCACGATACGATGTCGTTGACGCCGCTGACGCCCAGGTTCAACTGGCGCCCGACGCCGGCAACGACCATCAGTACAAAAATCAGGAAGACGCAGAACGCGCCGAGCGCACCCGCCGCGTCGAGGATGCGTTCCAGAACGCGGCGCACTGTTTACTTCTTCGATTTGTAGGCGTCGACGATGGCGGCACCGTCCGGACCCGCAGCTTTGAGCCAGTCGGCTTGCATGATGGCGCCCACCTGGCGCATGTCGGCATCGAGTTTGGCGGATGGCTTGTGGATTTTCATGCCGCGCTCGGTCAGCAGGCGCTTGTATTCGACGTTCTTTTCCTCGGCCACTTTCCAGCCGCGGGTTTCCGCGTCCGCCGCCACCTTGAGCACGGCAGCCTGCGTGGCCGCGTCGAGTGCGGTAAAGCTTTTCAGGTTGACCAGCACCGCATTTTTAGGAATCCAGGCCTGGGTGTCGTAGAAGTTCTTGAAGTGTTCGTAGGTCTTGGTGTCAAAGCCTGTGGAGCCGGAGCTCATGAAGCTTTCAATCACGCCGGTGGCCATCGCGGCGCTCAGTTCGGCTTGCTGGATTTGCACCGGCTGCGCGCCAATCAGCTCCCCAATTTTGGCGGTGGCTGGGCTGTAGGCGCGCCACTTGATGCCGCGCAAATCGCCAACCGAATTGATTTCGCGTTTGCTGTAAATGCCTTGCGGCGCCCAGGGCACCGAGAACAGCAACTTGATGCCCTGGGCGGCCAGCAGCTTTTCGAGCGCCGGCTTGGAGGCTGCATACAGATTGCGCGCTTGCGGGTAGCTGGTTGCGAGGAAGGGCACACCATCGAGCGCATACACCGGATTTTCGTTGGCAAAGTTGGCCAGCAGGATCTCGCCGGCCTGGGCCTGGCTGCTCTGCACCGCGCGTTTGATCTCGGGTGCCTTGAACAGCGAGGCATTGGCGTGCACGGTGATCTTGAGCTTGCCGCCGGTAGCCGCGTCCACGTCTTTCGCGAACTGCGTGATGTTTTCGGTGTGGAAGTTGGTGGCCGGGTAAGCCGTGGGAAGGTCCCATTTGGTCTGGGCCAGCGAGACGCCGGCGGCCAGCAGGGACGATGCGGCCAGGGCGCCGAGAGCGAGAAAACGAGGCTTCATGGGGACTCCAGGTTGGTTATGGGGCTTGAAACGTGCTTGGACTGTAAGCTTTCAATTGGCAATGACGATGGGTGTTTTCCCTAAATGTCAACGAATTGTTGGTAAATCGTTATTCATCTGCCTACAATCTGCTGCATGCAACAACAGTGCCAACGGAATCGACAGCCTTCGCATCCACCGTATCGTGCTTATTGACGGGAGCCCATCATGTCCAGAAAAGCGCCTCAACAAGCAGACTCCGCCCCGCGCCGGCCCGCAGCGGAACGCGCTCCCATCGTGTCTTCCGCACACCTGGTGTCGCCGCGCAGCTCTGAAATGAGCGAGTTCGAGTTCGGCCTGATTGTGGCGGGCAATGCCTTCAATCGGTGGATCGCGCACTGCATGAGTGCGGCCGGCCTGAAGGACCTGACGCCGCTGGATGTGCTGGTGCTGCACCATGTGACTCACCGCGCGCGCGACAAACGCCTGGCCGACATCTGCTTCATCATGAACGTGGAAGACACCCACCTGATCAACTATTCGCTGAAAAAGCTGCAAAACCTCGGTGTCGTTGGCTCCAACAAGAACGGCAAGGAAGTGACCTATGCGTCCACCGAATCAGGTCGTTCCTACGTGCAGCGTTACCGGGAGATCCGCGAATCCTGCCTGATCGACGCGATGAACGCCGACGACGGGCTGAACCGCGACATCGGCGAGCTGGCGCGGCTGCTGCGCGTGCTTTCCGGCATGTACGACCAGGCGGCGCGTGCTGCGGCTTCGCTTTAAACCGTTTCAAGGAATCGCAACGCAATGACGAAAAAACTCTGGCAATTCTGGATAGACCGCGGCGGCACATTCACCGACGTTGTGGGCAAGAAGCCTGATGGCTCGCTGGTGACGCACAAGCTGTTGTCCGAGAACCCGGAGCAATACCGCGATGCGGCAGTGGCCGGCATCCGTCACCTGCTGGGCCTGAAAGCCGGTGAGCCCATTCAGGCAGAGGTGGTGGACTGCGTGAAGATGGGCACCACGGTCGCCACCAACGCGCTGCTGGAACGCAAAGGCGAGCCGACGCTGCTGGTGACGACGCGCGGCTTTCGGGACGCGTTGCGCATCGCTTACCAGAACCGGCCGCGCCTGTTCGACCGCCACATTGTGTTGCCCGAGCTACTCTACAGCGCCGTTGTGGAGGCGCAAGAGCGTATTGGCGCGCAAGGCGAGGTGCTGCAAGCCCTGGACGAAGCGCTATTAAAAGAGGAGCTGCTTGCGCAGTACCAGAAAGGGTTGCGCAGTGTTTCTATTGTGTTTATGCACGGCTACCGTTACACCGCGCACGAAAAAAGGGCCAAACGGATTGCGCAGGAGGTCGGCTTCACGCAAATCAGCACCTCGCACGAAACCAGCCCGATGATGAAGTTTGTCAGCCGCGGCGACACCACGGTGGTCGACGCCTATTTGTCGCCCATCCTGCGCCGGTATGTCGAGCAAGTGGCCGGCGAGATGCCGGGCGTCAAGCTGTTTTTCATGCAGTCTTCCGGCGGCCTGACCGACGCCCATGTGTTTCAGGGCAAGGATGCGATCCTCAGTGGTCCGGCCGGCGGCATTGTTGGCATGGCGCGCACCGCAGCGATTGCCGGCATCGACAAGGTCATCGGCTTCGACATGGGCGGCACGTCTACCGATGTGTCGCACTACGCCGGCGAGTTTGAGCGCGAATTCGAAACCCAGGTGGCCGGCGTGCGTATGCGTGCGCCCATGATGAGCATCCACACCGTGGCGGCTGGCGGCGGCTCCATCCTCAAGTTCGACGGCGAGCGTTTTCGCGTCGGGCCGCAGAGCGCGGGGGCCAACCCCGGCCCGGCCAGTTACCGCCGCAGCGGGCCGCTGGCCGTGACCGATGCCAATGTGATGGTCGGCAAGGTGCAGCCGCGCTACTTTCCCAAGGTGTTTGGCCCCAACGCCGATGAGGCGCTGAGCGACGAGGTGGTGCGGCAGAAGTTCAGCGAACTGGCCCGGCAGACCGGTCGCAGCGCCGAGGTGGTGGCCGAAGGCTTCATCAACATTGCGGTGCAGCAGATGGCCAACGCGATCAAGAAAATATCCGTGGCGCGCGGCTATGACGTGACGCGTTACACCCTGCAGTGTTTCGGCGGCGCTGGTGGCCAGCATGCCTGCCTGGTGGCCGATGCGCTGGGCATGACCCGGGTGTTCGTGCATCCGCTGGCGGGGGTGCTGTCGGCCTACGGCATGGGCCTGGCTGACCAGAACGTGATCCGAGAGCAGGCGGTGGAGCTCAAGCTGTCGGAAGCGAACCTGCCGGAAATCGCGAGCAAGCTCGATGGGCTGGTGGTCGCGGCGGAAGCTGAACTGTTGCGTCAACAAGTGAGCACAGGCACCATCACCACTCACCGCCGCGTGCATGTGCGTTATGAAGGCAGCGACGCTGCATTAATTGTGCAGTTTGGCAGCTTCGAGAAAATTGAAGCCGGCTTCGAGGCCGCCTACCGCCAGCGTTTTTCCTTCCTGATGCAGGGGAAGTGCCTGGTTGTCGAGGCGGTCTCGGTGGAGGTTGTGGTGGCGGGCGATGCACCCGCCGAGCCGCGCCATGCCACGCATGAGCCGCGCGAGGTGCCACGGCGCGAAACCGTGCGCATGTACTCCGGCGGCCAGTGGCACGATGCCGCGCTGGTGGTGCGTGAGGACCTGCAGCCGGGCGACATCATCAGCGGCCCAGCCATCATTGCCGAGAAAAATGCCACCACGGTTGTCGAGCCCGACTGGGAAGCCGCGCTGACCTCGCTGGACCACCTGGTGCTGGACCGCCGGGCCGCACGCGCCGTCAAGTTTGCGGCCGGAACGACGGTGGACCCGGTGCTGCTGGAGGTCTTCAACAACCTCTTTATGAACATCGCCGAGCAGATGGGCCTGCAACTGCAGAACACCGCCTACTCGGTCAACATCAAGGAGCGGCTCGACTTCAGCTGCGCGCTGTTCGACACCGCCGGCAACCTGATTGCCAATGCGCCGCACATGCCGGTGCACCTGGGCTCCATGGGTGAAAGCATCAAGACGGTGATCCGCGAAAACGCCGGCAAGATTCAGCCGGGCGACGTGTTCGCGCTGAACGATCCCTACCACGGCGGTACCCACCTGCCCGACATCACCGTCATCACGCCGGTCTACCTCGACCCGGCGCAGACCGAGGGTGAGCCGACCTTCTTCGTCGGCTCGCGCGGACATCACGCCGACGTGGGCGGCATCACGCCTGGCTCGATGCCGCCATTTTCGACGCGCATCGAGGAAGAGGGCGTGCAGATCGATAACTTCCTGCTGGTCGCGCGCGGCGTACTGCGCGAAGCCGAGATGGTCGCGCTGCTGCAAAGCGGGCAATATCCGAGCCGCAACCCGGCGCAGAACATGGCCGACTTGAAGGCGCAGATCGCCGCCAATGAAAAAGGCGTGCAGGAACTGCGCAAGATGGTCGGGCAGTTCGGCCTCGAGGTGGTGCTGGCCTACATGGGCCATGTGCAGGACAACGCCGAGGAGTCGGTGCGACGCGTGATCACGCGGCTGAAGGACGGGCAGTTCACGCTGCCACTCGACAACGGCGCGCAGATCAGCGTGGCCATCCGTGTCGATGTGAAAAACCGCAGCGCCGAGATCGATTTCACCGGCACCTCGCCGCAGCAGCTCAATAACTTCAACGCGCCGACGGCTGTCTGCATGGCGGCGGTGCTGTATGTCTTCCGCACGCTGGTGGACGACGACATCCCGCTTAACGCGGGCTGCCTCAAGCCGATCAAGGTCATCATCCCGGATGGCTCCATGCTGAACCCGCAACCACCAGCGTCGGTGGTGGCCGGCAACGTCGAGACCTCGACCTGCCTGACCAACTGCCTTTACGGCGCGCTGCGCCTCATGGCCAGCAGCCAGCCCACAGTGAACAACTTCACCTTTGGCAACGAGAGCCACCAGTACTACGAAACGATCTCGGGCGGCAGCGGTGCAGGCGATGGATTCGACGGCACCAGCGTTGTCCAGACGCACATGACCAACTCGCGCCTGACCGACCCCGAGGTGCTGGAGTTCCGCTTTCCGGTACGGCTGGAAAGTTACGAAATCCGCCAGGGCTCGGGCGGCGCCGGGCGCTGGCGGGGCGGCAACGGCGGTGTGCGCCGCGTGCGTTTCCTCGAAGCCATGACCGCCAGCATTTTGTCCAACGGCCGCAAACACGGCGCCTTCGGCATGGCCGGTGGTGAGCCGGGGCAGGTGGGACGCAATGTGGTGGTGCGCGCCGATGGCCGGATTGAAAATCTGGACCACATCGGCCAGGCCGAAATGCAAGTCGGCGACGTGTTCGAGATTCACACGCCGGGCGGCGGCGGCTTCGGCAAGCTGTGAGGCGTGGTCAGTGTGATGCGCGGCTTTTGCTGTATTCTTTGAAAAAAATCGACCTCTAGCCCATATCCAGCGGGCGCAGGCAGCTATCAATTCAGGAGTACCGCATGGACACCGCGTTTCTCGACAACTACCGCTTCCTGGCCCGCTACAACCGCTGGATGAATCAGCGCCTGTATGCGGCCTGCGAGACGCTGGGCGATGAGGAGCGCAAGCGCCAGCGCGGCGCATTTTTTGGCTCCATCCACCACACGCTGACACATCTGGTGCTGGCCGACAAGATGTGGCTGCATCGGTTTGCCTTGCAGGAGACGAGGTTTGTGGCGCTGCCCGCCGCAGAGCTGGCCCTGCCCGAAGGTTCCGACTACAGCAGCGACCTGCACCCCGACTGGCAGGACCTGCGGCAGACGCGCGATACGCTCGACGAGATGATCGAGCGCTGGCTGGCGGATATGACGGCAGACTTTCTGACCAGCACCATGCGCTACGCCAACACCAAGGGTGTGGCACGCACACACCCAGCCTGGCAGGCGATGGCGCATTTTTTCAACCACCAGACTCACCATCGGGGTCAGGCGACCACGCTGCTGATGCAGGCTGGCGTGGATGTCGGCGTGACCGACCTGATCGCGCTGGTGTGAGTTGAGCTGAGCCGGAAGCGGCCACGATCTCGACGCGCTGACCTGCCAAAAATTCGGCCAGCCCTTCCTGCCCGGGTTCAAACAGAATGCTCAGGTTGCAGCGGTCAATCACGCGCACGCCTTGCGCCCGCGCGGCGCGCACCAGGTCGCGAAAGCCGGGGTGCAATTCGGGTGCGCCGCCGGTCAGGTCCAGCGTGCCCAGACCGCGTGCGGCCAGCACACGGGGGATCAGCGCCAGGGTGTCGGGGTCCATCATCTCGGTCCGGTTCGGGCTGGCGTTGACGTGGCAATGCACACAGCTCTGGTTGCACTTGTAGCCAAGGTTGACCTGCAGGGTGTCAAGCCGCGTCCGGCGTATGGCCGGGAAGGGCGTTTTTGTCAGCAGGGGAAGGGTGTCGTGCATGAGCAGGTGTCTCGTGAAAATCAGGAAAGCAGCGCGGCCAGGCGTGCGTAAACCTCAGGGGTCATAACATCCGGCTGCGTCACCAGGGCATTTTGCAGCGCGCTGCGGGCTTCGCTGGCCGGTTGTTCGGCGCCCAGAAGGCGAATCGCTTCTGCCACCACCTGCTGCGCGCGGCCGGCGTTTTGCAGCAGGTTGGCCAGCGCCATGCTGGTATTGACGTGGGCTTCGCGCGGGTGCCAGCAATCGAAGTCGGTCACCATGGACAGGGTGGTGTAGGCGATTTGCGCCTCTCGGGCCAGTTTGGCCTCGGGCATATTGGTCATGCCGATCACGCCCGCGCCCATGCTGCGGTACCAATGGGATTCGGCCAGGCTGGAAAACTGCGGGCCTTCAATACACACATAGGTGCCGCCTTCGTGCAGGCTGACACCGTGGCCCGGCGTATCGGCGGCCAGAACGCTGCGCACCGCGCGCGAGCATGGCGGCAGTGGCGGCACACACCGGTTGCACCATCGACACATGCGCCACTGCGTCCTGCCCAAAAAAAGTGCTGTCGCGGCGTTTGGTCAGGTCGATGAACTGGTCGGGCAAGACCATGTCCAACGGTTTGAAATCTTCGCGCAGCGAACCCACGGCCGACACCGACAGCAGGTAACGCACGCCCAGCTGCTTCATTGCATGGATGTTGGCGCGGTAAGGTACTTTCGAGGGCAGCAGCCGGTGGCCGCGTGCATGGCGGGCCAGAAAAACCACCGGCACGCCGTGCACGCTGCCCGTCACCAGAACGTCCGACGGCGCGCCCAAAGGGGTGTCCACCCGCTGCTCGCGGGCGTCCTGCATCGCATCCATCTGGTAGGGGCCGCTGCCTCTGATGATGCCTACCATTGCCTGGGCCATGCTTTCAGATTCCTTGTAAAACGCGATGATGTCCTGTCAGGACACCGATTATTGAACCAGTTGGCGAGGTACCGTCTTAGCCCGGAATGAAAGACCTTGTCAGCTTGGTCGTGCGCCCGTGTATTTTCTTACTGCATGAGGGACTTGCAGAATTCAAAACCGCAGCAGCCCTGAATTCCATCGGCGCTCAAATTTTGGGCACTTTACGGAAAGAAGGAAGAACACTGAGCGTTAGCGCATCGATTTCCCCTTGCTTGGCCCACAGTGCATCCTCGCAAGGCGCTGCGAACTGGGTTTGAAGTGCGTGTGCTCTGAAGTGTTGCGTTTTCGACTCATACCAGCAATCTCGTGAATTGATCGGCGCACAGCTTCACCCCCCCCAGCATCAAGTGGCACATCACCTTGGCGTGTCCGCGCACCTGGACATGGCGGGCACCAAATTCGTCCTTGAGCCGCGCGTTACAGTGCGCTGCACCGGAGCGGGTTTTGTAACGCTGTGCCTCGTGAGGGGCAAACTTCTGCTTTTTTTTCCCTTTGCGCGGGTTTGTGGTCGATCAAGGGCACGCGCCCTGCAGCCTGAATTTCCTCGCGGATCACCGCGCTGCAATAGGCAGCGTCCATCAATTCGTAGCAGGCATCGACCCGCTGTGCGCTGATGGGTACGCCACAGCAGGCCGTATCCAGGTGCAGTTTGTAGCCTTTCCAGCTAATTTTGTAACCCTGCGCGTTCTTCTTGGTGCCTATGGCGCCAAGCAGTATCGAGTTCAAAAAGCATTTGCTCAAGCGTCTGGCCGCGCTGGCGCCCCAGTGGACTTGGCTCTGGGCAGGGGCGAATTTCACCTTTTTGCGGGCGACCGCGTTTGCTTTTCGGCTTGGCTGGGATGACTTCAGCATTGTTTTTTTTGCAATGGATTCGCGCGCCTCTATGGCCGTGGAGTCGCGACTGATGTGGGCGAGGAGCCGGTCTGCCAAGGTGTCCTCGATCATGCGTGCATGCACACGCTGCATCAACTCATCCCTGGCAAACTCATCAAAGGCCCGGTTGAAGGTTGCCTCACTTGGCAATGCATGACGCAGATCGAATCCGCACAGGCGGCGCAGCTTGCTGTCGGCTTGCAAACGCTCTATCAGAGCGCGCGTGCTCTTCAAGTCCAGTACCGCCTTGGCCAGGAATGCACAGGCCAGCGCGCAGCGATCCGCCTCGGGCTGCCCCACGCCACGACCTTGTGCGTAGCCCCGATTCAGCGGTAAACCGCCAACTCGATTTGCGTGAACTCGAAGGCGCGAATGATTTGTTCGAGCTTGGGCGTGAGTCCCGTGTAGTCAAGCTCCACCAGCCCGATGAGTTCACCTTGCAAGGCCACAAATCTTAGGACGGTAACCGGACTCAGGGTAGTATTCATGGGCGGGCATCAAGCTCAGACTTCGATACTCTGATCTTCCAGCCTTTTGGGCGGTGCCCGCATCTTTTTTTGCCTCAAGCCGCAGTTAATTCGACTGGTTTGTCGAATTCTGCAAGTCCCTCATAACCTGAGCCGCTTCTTTCCCTACAAAAATGCAGGTAAAAGAATCTGCACGACAGATGTGCATCAATGCGGAATCAACCAGAGCTACGCTATTTTCTCTGCGAAAGCTGGTGGTTAAGTGACACTTGCCACTTTACGGCAATTCGCTCATTTTTCGGGCGTTGGGTTTATTTCAGCCGTCGGCCACTATGGTCTGCTGATTGCATTGATTCAAAGTTTGGATGTGGCGCCAGTGCCTGCCTCTGCGGCAGGTGCGTTGCTTGGGGCTGGGATAAATTATTTATTAAATTATCGATTTACTTTCCGTAGCACCAAACGCCACAGGGATACCGTTCTGAAATTTGCTGTGGTTGCATCAGCAGGCCTGATGCTTAATACGATTTTCATGTGGCTTGGTGTTGAACTGCTAGGGTTCCACTACCTGATTGGCCAAACTGTAACGACAGGGCTTGTCCTGATCTGGAGTTTTTTGGGGAGCCGTTATTGGGCCTTTCGTGTAACACCGATAGAAAAGTAGTGAAATAGTGCCCCCCGTTTCTCGTTTGTCACATCTATTGCGCCGTAGGTTATTGGCCTGCGCTATTTTCTTGATTTCTGTCCCGGCTATGGCAGGAGACATTTCCTTTCGCCTGTCGGTGACCGGCTCTACGCTCATTGTTACCCTGTTAGGGGAAAGCCAAGCCTTCTACCCGTCAGTGCTGCGTATGCTGCCCGATGGTCGCTGGGAACCGCTGGCACCGAAGCCGGGTTCGGTTCTTCCTGCCGAACTGCTTCCCGGAAAAAATTATGCACTGGAATGGCCTGACACGCGACCACTGCAAGGCCTTACCCAGATTGAACGTTTGCTACCGGTGATGGTGCGTTACTTTGAAGTGGGTGGAGTCAGTTTTGGTCAGATTGTCTTCGTTAACGCGCCACCGCCCGCTATAGAAATCCTTCAGGCCAGCTATGTCAACGGTTCGCTGGTGGTTACACCTCCTGAGGCCAACCATATTGACAGTGCCACATCAAACACGATTCACGCTACTTGGGTGCTTTGGCCTCAAGAGGAGGGCATTGCACTGATTAGTGAGCCACTACGTTTTGAGCATGTGCAGCCTCCGGCGCGGCGCATCGAATGGCAATCCGGCGCAAGTGCGGTCCATATCAATACGGGTAAAGGACAGCCGGATGCCATGTTGCTGCATGAAACAGCGCAAGGCTACGTGCTGCAAACAGTGGCTGGCAGCGGTTTGCAGGGTCGGCAGCAGCGTGCCGTCTGGCTTGAGGCTAGTTCGAAGTTCTATGGCATGGCTCTCCTGTCTGCGCTTGTCGCTGTGATTGCGCTGCTGCTGTATTTCATTCGGGCAGCACGGGGAAGTACGGTCAGATGAAAAATACCTTGATCAGGGCTATCGCACAGCGAATTAGCTTGGGAGGCGAAGTGGCCTTGACGTTAGGCGCTGCAGTCCTGGTCGCATCTGTTCTAGGGATCAGCTTTCTCAATTCCGACAATTGGCCTACCGGTGGCGACAGTGCTTCGCATCTGCTGTATGCCTGGCTGTATGCCGACAGCCTGCTTTTTACTGGCTATGTCATGCCCTGGGTTCCGGAAGTATTCGGCGGGCTGGCGTTTCTTTCCTACTATTTTCCGCTACCGTTCATTGTTATCGCTGTACTGTCAGAGTTCTTAGGCTTTGCACCTGCCTTCAAATGGGGCGCTTTTGGGGCCGCTCTATTGTTGCCAGGTGCTGTTTATATCGCCAGCCGTCGCTGGTTGAACTTCTCCTGGCTACCTGCATTCTTCGGCGCACTGGGTTCGCTTGCGTTTCTACTACACGAGCAGAGTGCGATCTGGGGCGGTAATTTGCTTTCCACGCTGGCCGGTGAGTTTTCCTATAGCTATGGCTTATTGTTTGCCGTACTAGCAATGATGGCTTGGGCGCGTGCAATTTCTCTTGGTCGGGGATGGGTGTTGGCTGGATTGCTGGAGGCGGCTTGCGGTTTTTCTCATGGTTTTCCGTTACTGGTCGTGGGTTTTTCCACGATTTTTCTGCTGCTCGATTGTGGCTCCTGGGTTTCTTTTCGGAGAGTTTTTGGGCAACTCGCCCGTGGTCATTTGCTTGCCTTTGGGTTGCTCGGTGGATGGCTGTGGCCATTGCTTGAGATGCATGGATTAACCATCCCCAATGACGCCTCTTTTCCATTGTCGGGTTGGCGCGATCTCTTGCCGGCCACGCTGTGGCCTTCGATTGTGGCCGGCGTCACCGGGCTTGCACTGCTGGCGGTTCCAGCTGTCCGACGGAGTTGGAGACAGGAACAGGCGCTAGCATTGCGCTATCTCACCAGTGGGGCAGGTCTTGCTGCGTTTGCATTTATAGTCGGTGACAAGCTCGGCCTTGCCGATATCCGGTTTTTTCCAATGGTCTGGCTGTTCGGAGGCCTTGTTTGTGGCTGGCTGTTCGGGCAGGCATTGGCTGTTCTGGGCGCCGCCCCTGGTCGTGTCGGCAACGGCCTCCTACGCCTGGCCCGGGCCATGATCGTTTCAGCCTTTGGACTTGGCTTGCTCGGATGGCTGGGCCAGCATGTTCATCAGGCGCCAGGCTGGGCGCAATGGAATCATTCCGGACTAGATGCCAAACCGCAATGGCACAACCTGAGCCAGCTTTTCCCCGCCATGCGTGGCGACTTGTGGAGCCCGAGACTGCTTTTCGAACACGATCCGGCAAACGAAGACATCGGATCGACTCGCACCCTCGAGTCACTGCCGATGTTCCTTAACCACCGTCCTGTACTCGAAGGACTCTATATGGAGTCCGCAGTCCTCGGGCCAGCCATCTACCAGTTGCAATCAGAAGTGTCGGCGCGCGCTTCTTCGCCACTCGTACGCTTCCCCACTGGGCCAACCATAGATCCATCGTTCGCCGCCAAGCACATGAATTTTATGCACACGGATACGCTGTTGCTACGCAGCACGCAAGCCAAGGCGGCAATTGAGGCAAGCGCGCTGTTTGAAAAAATTGCCGAGTCTTCACCCTTTACGCTTTACCGGCTCAAGCAATTTGATAGCCGCCTGGTGCAAGTTGTCACTCAGCCGCTGCGTATTCTTTCTGAAAAAAACTGGATGGAAGACGCCTTTATCTGGTTCCGCACGCGCAGCCGCTTTGACGCTTATCTACCGGTTTACGGTGAAAATCTGGTGATCAGGGCGGCAACCCAAGCATCGCTCCCTTCAACGCAAGTCGGTGAAAAACTGCTGTCGCGTCACGAACTGGTGTTCGAAACACAAGCGATCGGTCGTCCACATCTCATCAAAATCGCCTACCACCCACGTTGGCAACTTCTCTCCAAAGGTAGTCTGCGAATTGCTGGGCCCGGATTCATGCTGATCGTGCCGGAAGAACGCGAAATCCAGCTAGTCTATGGTCATACGCTGGTGGGTAAAATGGGAATGGTGGCAACTGCCTTGTCAGTTTTCTACTTGATGTTCCTGGGCTTGAAGCGTAAGCAGAAGCTGGCTGCTCTTCCCGAAATACTTTCTATTTGTACCGCTCGTGCACGGCTCCGTTGGCTACCGCTGCTTACCGGATGGGGAATACTCGTTATTGCGGGCACGTTTTTCGCCATGCACTCACCCGAACGGGCTTATAACCACGCATGGGAGTTGTTTAGGTCTGATCGCTACGAAGCGGCAAGCGAGCAATTTCTTCGTGCCTACGAGTTGAGAAAACCAACGGCAAAAAGGGAAGAAGCCTTGTTCTGGTTAGCAAAATCCATCATTCTGGCTGGTCATCGCGCTGAAGCGAAAGCACGTTACCGCGAATTGTGCGAACAATATCAAGGCTATTGGCTTCCAGAGAGTCTCTATATCTTAGCCTTACTGGAGCGCGAGGACGGTCACAGCACGGAAGCTGAATCTTATATTCGTCGACTGCGTGAAGAGTATCCCACCAACACATGGACGCTGAAACTTGATACGACCAAATGACATGACCATTGATCTCTCGCGTCCTAAACTCAGCGTTGTGGTACCGGCCTTTAACGAGGCGGGGGGAATTGCGGCCTTTCTTGAACAACTGTTTGCAGTGCTGAGCGACTGCTGCGTCGATTTTGAGGTCTGGGTCATTGATGACGGCAGCTACGACGCCACCTGGGTGCGTTTATGCACAGAACAATTACGTTATCCACAACTGCACGGACTGCGGTTTACGCGAAACTTCGGCAAGGAGGCGGCTATTCTTGCCGGACTACGCCACGCCCGTGGCGACGCCGTAATTGTCATGGACGCAGATGGCCAGCATCCACCCGGCCTGCTACCGGACCTGCTCAAACCCTGGCAAAGCGGTTGCGCAAAAATTGTTGCCGCGAAAAAGAAAAGGCGAAAAAACGATGGTTGGAGGGCACGATTCAATGCCCATATCTTCAATAAACTAATGAAGTCGCTAACCGGGCTTGATCTTGCAGATGCCTCGGATTTTCGTCTTCTTGACCGCCTGGTTGTCGATACGCTGCTCGCTTTCCCTGAGAAAGTTCGTTTCTTTCGCGGCATGACAGTATGGACGGGGTTCGTCACCGCGCAAATCGATTTTGAGGTAGCGCCCCGACTTGTCGGCGAGAGTCAATGGAGTACAGCACAACTAACTCGATTTGCCATCAGTGCCATGACTGCTTACAGCGCAAAGCCGCTGGGTATGATATTCCGGTTTGGATTGCTGGGGATGTTGGCGGCTGGCCTGTTACTGCTACAGGCACTGTATTCCTGGCTAGCGGGCACCGCTATTTCCGGTTGGACCTCACTCACCTTCATATTGCTATTATTCGGTTCCGCAAACATGCTTGGCATCGGTGTCCTGGGCATCTATCTCGCCCAGCTATTCGATGAAATCAAGCGCCGCCCAGAGTTCCTGGTGCGGGAAACACTGGGCGATGTAAGCAACATAGCCGAACCCCATTAGATACCGGTTTTTCCGCCTCCGCGAGCGGTGAAGGCCGGCGGCGAATCAGGCTAAGGGCGCGGCCCCATAGCCCCACCACCAGGTCCCATAGGACCGGGCCCCATTGGACTAGGGCTCATAGGGCTAGGCCCCCCCCCGATACCACCGCCAGGAGGTGTCATACCAGGACCACCCATGCCTGGACTCATGCCACGCCCCATGCCGCTACCGAAACCGACTGGATTTTCGACAGCTTTTTTGCCCACCGCTTGCTCTGGGCTGTCCGGTTTTACACCTTCGCCACTTGTGCCAGCGCCATTGGTGCTTGCGCCAGTCGTCCCAGTTGTGGTCACGGGCGGCTTGGTCGTGGCCGTCACTGTTGTAGGCGCCGCAGTCGTGCGAGGTGTGGTCGTGGCCGTTACTGTTGTTGGGACCGCAGTCGTGCGCGGGGTGGTGGTCACGGGCGGCTTGGTCGTGGCCGTCACTGTTGTAGGCGCCGCAGTCGTGCGAGGTGTGGTCGTGGCCGTTACTGTTGTTGGGACCGCAGTCGTGCGCGGGGGGGTGGTCACGGGCGGCTTG
>NZ_JAUYEY010000051.1 GCF_030689685.1 Polaromonas sp. | reverse complement strand
AGCGCGCGCAGCGTCACGTGCCAAGCTCGATCACAACGCTGCGCCTGCTGCTGAGCGTCGCACTCGCAAGCGCCCTGGGTCATTGCCCGCATTGCCATTGGATAAGTCCGAGACTAAACTTATGACACAGTAAGACTAGGAGCCTGTCGCAGTAACCACCAGCGTAATAAGTCCTGATTTTTGCGCTTATTCATGCTGAAAGAGACAGCTCTCCCCTATTTGGGGGATGCCGCAAAAGCTGCCTCGCCCCTACATTCACAGGGTTGCTGTGACAACACTGGTGATTCAACAACAAGGAAAAAAGGCGAGGAACTTCAGGTCGATCAACAGACCTTTTCATCTCAATGACACCCTCGAAAGAGGACTTTGACAAGTCATCGCAAGGTGGCTTTTTTTTGCCTGCCCGCTGCTCGCAGCGCGTTACCATCGATGCCCGCAACCACCCCGCCCGCAGGAGATTCACCGTGACCTCAACCGATCAGGCAGCGTCCGTCCCCCAGGGGTTTTCGCCAGCGCCGCTCGAGCGGCTCCCGATGATGGCGCCCGAAGCGATGTCGGTGGCCCAGCGTCAGGCCGCCGAAGCCCTGATCGCCGGTCCGCGCAAGGCTGTGTTCGGCCCCTTCATTCCCTTGCTGCGCAGCCCGGAGCTGATGGCGCGCGTCGCCAAGGTGGGTGAATACCTGCGTTTTGACAGCGTGCTGGAAGTCCGCATCCGGGAGCTGGTGATGTGCCTGGTCGCACGTCATGTATCCAACCAGTTTGAATGGCTGATGCATGCGCCGTTGGCGCTGAAGGCCGGCGTGGCGCAGTCGGTGCTGGACGCGGTCGCCGCCGGCAAGCACCCGCACAGCGCGGCAGCCGACGAAACCGCTGCGGTGGACCTGGTCACAGAGCTGCTGGCGCACCACGGCGTTTGCAATGCGTCCTATGCGGCAGCATGGGGCGTGTTTGGCGAGCAAGGCGTGGTCGAGCTGACGACACTGGTCGGTTATTTCGCGATGGTGTGCTGGGTCATGAATGTGGCGCGCACGCCGGGCCAGCCACAGCCTGACCTCAGCGCTCTGGTCGCCTTTCCTGCTTAAACCGGTAAGGCTGCCAACACTCGCGCAGCGCTGATGTCCCTCAGGCAGCGGGTGTGGCCCAGCGGGCATTCGCGCTCGAAGCAGGGCGCGCAGTCCAGCGGCGGCTGGTAGGCCGGATCGTTCTTGAGCCACAACACGGCGGCACGCTGGCTTAGCGGCGGCGTATGCAGCGGGCTGGAGGAACCGAAGATGGCGACCTGCGGCACACCCAAGGCCGCCGCCACATGCATCAGGCCCGAATCATTGCTGACGACCTGCCGCGCGGCTGCAATGGCACACAGGGCCTGCACCAGGGTGGTTTTGCCGGCGAAGTTCAGGCACTTGCCAGCCTGCAGGGCATTGACCGGTGCAGCGATTTCTTCACACAGCGGCGCCTCCTTGCTGGAACCAAGCAGCACCACAGTCAAATCAAGGCCTTGAGCCAGCGCCGAAAAATGCGCGGCCGGCCAGCGTTTGGCCGGACCGTATTCGGCCCCCGGTGCAAACACCACATAGGCACCACGCTGCAGGCCGAGTTCAGCCAGCGCCTGGGCCACCTCGGCTGGCGGCATGGCCAGCACGGGCCGGTCCGTGTCCAGGTTGGTGTCGCCGCTGAGCGCCGAATAAAACGCCACCATGGGCGGGCGCTGCCCCTTGGCCGGGTTTTTCAGGCGATGGGTGAGCAGGCCGATGCGCGCCTCACCAAGGTAACCGATGCGTTTCGGGATGCCTGCCAGCAGCGGCAGCAGCGCGCTTTTCAGCGAGTTCGGCAAGACATACGCGGTGTCAAACTGGCCGGCGATGCGTTTGGCCAGTGCACGGCGCGCCTTCAGTTGCAGACCGCCGTGCGCAAAGGGAAACTCAATGACCTCGTGCACCTGCGGCATGGCGCGGTACACCGGCGCCACCCAGGGCAGCGCGCCGACAGTGAGCTGCTCACCGCGCGCGTGCAGGCGCCGCAGCAGCGGCTCGGTCATGACTGCATCGCCGATCCACTGCGGGGCGATGATCAGACTATGGCTTGAGACGGCCTCTAACATCAAATCTTTTTACTGCGCAACTTGGGCTTGGATTTGGTTTTAATCCCGGTCAACGCAACTATAGAAGCAACGAAATCGATGTGCGCCGTCGATGTGGTGTCCATCAATTCAGAAAATTTGAAAAATCGATTTGTCGTTGGCGACTGCCGAGAAGCCACCACAGGTTCTAGGCGAGCCACGTTCACAATGGTCCAGCACTCGGTGAACTTGCTGGCTTTTGCCTTGAGGTGGCTTTTCTCGGCCTCGCCAATTCGGTTATGAATATTGGACACATCGGTTCCCGCTTTAACTTCAATGGCGACCAAAGGCCTGTCGGCATGACCGGACGTCTTCTCAAGAATAACGATATCAGGATCAGCAGCTACTTCAATGGCAACCAACCTTCCGGCGGCATTGTGAAGCATCGCTTTCCTCCCGCTCACCACCGGCCGCGCATGGGCAACCGCTTTCAAGATCAGTTGATAAATCTCTTCGATGCCCGCCTCGCCGCGCTCGTTGTTGCGCCCTCCACGCAACTGAGGACCAATAGACAAAAGACTCAGTTCATTCAAGAATTGCTGGTCAATCGTCAAGTTGTCCATGCCTTGAAGAAAATGCCAAGCATGCAGGCCCATCAATTCACACAGCTTTGAAGTTTGAGCCAGCGCCCTAACACCCAATTCGCCAATATCTTCCGCCCGTTTGAAAATACCCAGACCCGTCCCCGTGTAAAACTCTTTCTGGCTGTAGCCCAGCAAGGTCCTGTAATAAGTCAACAAGGTAGGCCTTGCCAGCAAGACCATCGGGGTCATGAACAAGGCCTCGCCCCGCAAGCCAAACGACGCCAACTTCTGGAGTGCCGCAGCAGGCATCACTGCAGCTAGCTGCTTGTCGAGTTCTGCAATATTCAGACTAGCAACAGTTTTAAGTAAAGCAGATTGCAAGTGGGGTTTTTGCAACTCCACAAGCCGGTGTGCAAACACAACTTGCAACTCAGGTGGATCAAGACGAAATTCCAGTTTAGCCATTGGCTACCAAGCGCAGCACATTGCTGCGGAGGCCGTGCAATCTCGACGCCGCCATGCGCACATAGTCGGGGTTGAGTTCGATGCCGATGTACTGCCGGTTTTCTTCCTGGCTGACCAACCCAACTGTGCCGGAGCCAAAGAAAGGGTCCAGAACAAAGTCCCCCGCTTGCGTGCTTGCCAAAACACATGGCCTGATCAGTTCGGGGGGAAATGTGGCGAAGTGCGCGCCACTAAAAGCCTTGGTATTGACGTTCCACACAGTACGGCGGTTGCGTTTATCCAGGCCATTGTCCGTGGGCTCTTTGACAGCCTCATGGTCATAGTGGTAGCGCTCCGACTTGGTCAGCATGAACAGGTATTCATGCGATCGGATGGGCCTGTCCTTGACGCTTTCAGGCATAGCATTCGGTTTGTTCCACACCACATCGCTGCGCAAAAACCAGCCGTCGTCCTGCAGGGCAAACGCCAGCCTCCATGGCACGCCAATCAGGTCTTTGGGCTTCAAGCCTTCCGGTGTTGGTGGCCGTGTATTCATGGCGCGCGCGGGGTTTTTCTTGTCCGTGGCGCGGTAAGCACGGTTGCCACTGGTGTAGCTGTCACCAATATTGAGCCACAAGGTCCCGTCGGGCGTCAGCACGCGCTTCACCTCTGAAAAAATGCGCGTCAGCTGATTTATAAATTGAGGCAGCGAGGGCTCAAGCCCAATTTGCCCTTTGATTCCGTAGTCACGCAGGCCCCAGTACGGTGGCGAGGTAATGACACACCGCACTGAATCGCTGGGCAAGGCTTGCAAAACTGTCAGGGCATTACCTTCAAACAATGCGGAGCGCGTGAGGCGCAAGGGCTCCATAGTCTCTACATGCGAGATTTCGTCGTCCACCGCAAGAGACACTGTTGATTTATACATGTCTCAAATTTACGCTACTTCCCTCATCCGGGCAAGATATCAATGGCCAGCACCGACGTGCTCGCCGTCCTTGAGCTTGTACAGCGTGCCGCAGTAGGGGCACTTGGCCTGGCCGGTACGCCCCACATCGAGGTAGACCTTCGGGTGGCTGTTCCAGACGGCCATCTCGGCTTTCGGGCTGGGGCAAAACACACCGCCTTGGGCGTTCAGGTCTTTGGCCAGCAGTTCAACAGTGAAGGAGGTGCTCATGAGCAGACTTTCGCGAGCCAGTGGGCGTAGTTGGGGTTGCGTCCGTTGACGATGTCAAAAAACGCGCTCTGGATTTTTTCGGTGATGGGGCCGCGCGAACCGGCACCGATCTCGATGCGGTCGAGTTCGCGGATCGGTGTGACCTCGGCAGCGGTGCCGGTGAAGAAGGCTTCGTCGGAGATATAGACCTCGTCGCGCGTGATGCGTTTCTGAATCAGTTCGAGGCCGAGATCCTTGCAGATGTGCAGGATGGTGTTGCGCGTGATGCCGTTGAGCGCGCCGGCCGACAAATCGGGCGTGTAGACCACGCCGCCCTTGATGACGAAAATGTTTTCGCCCGCGCCTTCGCTGACAAAACCTGAGGCGTCGAGCAGCAGCGCCTCGTCGTAGCCGTCGTCCAGCGCTTCCATGTTGGCCAGGATGGAGTTGGTGTAGTTGCTGACCGCCTTGGCCTGCGTCATGGTGATGTTGACGTGATGGCGGGTGTAGCTGGATGTCTTGACGCGGATACCACGGCGCATGCCTTCTTCGCCGAGGTAGGCACCCCAAGCCCAGGCGGCAACCATCAGATGAATGGTGTTGCCGCGCGGCGAGACGCCAAGTTTTTGCGAACCGATCCAGGTCAGCGGGCGCAGGTAGCAGGACTCGAGCTTGTTCTCGCGCACCACGGCTTTTTGCGCGTCCATCACCTCCTGCTGGCTGAACGGGATTTTCATGCGCAGGATCTTGGCGCTGTTGAACAGGCGTTCGGTGTGTTCTTCCAGACGGAAGATCGCCGTGCCCTCAGCGGTGTTGTAGGCGCGCACACCTTCAAAAGCGCCGCAGCCGTAATGCAGGGTGTGGCTCAGCACATGGATCTTGGCGTCACGCCAATCGACCATCTCGCCGTCCATCCAGATTTTGCCGTCGCGGTCTTCCATGGAGGGGGCTACTGGGGACATGGTGCTGATCCTGTGATGAGTGTCATGAAATGAGGGTCCGAGCCGGGAAGGACTGGCCGCGTCGCGGCAGGAGCCCGGCGAAACCGGAAAGGCTGATTTTACGGGGCGCCGGACGGCCCGTCCGCAGCCGGTGCGGGATCCGGCACTTCCGGCCGGAAAAGCACATGACTGGCCAGCTTGCCGCCTGCAAAGGTGCAGGTCACATGCGACAGGCCGCCGTCGGTCCAGCGAAACACCTCAGGCTGCGTGTCTTTTTCCGACTGCTGCTCGCCCAGGCTTTTGGTCATGGCCACCACATGCAGCAGGGTGTGCCCGACCCTGAGTTTGGCATTGAGCATGACCGCGCTGTCCACATAACCGATAGGCCGGTTGGCTGCACGTTTGAGGACCTGCATCATGCGCGTGAAATGCAGCAGCACCCACATCACAACAACGGTGGCCACCACCGCAACGCCGGCCCAGCCGTACAGGCGGTAGGCCATGACCACTGCAGCCGCACCGGCGATGGGAACAAGAATTTTCTGGAAGTTCATGGCGCTATTTTCGCAGGCCCGGGCATTTGATGGCTGCGGAGAGTGCGTAGCGGCATCACGCACCCCAATTACCCATAAAAACAGCTTGTAGCCCTTATTTGACGGGCGTAATCAGCTATGTATTTAATAGCAACCGGAAGAACAGCATCAAGACGAGACCTGCCGCTCAATCAGCGCCACCTCCGACGCGCTCAGGGCAAACAGCTGGTACACCACCTCGTCAATGCTGCGCTCGGTGGCCGCGATGTTGGCGCTGAGCTGGTGGATGCGGATGCGCTCTTCGGTAAACCATTTGTCCCAGTCATTGCGGTCCCTCAAGGCAATGTCAGCCTTGAAGCGTTTGGCGACCTCTGCCTGAAACGCCTTGAAGTCGGGCAGCAGCCACCATTGGCTCAGTTTGTCGCCCAAGGTCGTTTGTGCACCTCTGGGCAGCGGCGTTGGCAACAGGTCATGAATGCGGCTGGCAAAGGCGCGCTGGGTGTTCAGGCGCTGGCTGGCGGCCTGGGCTGCGGCTTGTGCCAGCGTGGTGAGCAAGGTTTGCTGCTCGGGTGTGGTTGCGGGAATGGGCAGTGCCGCAATGTGCTGGGTGAACATGCGCCGGTAGCCACCGCGAATGTGGGTGGACATGCCCGCAATCAAAAACCAGACAACTTTTGAATTCATCAGCGCTGCAAGCCAAGGGTAGCCGACAGGCAAAAAGTAACCCGTGTTGCCAGAATACATGCCGTGGATATCGCGGTAAAAGCTGGAGGCGACGCAAATATCGGGGTAGTAAATTTTGGGCTGTTCAAACTTGCCGTAATAAGCGCAGGCCCGCAGTTCCCACCAGTACTCACCTTGGTCGGTGCGTTGGCGGGCTGCGTCGGCAAAGGGCGCCAGGTACGCAGCAAGCGCGGGGTGGCGTGCTGTCAGCCAGGCCCAGGCGCCGGCTTCGACGAGATTCGGTTCGTCTTGGGCCTCAACCCGGCCTCCTTGCGCGTCTGCCCGTTCGCCTTGAGCTTGTCGAAAGGCTTCGACAGGCTCAGCCCGAACGGAAGTCTTCATCGCCTCGCGCGTCCAGCCTTTGGGTATCAGGATCAGCCAGCGGTCTTCGCTTTCAACCTGCCAACGTTTGATGTCTTTGCCTTCCAGAAACGGCTTGAACAGTGGCTCGCTGGTGACATCGGCATACACCAGACGGTCGCGCGTGGCGCGGCCGATCACAAAGGCTTCGTTCAAACCCGTTTTGATGCCATAGAGGGGCGACCCCACCACTTCTTTCAAAGTCGGGTGGCCATGTATCAGCCGGGCGCGCAGAGCCGCCGCTTCGCTGCCTTCAAGTTGCCATTCACCGTAGCTTGAACTGGCGTTTTCCGCGCTGCCGCCCAGTTGCGCCAGGTCCAGGGACTGCTTGTTCTCTTCAAAGTAGGCGCTCAAATCGGCCACTGCCCCGGTCAACTGCAAAAATCGGGCGGGCCGGGTGGCATCCAGCGCCACCTTTTGTGCGGTGATCACGGCGGGGTAAGTCGTCACGCCTTCAAATACCTGCCAGTCACCAAAATCGACCAGCACTTCGAGCTGGCAGGCCGTCAGCAACAGGCGGCGCAGGGGCTCGCCCGAGCTGGTTTTGAAAAAGCTGCTGCTCGATATAAACCCCAGCCTGCCGCCATCTTTGAGCAGGCCCAGCCCCAGCTCGTAAAAGTACACATACAAATCTGCCACGCCGTGGTAAGCGGCGTAGTTGGCCTGCAGATAGGGCTTGAACTCAGTGAAGAGTTCTTGCCGCACATAGGGCGGGTTGCCCACCAGCACGTCGAACCCTTCAAAAACAGCGGTTGCCGACGCATTTTCAGCATCATTTAGGGCTGTAGCCCTTTGGATTCGTGCACCAGCTGCTATTAAATCAGGAGCAAACTCAGGCTGGCCGGAAAACCGCGTTTGCCAGTCAAACGCCAGCGGGTCCAGCGTTGCGTCTTTGACCAGGCTGTTGCCCTGGTAAAAATTAGCTTCCAGCCCCGCCAGCTTGCGGCCCAGCTCAGCGGTTTTTAGCCACAGCGAAAGCTTGGTGATTTCAATGCTTTCGGCGTTGATGTCCACGCCAAACAGGTTGTTATTCAGTATCTGGTGGCTGATGTCCACAATCAACAGCTCTGAAGGAGCCAGCTCGCGCAGCTTCAGATGCAACTGCGTGTAGGCCTCTTTGAGTACATCAAACGCAGCCACCAAAAAAGCGCCCGAGCCGCAGGCCGGGTCGCACACGCGGATGCTGCCCAGCTCGGTTTGCCAAGCCTGCCAGAAAAGGTATTCAGTGACGTTGTGCAGCTCGACCGATTTAGGCGTGTGCGCGCGTTCGTCCTTGTCGGGTTTGCGCCAGGCGCCGTCAAGGTAGAACTGGTTTTGCAGCGCAAAGAAGCGGTCAACAATGACGGGGTAAACCGTTTGCTCGACGATAAAGCGGGTGATGTGGTCTGGCGTGTACACCACGCCGTCGCGCTTGCGTTTGCCTTGTACGTTTTTGTCGGTTTTTTCGCTTTTTCTGCGCTCTTCTGTGGCGCTGAGGACAAAGTTTGAAATATCCCCCGCGCTCGCAATGCGCTCCAGATCGCTGATGCTCTGCTCAAAAATTCGACCCAGCACCGTCACGCTGACCTCTTGCGCGTAGTCGTAACCCGCAAGCTTGATAAAGCTTTTGACCAGTGTGTCACTGACCAGCAGGCCATCAAGCGCCGCGTCATGCGCGAACAGTCCGCCGTTGTACGGCGGGATCTTCAAATACGGATTGCCAATGTCCACCGCTTTGAACAGACCGACAAAATTGGTCCACAGGGGCTGCGGGTTGTAGGGGTTGACCTCAGTCGCGGCGCGTTGAATGGAGCCCTGCGGCAGCAAGCCCCGGCTTTCGGCAAAGGCAATAAACAGCAGCCGGTCAATCAGCTTTTGGGAATGCGCCACCAGCTCGGTGAACGCGATGCCCGGGCTCACGGGGTGCAGCCCAAGGATGAGCTCCTGGCGCAGGGTTGTGTAGTCCCTGTACAGCGCCTGGGTAATGTCACGCTCGGCGAGGGCGTTGGCTTTGAGCAGGTCTTGTGTGGCGTTGCTGAGCAGGTTGTCGGCACTGAGCAGGCCGACGAAGCTGGCGTAACGCGAAGGGTCAAGCAGCTCTGCGGAAGTCCACGACTCGTACACAGCACGGCCATAACCCAGGGCATACAGGCGAATTTCATCACAGTTGCTGACCAGTACAAACTGGCTGCCGGGCAAATCATTGGCGTATTCCCAAGCCTGCTGAACCGGGCTTTTGTGGCGGCCCTGCATCAGCGCTTCAAGGTTGCTGGTTTTGGGGCCCTTGAGCTCAAAAGGCGCAATGATTTGTTGTTGCCCATGAATGAAGGTGCCCAGACAGGCATCGACTGAGCCGGTGGATGCCCTGGTCTCCAGATCAAGCGTCCAGACACCGCCGTCATGGCTGCCAAGAAACTTGTAGCCCAGCACGTTGACAAAAAACAGACTTAAAAAGCTGGTGCGGATCGCCTCTTCCTTGACCTGACCCAGACCGCCTTTCAAATCAGCCGCCCACTGGGCAATGGCTTGCTGATGCGCTTGGGGTATCGGCTGCGCCGGAAAGCGCGCTTTGATCAGCTTGGGGCTGAACAGGGGTTGGGCAAAGAGGTCGCGCGGCATGGGTTATTTGATTTTGGCTGTGTAGTCCACTTGCGGCAGGTCTTTGAAGTGGGCGTCGCATGTCACCAGTTCTGCGTCGTGCTCTAAAGCGGTGGCGTAAATGAGGGCGTCGAGGGCGTGGAGTTTGTGGGCGCGCGCCAGATCCGCTGCCAAAAAGGCCACGCGTTCACCTGTCTGTACAACGACCCCTTCGCGCAGCGCCAAAACAATGTTGTTGGCGCGTGCCGCCCCATACTCACGCAGCGCCCAGCGCCGCAGCTCAAACTGAACCACACTGGAAATCAGCACGTTTTGTTTGTCGGACAGCAACCTGTTGAACTGCACACCCAGCGGACTACCTAAAATAATTTCGATCCAGACGCAAGTGTCGAGCAGCTTCATGCTGCGACTTTGCCTCGCGCTTTTTTAGCTTTGCGAACTGCTGGCTGACGCGGTGCGGGAAAGACAGACCCATCGCTTAGTTTTGGCAGGATATCTTCACGGCGCGTGTCCCGGTCACGGTAACCGGTGGGGTCACCCCCTTTGCCAATGCCAAACAAATCTTCAAGACGGGGCTGCGGCAACAATGAGACCGATTTGCCAATACACAAAAAAGCCAGTTTTTGTCCTGGCTTTAAATTCATGCTGACTCTGATTTCCTTAGGGATGGAGATTTGGTATTTGCTGGAAAGCGTAGCGGTGGGAATTGTCATTCTTGCACTCCTTTGATCGATAAAGCTATTGTAAGACGAATATCACTCAAGCATCAACCCATCCGACCAGTGCGCAGTGCCACCGCCCAGTCTGGCCGCTGGCGAGATTGCGCCAGTCTGGCCATACTTTCAAAGTCATACATCACGCTGCGCAGATCGATTCGCCAGCCAGCGGGCGTTTTTTCAGCCATGGCGTATCTGGCGTGTGGACTGCCCGTTTCAATATGGTGTGGGTAGGGGTGTAGGTCGTCGTAAGCCGGCAGGCCAACACTGCCAGGGTTGAGGAGGGTGATGAGGCGGCCGCTGCTTGGGCTGTTGACGCTGACAACACGGGGGATGTGGGTGTGGCCGCAAATGATCAGGCTGGCGGCGAGATGCGGGCCAGTGCCCATGCGCTCGATGACCTCGGCCTGCGTGGCCGCGCGCACGCCGCGCGATCCGTGTTGGCCAAAGTCGTTGGTGACCGTCTCTAGCCAGTAATGCAAGTCGCTGTGCGGCGTGCCGTGGCAGACAAAGACGTCATCGGCCAGCCACAGCGTAGGCGGCGCGCTGGCAAGCCAGGCTCGCTGTACGTTTGAGATTTCGCTGGCGGTGCAGGCATCGCTTGGGCTTAACTTTGCTGGCGGGAAAGTGAGCAGTTGCCGCTCGTGGTTGCCCGCAATCATTGGGATTTGTCGCTGCATCAACAAGTCAGCGGTGCGGGCAGACGCCAGCGGTCCGCCCAATGCCACACGCATCAATCTCGGCCAGCACGGCTTGCAAAGCAGGCAGGTTGCCGTGGATGTCTGAAATGATGGCGATTTTCATGGTTTTCAGGTATGTTTTAGCCTGATTAGATACTTGTCTCAGACTGCGAACGATTAGCGTTTATCTGCCGCGCTGCAATGCTGATTGAAACCATGAACAGCTCCCGCGGCAGATAAACCATGTTGGACTGAACCGCCGACTGAAGCGGTCACGATAGGGGATTGAAAGCTTCACCCCATTTGTTTGATCGGATTATGACCGGGCTTGCGCTGACTTCGGCCTGCCAGCGTTGCGGCGAACGCACAGCGGGGCCGCTGTCACGTCGTCATGCGGATGTGTTGTGCTCCCCCGCCAGGGCTTGGCCCGGTAACACGGCGGTGACCTGCAAGCGTCCGACCTTGCAACACGGACACAAACCCACTTCCATCTTGGCCACGCGCGCCATGAACCCTTGGGCAGACTCCATCGCCTGAGGGTTGGCCGCAGGCATCTGCAAGGCCCGCCTTGCCGCGTTGAGCTTGACCCCTTTGCAGCTTGATGCCAGCACCCCGTAGTGACGAATGCGTTTGATCCCTGTTGGCAGCACATGCAACATGAAACGGCGCACAAATTCTTCTCCCGGCAATCGCTCCAGACGTTTACCGCCCTTGTCATTGGCGCGTACCGTGAACGCCACCTCGTCGGTGTTGATGGCACGAATGCGCTCATTGCTGATGGCCGTGCGGTGTGTGTAGCGGGAGAGGTACTCCAGCGCCTGGGCCGGGCCGCCCAATGGCGTCTTGGCGTACACCACCCAGTCATGTTTGTAGAGTTGCTGCTGGCGGGTCTGCCAGGCTGCATTTTGGCCTTGTGGGTCACGCTCGATAGCGCCTTTGTGGTGGGCGCGTGCCAGCGCCTGCATGAACTTGCCCCGAAACACCTTGGACAAGGCATGCACTGGAAACAGGAAGTACGACTTGCGCGTTGGCAGGCTCCACTGCCCGGCTTGATCCAGCACCCCACAGGCCATCACCGCATGCAGATGAATGTGGCGCTGCAAGTCCTGCGTCCAGGTGTGCAGCACCAGGCTGAACGCCGGTGTGCCATCGGCCACACCCATCCATTTGGGGTTGGCGGCAAACTCCGACAGTGTTTGCGCAGTACAGGCAAACAGCGTGTCGATCACCCATCGCGGGTGCATGCCATACAAACCATTGAGACTGTGCGGCAGTGTGAACACCAGATGCGCAGAGGGCACAGGTAACACCTCGGCCAGTCTGCCTTGCAGCCAGGCATCCTTGGCCCGCGCACCGCACGGCGGGCAGTGCCGGTTGCGGCACGAGTGGTATTGCCAGTGGCTGTGGCCACACTTGTCGCAGGCCAGCTGTTGCCCGCCCAGCGCCGCAGTGCGACAGGCAACAATGCCCCGCCACGCTTTGGCCTGCGCGGTGTTCAGGGCGTGACGGCTCAAGTACGCCGCGCCAAATTGGCGCAGCGCATCGGCCAGGGCGGCCTTGGTGGCGACGATGCCGCTGGCTTACAGCTTGGGCAAGCCGGCGAGCAGGTCCAGCGGATCAACGTCTTTGGGTGGCTGAAACTGCGGGCTGATCAAGTGCAGGTAGCGAGCCGTGGTGCTGATGTGGCCGTGGCCGAGCAGCTTCTGGATGGTGAACAGGTCCACGCCGCCTTCAAGCAAGTGGGTCGCAAAGCCGTGGCGCAAGGTGTGGGGACCACCGCTCTTCATGATGCGGGCACGGTGGCGCGAGCCTTGGTAGGCGCGCTGGGCAGATTGAATGTTTACCGGCTGCACGCCGGTGTGGTTGCAAAACAGCCAGGTTCTGGGGTGAAAGGTGCGCACAAAAGTGCGCAGATTGGCCAGCAATGTCGCGCTCAGCAGAGTGTAGCGGGCATGCCCGCCTTTGCCGCAGGCCACCCGGATGCATATGCGGTCGCTGTGGCTGTCGATATCGCCCACGCGAAGGGCGCAGGCCTCAGACACCCGCAGGCCTGCTGCGTACATGGTTTGCAAGAGTATGCGGTGCACGGGGTGGGCGCAGCAGGCAAACAGACGGGCGATCTCCTCGCGGGCCAGTAATTCCGGCTGTTTGGCGGGCACCTTGGCCATGGCGATGGGAAAGAGTTCGCGCTCACGCCCCAGCACTTTCTGGTACAAAAAACGCGCCGCGCAGGCCGCCTGGTTCATGGTGCTGTAGGACAGGTGGCGCTCGTTGATCATGTGCAGCAGGTAGGCTTCAACCTCCTGGGCGCTGTACTGGGCGGGATCGCGTCGGTAAAACTTGGCCATGCCGTAGATGGCATCGGCATAGCTCTCCTGGGTGCGCGGGCTGAAGCCGCGCAGCACCATGGCGTCGATCATGCGTTGGCGTAAGGGTGTCATGACAAGTCTCCTTCAAAACCGGGGAATATTCCCCAGCTTGAAGGTTTCTCCTCAGACTCCCCGAACGCAAGCCACCCCTCAACAAAAACGCGGTGGTGGCCTGTGCGGACCCGCCACCGCGTAGCGGTTTAGTTCAACTGCCATATTGGCAGTTAATCAATCGGTATTTGAGTTCACATATGTAGACTGTGTTGCCGGGCCATGGCAAGCGGATGAATCGAAAATGGGTTCAACCTCGATAGCTATTTCTCTTCAAGTTTTGCAACGGTGCAAAAATGCGGTCGAGAGTCGTGGCGGACGAGCTGTGATTCGCGCTTTGTATGTAGAGCAATGCAATCATGCGTACCCATTCTTAAAAAAATATCTCGATGAACAAACACCCGCCGGAATAGAGGCCCACTCAATTCATGGTGAGTTCGTGGCGTCTCGTCAGAAAATACTTGATTGGGTCGGATCAAAAGGCAACGCCTTTTTCTTTATTGATCTAAAAGGATGGACTGAAGTCAAAGTGAAGACGCTCGCTCCCCTTCTTGCTCGACCAAGATCGGAATTTGTTATCACTTTCATGTATGACTTTGCTAATCGAGCGATAGCGATGGAGAAGCTCGCTGTAGTGGTAGAAGAGTTACTTGGAGAGGCAATTGATGCCGCTATGCATGACGGAGATAGGGAGTCGTTAATTCTCGACACGTATCGAAAAAATCTTAAGGCTTGTGTGCCAATACGAAATGCAAACTACCCTGCAAGGTCCGTATACGCTAAGGTTAAGGATCCACATAAGGATAGGACGAAGTATCACCTTGTGTACGTGACTACGCATCCAAAAGGGCTGATCAAATTTATGGAAACGTACGAAGAGGCGGCGGATCTACAAGGCGCAGTTCGTGCTCAAATTCGAGATGATAAAAAAGCAACAAAAACCAGAACAGATGACTTGTTTTCTAGCGAACCGTCTTACGTTGACGACAACGAGGTCAAAAACAATCGTTCGATCATTGATGACTTTTGGCTGAAATATATCGGTACCGAGCGAGTTATTGATGAGGTCGAATTTGCCAAAATTCTGGAAGACAACATCTGGTTTCCCGGTGAACTTCAAGCTTCACTAGGGCGGTTAATTTTGCAAAACAGGGTCAAAAACTTGGACGCGTCAAAACCGAGACCCAAAAAGCCACTTCATTACTCTGAACGAGGCGGGGAGCGCTTATGCGTAATAGTCTCTTGATGCAGTTGTATTGATTCATATCCCGGAAGCAATGCAAGCCGCCGTCAGCACGACAGCATCGAGCTCTTCATCAGGGTTGATGCCAGAGGCGCCCTGACCTGAGCTGGCACAAAATGGCTGCATGAGCCCCAGTCAAATCATCGTTCTTGCCACCCCCGTTTTCTTCCTGCTGATTGCAGTCGAGTTTGCCTGGGGTTACGCCAGGGGCCGCAACACCTACCGCCTGAACGATGCAATCAACAGCATCAGCCTGGGCATGCTGAGTCAGACCAGTGCGGTGTTCACGCGGCTGTTTCGCATCGGCATTTACACCGCCATTTATTCGTCGGTGGCGCTGTTTCCCGATGAGGCGTTCTGGACCACCTGGTACGGCTGGCTGATTGCGCTGGTTTTTTACGACTTCTGTTATTACTGGCTGCACCGCGCCGGCCATGAAAGCTCACTGTTCTGGGCGGCGCATGTGGTGCATCACCAAAGCCAGGACTACAACCTCTCGACCGCGCTGCGCCAGACCAGCAGCGGCGCCATCTTCGGCTGGATTTTTTATGTGCCAATGGCCATTGCGGGTGTGCCGCCGCTGGTCTTTGGCGTGGTGGTGCTGGTGGACCTGCTTTACCAGTTCTGGGTACACACCGAACACGTGCCCAAGCTGGGCTGGTTTGACCGCTGGTTCTGCTCGCCGTCGAATCACCGGGTGCACCATGCGGTCAACGACAACTATGTCGACCGGAACTACGGCGGCATTTTGATCATCTGGGACCGGCTGTTTGGCAGCTTTCGTGAAGAGGACGAAAAGTGTGTCTATGGCACACGCAGCCCGCTCAACAGCTGGGACCCGCTGTGGTCCAACGCCGAGGTGTACTGGGCGCTGGCCAAAGATTCGTGGCACGCCGCCAACTGGGGTGACAAGTTACGTGTCTGGTTCAAGCCACCGGGCTGGCGCCCGCCGGATGTTGCGGCGCGTTTCCCGCGGCCAGCCTTTGACATCAACCGCGTGCAGCGTTACCACCCGCCTCTCAGCCGTGCCGTGATGTGGTTTGGCGCGCTGCAGTTTTTGGTGCTGCTGCAGGGCGTGGCGCTGTTCCTCTGGTACGCAGACAGCCTGCCCGGTGCGCAAGCGGCCATCTGGCTGGGCGTACTGACCGCCGGTCTGTGGGCCGTGGGCGCGGCTCTGCAAGGGCGCATCTCCTTGACAGAGGTGCTGCTGATTGAGGCGGCAGCGCTGGCCACCGCCACCGGCGCGCTGGGGCTGGTGGAGTTGCACCGCGTTTTCAAACCGCTGGTCCTGTTAATTGCTATTATTTTTATAGCTGTTCGCGCACGTCCGATAAGGGCTGCAGACCGATTTGACGTATTTTTGCTGGCCGGGTTGGCTTTTTCGCTCGCTGGCGACTGTTTTTTGATGTTTCCTGGCTTCTTCATCCCGGGTCTGCTGTCTTTCCTGATCGCGCACCTGTTTTACATCGCGCTGTTCAAGATCAATCAGCCGTGGTTTCCAAGCCGGCGCGCGCTGGCAGCCACGCTGGCGGTGGGTGCGTTGATGTACGCTTTTCTGTTTGACGGGCTGACCCCGGTGCTGCGTGTCGCCGTGGCTGCCTATGTGCTGGTGATTGCGCTGATGGCCGCGCAGGCCATAGGCCGGGCCACCGTGTTGCGCGACACGGCCTCGGTCTGGGTGGCGATTGGCGCCGGGGTTTTCATGCTCAGTGATGCGCTGCTGGCGACCAACAAATTTGCCATGCCGTTGCCAATGGCGCAGCTGTGGGTATTGAGCACCTACTACATTGCGCAGATTCTGATCGCGCGCCATGCGCGACCGGCGGCGCCAGGAGACTGAAGGCCGATCAGCTTGCAGCGTGGGTAATCGCCTCGTCGCGTGCAATGCGCCCGTCGACCAGCTCTACCAGCCGGTCGCAGCGCGCGGCCAGGCGCGGGTCGTGGGTGACCACCACGAAGGTGGTGCCAAGCTCGACGTGCATGCGCCGCAACTGTACAAACACCTCGTCGGACGACGCGGTATCGAGGTTGCCGGTGGGCTCGTCGGCCAGCACCAGGGCGGGCGACATGACCAGGGCGCGGGCAATCGCCACCCTTTGCTGCATACCTCCCGACAGCTCCGCCGGTCTTTTGCCCATCGCGTCTGCCAGGCCCAGAGAGGCGAGCAAGGCGCGCGCATGTTCCCGCTGCTTTGCGCTGACGCGCCCTTCGCGCATCAGCGCCGGCAAGGTGACGTTTTCCAGCGCGCTAAAGGCCGGTAGCAGGTGATGGAACTGAAACACAAAACCCAGCGCACTGCGCCGCAGCAGGGTCAGGGCAGCATCGTCCAGACCTTGTACTTCCTGGCCCAGCAGAGCATAGCGGCCGGTGGTCATGACTTCGAGCAGGCCGATGATATTGAGCAGCGTGCTTTTGCCCGAACCGGAAGGGCCGATCAAGGCGATGAATTCGCCGCGCTGCACCTGCAGCGACAGCCCGTGCAAGACCTCTGCTTCGCTGGGCAGACCCAGGTTGTAGCTCTTGCGCACCTCACCCAGCGTTATCAGTGCGCGGGCATCAGGGGCGGGGGCGGCGGGGCTCATGGCGCTACATCCGTATGGCTTGCGCCGGGTCCAGCGCTGCGGCGCGGCGCGCTGGTGCGACTGCGGCCAGCACCCCACACACGGTGGCAACCAGCGCCACCTGCACGGCGGTGGCCAGCGGCAGCGTGATCAGAAATAGCGGCAAGCCGTCAGAGCCGCGCACAAAGGTGGTGAACAGCCAGATCATGACCACCGCCAGCGCAATCCCCAGCAATGAGCCCACCGCACCCACCACCGCCCCCTGCACCAGGAAGAGCCGCAAAATCTGCCCGCGGGTGGTGCCCATGGCACGCAAAATACCGATCTCGCGGCGCTTTTGCACCACCGACACCACCAGCACGCTGGCAATGCCCAGCACCACCACCACCATCACCACCCCGCGAATCAGCGCGGTGCTGACCGACTGGGCGTTGAGGGCCGACACCAGCTGGGCATTGCTTTCCTGCCAGCTTTCGATCTTGTAGGGAAACTGCTGGCGCAACTGATCGGCCAGCGCCTGGGCTGACCAGACATCTTTCACCGTCACATCCAGACTGGTGACGCCGCCAGGCAGGCCCAGCAGGTTTTGCGCCGCCCGCAGCGGCACGATCACGGTGCGGCGGTTCAGGTCTTTCACGCCCAGATCCACCAGCGCGGTGACGCGCACCGAGTCGCTGACCAGACCGGTCTGCACTGTCAGGCGGTCGCCCGCACGCACGCCCAGGTCTGCCGCCAGCTCGCGGCCCACAATCGCCTCGCCCGGCGACAGGCGCGCCGTACCGCTGATGACCTTGCTGCGCAGCCCGATGACGCGGTCGTAGCGGTCCAGATCCACCCCCGTCAGCGCAATCGCCTGGGTGGCTTCGCCGCGCAGGGCCAGGCCGGCGCCCGACACCATCGGCGAGACACCGGCAATGGCCGGCAGTGCCTCCAGCAGCGGCAGCAAGGCCTGCCAGTTGGCAAGCGAGCGCAGGCGCTGCGCACGCGGCTGGGTTTCGGTCAGCGTGGCAGTGCCTGCTGCGGCTTGCCAGGCCGGTGTGACCAGGTCGTCTGGCGCGCGCACAGTGATGTGTGCCTGTGCGCCCAATGTTTTGGTCAGGGTGCTGCCCTGCAGGCCGCTGATCAGCGCCGAGATATAGGCCACCACGGCCACGCCGGCCGCCACACCCACAATGATCAACACGGTCTGCATGCGTCCTTCACGCAGAAAGCGCAGCGCCACACGCAGCTCAAAACCAAACCCGGGGAACATGTAGGGGTCGGCGCGTCAGCGCCCCATGGCGTTGGTCAGGGCCGCGCCGGCGTCTGGCCCCGCAACAGCCTTGCCCACCGGCTGGCCGGGCTGCCAGGCCACCGCCCGCACGCGCACCCGGGCACCTGCGGGCACGCTGCCGCCCAGCAGCACCGCGTCGCCTTCAGCCAGGCCTTCCAGCACCTCGGCCGCATCCAGCGTGCGCAGACCCAGGCGCACCTGCCGCTCTTGGGCGCGCCCTTCAAGCGCAACCAGCACCGTTGCCGCTGTGGGTGAAGCCTGGGTGCGCAGGGCGCCGAGCGGCAGCACCAGGGCGCGCTCACGCCGGCCGGTTTCAACCTCAACCGACAGCGTCATGTCTTCGCGCAGAAACACCGGCGCCTGCTGCTGCAGTGCAAACTTGACTTCAATCGCCCCGCGTTGCGCATCCACCGCCGGAGCAATGGAGAGCACCCGCGCGGCAAAGCGCTGGTCGGCAAAGGCATCGGCCACCACGGCCGCGTTCTGGCCCACTCGCAACTGGTCCAGAAAACGCTCATCCACTTGCGCACTGAGTTGCGTGGGCCCGGCCAGCGCCAGGCTCATGAGGGCCTTGCCGGGCTGCACGATTTGCCCGGGCTCCACCTCGCGCGTCAACACCCGCGCATCGGTAGGCGCCAGCACGGCTGCCTGGGCCAGGCGCGCACGCGCCGCTGCCGTTGCCGCGCTGGCCAGAGCCAGTTGCGCCTGCGCCTGGGCCACATCGGTACCTGCCTCGGCATTGGCCTGGGTCTGCGCGCGGGCGCCGGTCTGCTGCGCACGGGCTACTTCCACCGCACGCCGCACTTCATCGAGCCGCGCTTCACTGAGAAAACCCTGCTTCACGAGTTGCTGGGTACGCGCCAGTTCGGCCTCGGCGGCTTTCAGCGTCGAGTCGGCCTGCATCAATGCAGACTGCGCCGCAGTGCGGCCCGTGCTGCGCAGGCCGGCCAGCCGCGCCTGCGCCTGCTGCTCGGAAGCGACGGCCTGTGTCACGGCGGCGCGCAGCTCATCGGTCTCAAGCTGAATCAGCACCTCGCCCTGGCGCACCTGCGCCCCTTCGGTCACCCGCACCTGGGCCACACGGCCGGTCACGGTGCTGCCGATGTCCACCCGCGACAGCGTGGCCACACGCGCAGAAAATTGCAGGGTGCGGAGCAAGGGCGTGTAACGCAGCTCCAGCACATCAACACGCGGGCTGCGCTGCACCCACCATGCGGCGCCTGCGGCCACCAGCACCACGGCCACCGCCCCCACCCATAGCCAGCGGCGTTTGGGTGACAGGCTTGCGGCAAGGTTCATGGCGGGCTCAGGTTCCGGGTTCAAAAAGGCCGGCACCGGTACCGGGGGGCGTCACCCCGAGGTGCCGGTAAGCCGCCAGCGTGGCGATACGCCCGCGCGGTGTGCGCTGCAGATAACCCTGTTGAATCAGATAGGGCTCGATCACGTCTTCAATCGTGTCACGCTCTTCGCCAATGCTGGCGGCAATGTTGTCCAGGCCCACCGGCCCGCCGTCAAAGCGGTGGATCACCGCCTCCAGCAATTTGCGGTCCATCACGTCAAAGCCCTGCGGGTCCACATCCAGCATGGCCAGCGCCTTGTTGGCGATGTCCAGCGTGATCTGACCCTTGCCTTTGACATCGGCATAGTCACGCACCCGGCGCAGCAGGCGGTTGGCGATGCGCGGTGTGCCGCGCGAACGCCGGGCAATTTCAAAACCGCCTTCTTCGTCCATGGGCACCTTGAGCAGGCCCGAGCTACGCCTGACGATCCGGGCCAGCTCTTCAGCGCTGTAAAACTCCAGCCGCGCCACAATGCCAAAACGATCCCGCAGCGGATTCGTCAACATGCCGGCGCGGGTGGTGGCGCCGACCAGTGTGAAGGGCTGCAAGTCCAGCTTGATGCTGCGCGCCGCCGGGCCTTCACCGATCATGATGTCGATCTGGTAGTCCTCCAGCGCAGGGTACAAAATTTCTTCGACGACCGGGCTCAACCGGTGGATTTCGTCGATGAAGAGGACATCGTTTTTTTCAAGGTTGGTCAGCAGCGCCGCCAGGTCTTTGGGCTTTTCCAGAACCGGTCCACTGGTCTGGCGCATGTTGACGCCGAGCTCGTGCGCAATGATGTGACTCAGCGTGGTTTTTCCCAGGCCAGGCGGGCCAAACAGCAGCACATGGTCCATCGCCTCGCTGCGTTTGCGGGCTGCGCCGATAAAAATTTCGAGTTGCTCGCGCACCTTGGCCTGGCCGACGTATTCATCAAACAGTTTGGGCCGCAAGGCGCGTTCGATGGCTTCTTCGTTGGGAGACGCGGGCGCCGCAGACATCACCCGCTTCACAGGCGGCACGCCGGACATGTCGAAGTCGTCGGTCTGGATGGTCATGAACAGGTGCGGGTTGCCGATCAGCCGGCCAGTTGAATCAGGTCGTTCAACTCGGCACAGGCCTGTTTGAAAATAGTCTCACGCACTTTGCCTGAGGCATGAGGCCTGGCACCTCTTTGCCGCCAGTCCATGCTTTTTGGCTGGTTGCAAATGACGTAACTGGGATCACCGGCGCCACGGCTGTTGTCAACGGCAAAGGGATTGGTGGCGTTGGCGGCAGCCGTGGACATGGGCAATCCCACCACCAACGAGGTGCGCTCGTTGTAAGCACGCGTGGTCAGAACCACCATGGGATGGACATCCCGCATTTCCTTGCCCGACTGCGGGTTGAAATTGATCCAGATGATGTCGCGCCGGTCCGGCACCCACGGTTTTTCGGCAGCCAACACAGCACCTTGCTTACCGTGCACCGAACTCTGCGCCCACTGCCGCCCCGGTCATCAGCTCGCCACTGTGAACAAGGGGGTCATAGGCTTTCAGTTTCTGCGCCAGCGAACGCTTTTTGAGGGCAACGCGCAACTCCAGCCGACCCGGCGCGATTACCTCGACTTCGAGCGGTGTGTCAGGCGTGATGTGCATGGCTTGCATGAGTTCGCGGCTCAGGCGTATGCCATGGCTGTTGCCCCAGGGAGAAATCGATAGCGTGGTGTTCATCAGTTAAGTATATCCCACCGGATATCCACAGACAAGACCCATCACGACCAAATAAGGACAGGCACGGCAGCAAATTCCCGCTTGGGGGCGCTATTTCGCCAACGCCTTGAGAGCCAGCTTGATGCCGTCACTGACACCAATGTCCTTGGGCAAGGGTTTGAGCGCCAGCGCCGCATCGCGGTCGCTGTAGCCCAGCGCCACCAGCGCCTGAAGAATGTCTGACTGCGCATCATCGGCTACGCTGACGGTGATGCCCATGTCGGCGCCCAGCTTGCCTTTCAACTCCAGCAGCAAGCGCTCTGCGGTTTTTTTGCCTATGCCCGGCACCTTGATGATGCGGCCGGCTTCCTGGCTGGTGACGGCCTGGGCCAGCTCATCGACGCTCATGCCACTGAGCACGCTGAGGGCGGTGCGCGGGCCGACACCGGATATCTTGATCAGCTGGCGAAAGGCCGCACGCTCACTGGCAGTGCCAAAACCGTACAGCAATTGCGCGTCTTCGCGCACCACAAAATGCGTCAGCAGGCTGACTTTTTCGCCCAGCGCCGGCAGGTTGTAAAAGGTGCTCATAGGCACCAGCACCTCGTAACCGACGCCGTTGCAGTCCACCAGCAGTTCCGGCGGGTTCTTTTCGGCCAGCAGGCCAGTGATGCGTCCAATCATGGGCAAATCTTATCAGTGCACTGGCGCTGCCCGCCGGCTTGAATATCGAGGGACAATCACCCATCTGTCGGCCTTGCCACAAGGAAAACAAACTTTTGATACTCCGTCACACCTTCTCGCCGCCCAACAACACGCGCATGGGCCATCTGTGCGGACCGATGGACGCTCACATCCGCACCATCGAGGCGGCGCTGCAGGTGACGATTGCGCACCGCTTCGAGCAGTTCAAGATTGACGGGCCCAAGGCTAAGGCGCAGCAGGCACTCGAAGTGCTGCAGGCGCTGTACGAAATGGCGCAGCGACCTATCCCGGAAGAGCAGGTGCAGCTGATGCTGGCCGGCGATACCGCGCTGAGTGTGGCGCCTGACGGTGCCATGGCGCTGTCCACGCGCCGTGCCGACCTGCGGGCGCGCACCAGCAACCAGGGCGCCTACCTGGAAAACATCGCCACCCACGACATCACCTTCGGCATCGGCCCGGCCGGTACCGGCAAAACCTACCTGGCCGTGGCCTGCGCGGTCGATGCGCTGGAGCGCAGCGCGGTGCAGCGCATTGTGCTGACGCGCCCGGCGGTCGAGGCCGGCGAGCGCCTGGGTTTTCTGCCCGGCGACCTGAACCAGAAGGTCGATCCTTATCTGCGGCCGCTGTACGACGCGTTGTACGAACTCATGGGTTTCGAGCGCGTGCAAAAAGCGTTTGAGCGCCAGCAGATCGAAATTGCGCCGCTGGCCTTCATGCGTGGCCGCACGCTGAACCATGCGTTTGTGATTCTGGACGAGGCGCAAAACACCACACCCGAACAGATGAAGATGTTTTTGACGCGCATCGGTTTTGGTGCCAAGGCGGTGATCACTGGCGATGTGAGCCAGGTCGACCTGCCGCGCACCCAGCTCAGCGGCCTGATCGACGCCGAACGTGTGCTCAAACGTGTCAAGGGCATCGCCATCACGCGCCTGACCAGTGCCGACGTGGTGCGGCATCCGCTGGTGGCGCGCATCGTGGACGCCTACGACGGCTACACCCCGAAACCGCTGCGTGGCGACGACGCTGTTGATGCGGTGGTGCCGGTGGCGCGCCCAAGCCGGACCAAAAGCCGCAATGGCTCTTAAGCAGCTCAGCCTGTCGCTGCAGTTCGGCGACATCAAAGACGCCAAGCGCCATCGCGCCGCCTTGCCACGCCACAGCGTCGCGCGCTGGATACGCCATGCGCTGGACAGCGACGCAGAGATCACGGTGCGCATCGTCGATGCTGAAGAGGGCCAGACCCTGAACCGCAGCTACCGGCAAAAAGACTACGCGACCAATGTGCTGACCTTCGACTATCGCGCTGGCCCCCTGGTCGCCGCCGACCTGGTGCTGTGTGCACCGGTTGTTGCCAAAGAGGCGCGCGAGAACCGCAAGACGCTGAAGGACCATTACGCGCATCTGCTGGTGCATGGCGTGTTGCATGCGCAGGGCTGGGACCACGAGACCGGCGAGACCGATGCGCAGGCCATGGAAGCGCGCGAGGTCGAGATATTGGCCGACCTGGGCATTGCCAACCCCTACCGTTAAATTTTGCATCAAATCGGTCTCTAGCCCATAACCTGCGGGCGCAGGCAGCTACAAAAATCATAGCGGCTAAATTCTGCCTTCTTCCACGGCATGGCAGGCAATCTTCACGCCCTGGAGGGTCAGGAGTTGCGGCCGCTCGGCGCGGCAGCGGTCGTTGACGTGCGGACAGCGCGGGTGGAAGGTGCAACCGGTGGGCGGGTTCAAAGGATTGGGCACCTCGCCCTGCACTGGGGTGCGGGCACGCCCGGTATCGTGCATCTTCGGAATCGCGTCCAGCAGCATGCGTGTGTAGGGGTGGCGCGGCGCCGCAAACAGCGTCTGCTTGTTGGCCAGTTCGACCAAGCGGCCCAGGTACATCACGCCGACCTGGTCGCTGACATGGCGCACCACCGCAAGGTTGTGCGAGATGAACAGGTAAGTCAGCCCGCGTTCGCGCTGCAGGTCCTTCATGATGTTGAGCACCTGCGCCTGCACACTCACGTCAAGCGCAGAGGTTGGCTCGTCGCAGACCAAAAACTCGGGTTCGGTCGCGAGCGCGCGCGCGATCGAGATGCGCTGGCGCTGCCCGCCCGAGAACTGGTGCGGGTATTTGGGTCCATCCAGCGGCGACAGCCCGACTGACTTGAGCAACTCGCCAACCTTGGCCTTGAGCTCGGCATCGTCGGTGATCAGGCCATGCTCGCGCAGCGGCTCGCCCACGATGTCCTCGACAATCCAGCGCGGGTTCAGGCTGGCATACGGATCCTGGAAAATCATCTGGATGCGGCTGCGCAACTGCCGGCCTTGCGGCGTTTTGAAGGCAGCATGGGCATCCTGTCCATCGAAGGTCAGGCCGCCACGGGTCGGGTTGTAAAGCCCCACCAACAGTTTGGCCACCGTGCTTTTGCCGCAGCCGGACTCGCCGACCAGCGCCAGGGTTTTGCCTTTTTCAATCTCGAAACTCACGCCATCGACGGCATTGAGCATCAGCCGGGGCTTGCCCTCGATCACCCGGTTCAGCCAGGGCGGTGACACGTCAAAGGTCATGGCCAGGTCATGCGCCTGAACCAGTGGTGCAGCGGTGCTCATGCGCTCACCCCCACCGGCACATCATGCAGCCAGCAGGCAGCGCGCGTGGCTCCAGCCGACAACAGGTCGGGCCGCTCCTGGCGGCAATGCTCGAACACCTTGGGGCAGCGCGGGTTGAAGGCGCAGCCTTGCGGGATGGCGTTCAGGCGCGGCATGGCGCCGTCGATCTGGTTAAGCCGCTCGCGGTCCAGCGTGATGTCGGGGATGGCCGCCATCAGGCCTTCGGTGTAGGGATGCGAGGAGTGGTTGATGACCTCATGCACCGGGCCGATCTCGGCAATGCGCCCGGCATACAGCACGGCCACGCGGTCGCAGGTTTCGGCGATCACGCCCATGTCATGGGTAATCAGCATCACGGCGGCGCCGCGCTTTTTGCAGATATTTTTGAGCAGCATGATGATCTGTGCCTGGATCGACACGTCGAGCGCTGTGGTCGGCTCGTCGGCGACGATTAGCTTGGGCTCGGCGGCCAGCGCCAGGGCAATCACCACACGCTGTCGCATGCCGCCAGAGAACTGGTGCGGAAAATGTTCGATGCGCTGCTCGGCGGCCGGAATGCCGGTGTCCTGCAGCAGCGAGATCGCACGCTGGCGCGCCTCGGCATGGCTCACCGGCAAATGCGCCTGGATGGTTTCGATCAGTTGCCGACCCACGCTGTACAGCGGGTTCAGCGAGGTCAGCGGGTCCTGGAAAATCGCGCCTATCTTGCGGCCGCGGATATGGCGCATTTGCTGATAGGGCAAGTTGTCGATGCGCTGGCCTTCGAGCAGAATTTGCCCGCCGCCAATGCGCCCAGGTGGCTCCAGCAGGCCAATGATGGCCGCGCCCGTCAGCGACTTGCCGGCACCGGATTCACCGACCACGCCAAGGATTTCTCCCGGCGCGATTTCAAAGGAAATGTCGTCCAGCGCACGCAGCGTGCCGCGCCGGCCAGGGAATTCGACGATCAGGTTCTTGACTTGTAAAAGACTCATTGACTACTCAGCACGTATAGGCGCGGGCCATGCAATTTCCCGCCGGGCCGCCTCAAGGGAAATTAGCCCCCTCGGGGGGCAGCGTATTACACGAAGTGAAAAGCGTGGGGGCCATTTTTTTAGCGCAGGCGCGGGTTCAGCGCATCGCGCAGCCAGTCACCCAGCAAATTGACGCTCAGCGAAATCGTCACCAGCATGACGCCGGGAAACACCGTGATCCACCACTCGCCTGAAAACAGGTAATCGTTGCCGATGCGGATCAGCGTGCCCAGCGATGGCGAGGTCGGCGGCGCGCCGACGCCCAGAAAAGACAGGGTCGCTTCGGTGATGATGGCCGTGGCCACCTGGATGGTCGCCAGCACCAGCACCGGCCCCATGACATTGGGCAGCACATGGCGACGCATGATGCGCAGCGGAGCCACGCCGGTCACACGGGCGGCCTGCACATACTCCTTGCTGCGTTCGACCAGGGTCGAGCCGCGCACGGTCCGCGCGTACTGGACCCAACCCGTGAGCGTGATCGAGATGATCAGCACCCCCAGCGCCAGCGAGTCCTGGGCATTGGGAAACAGCGCCCGTCCGACCCCCGCAATCAGCAAAGCCACCAAAATAGCCGGGAAGGACAGCATGACATCGCACAAACGCATCAGGGCAGAGTCGATCCAGCCGCCGTAGAAGCCGGCCAGCAGGCCCAGGCCCACGCCAAGCACCACCGACAAAACCACCGACGCAAAACCCACGGCCAGCGACACCCGGGCGCCGTACATCAGGGCCGACAGAATGTCGCGGCCCTGGTCGTCGGTGCCAAGCAAATATTTGGTCGAACCGGCCTCTGACCAGGCCGGTGGCAAACGCGCGTCACTGAGCTCAAGTGTTGTCAGGTCAAACGGGTTGTGCGGGGCAATAAAGCCCGCAAACACCGAACCAAAAATACAGATCAGGGCGACTGCGGCCGCCGCCATCGCCACCGGGGAGGTGCGAAAGCTGTAGCCGACGTCGCCGTCCCATAACCGGAAAAGCGCGCTTCTCATCAACAGGTCTACTTGTTCAGTTTGACGAACTTCCAGGGCATGCCGTTGTCAGGCCACTGCACCAGTTCGATGTTCTTCTTCGTGGCCCAGTTGATGGCCTGCTGGTGCAGCGGAAGATGGCCCACGTCGTCCTGGTGGATCTTCAGCGCTTCGCGGATCATCTCCATGCGTTTCTTGTCGTCGGTCTCGGACGCCACCAGGTTGGTCAACTCGTCCACGCGTGCGTTGCTGTAAGCGCCCAGGTTGAACTGGCCGCGGCCGCCCTCACCGGGTGTGGACATGATGGGGTAAAGCACGTTGTGCGCGTCCACGGTGCTGGCGGTCCAGCCCAGCATGTAGAAGCTGGTGTCACGGCGCAGGATTTTCGGGAAATAAGTACCCTTGGTTTCAGCCTCAAGGTTGATTTTGACGCCGATGCGCGAGAGGTTGGCAGCAACGGCCTGGCAAATCTCGCCGTCGTTCACATAACGGTCGTTCGGGCAGTTCATCTTGAGCTCGAAACCCGCGCCGTAGCCGGCGTCGGCCATCAGCTTCTTGGCGGCTTCCACATCAAACGGCAGGCGTTTGGCCAGGTCCGGGGCAAAACCCTTGACCTGCGGCGGCAACAAGATGGCCACCGGCGAGGCCGCACCACGCATCACGCGGCTCTTGATCGCCTCGATGTCGATGGCCTGGTAGAAGGCCTGACGCACGCGTTTGTCCTTGAAGGGGTTTTTGCCTTTGACGCTGGAAAACAGCAATTCGTCGCGCTTCTGGTCCATGCCCAGGAAAATCACGCGCAACTCAGGACCCTGCAGCACCTTGAGGGCGCTGCTGCCCTGGACACGGGCCACGTCCTGCACCGGCACCGGTTCCATCACGTCAATCTCGCCGGACAGCAGTGCGGCGACGCGCGTGCTGTCGTTGCCGATCACGTTGAAAATCACCTCGTCGACGTTGCCGTCGATCTTGCCCCAGTAGTTGCCGTTGCGGGAAAAGGTGGTGCGCACATTCGGTTGACGCTCTCGCACGCGGAACGGACCGGTGCCGTTGGCGCGGAAGGACGCGGCGTTTTCAATGCCCTTGCGGCGATCCACCGGTTTGGTCGCCTGGTTGGTCTCACACCACTTCTTGCTCATCATGTGCCACTGCGTGAACAACTCAGGCAGGATGGGGAAGGGGTTGTTCAACACGAAGTCAATCGTGTGGTCGTCGATTTTTTTGATTTCCTTGATCTGGCCGACATAACTTTTCATGTCGGAGCCATCGCCTTTGGCGCGCTCGTAACTGAAGATCACGTCGTCAGCAGTGAAAGGCGTGCCGTCATGGAACGTCACGCCTTTGCGCAGGTTAAAGCGCCAGACCGTCGGCGCGGTCTGCTTCCAGTCGGTGGCCAGCGATGGCGCCAATTTGTAGTTGCGGTCGCGCGTGACCAGCGGCTCATAGACATTGCCGACCACCGTCAGTTGCAGCGATTCATTGAGCGAGTGCGGGTCCAGCGACAGGGCATCGCCCTGGTTGCCGACCCGCAAGGTGACTGCAGATGCTACAAAACTTGTAGCTGCCAGCGCAGAGCTGATAAGGGCCAGGACTGTTTTCTTTTTGAAGTTCATGGAATTCTCCGGTGGGTGGAAATGTCTTGAGGCTACACGGGTAAAGGCATGGACTGCTCCACCAGGCCCGCATGCAAAGCGGCGCCCAGTGGCAGGATGTCGTCATTGAAATCGTAGCGGGTGTTGTGCAGGAAACAACTGCCGACGCCGTTTTCGGCGCCCTGCCCAATGCGCAGGTAGGCGCCCGGCTTGACCTGCAGCATGAAGGAAAAATCCTCCGCGCCCATGCTGGGCGCGATGTCGCGCACCACCTGGTCGGCGCCGACCAGGGCCTCGGCCACGTCGGCCGCAAACACGGCTTCGTCATAGGAGTTGATGGTCGCGGGATAGATACGCTCGTAACGCACCGAGGCGGTGGCGCCGAAACCCAGGGCCACGGCGCTGCACAACTCGCCGAGCCGGCGCTCCACCATGTTCTGCACATCGGGGCTGAAAGTGCGCACCGTGCCCACCAGCGAGGCTTTGCCCGACACCACGCTGAAAGCGCCCATGTCACCGGCCTGCATGGCGCAGATGCTGATCACTGCACTGTCGATCGGGTTGGCGTTGCGCGACACAATGCTCTGGATCGCTGTGATGATGTGCGCCGACACCACCACCGGGTCCACCGTCATGTAGGCGTGGGCGCCGTGGCCGCCGCGGCCGGTGATGTCGATGGTGACGCGATCAGCTGCAGCCATCATAGCGCCGGGGCGGATACCCACGGTGCCGGGCCGCATCGACGGCCAGTTGTGCATGCCGTACACAGCCTGCACCGGAAAGCGCTCAAACAAGCCGTCCTCGATCATGATACGGGCGCCGGCAAAACCCTCTTCACCAGGCTGAAAAATCAGCACCGCCGTGCCGTCGAAGTTGCGGGTGGCGGCCAGGTAACGCGCCGCACCCACCAGCATGGTGGTGTGCCCGTCGTGCCCGCAGCCGTGCATCAAGCCGGCTTTGGAGGACTTCCAGGCAAACTCGTTGTGCTCGGTCATCGGCAGCGCATCCATGTCGGCACGCAGGCCGATCATGCGGCCGCTGCCGCTCTGCTGGCCCTTGATAACAGCCACCAGGCCGGTCTTGCCGATGCCGGTGTGGATTTCGTCCACCCCGCAGCGCTCAAGCGCCTCCCGGACGCGCGCGCCGGTATAAACCTCTTCAAAACCGAGTTCGGGATGCGCATGCAGGTCACGCCGAAAAGCCGTCAGCTCCGGATGGAATTGGGCAATCTGGGCAAATACGCGACCCTTGGCTTTGAGCGTCGGGGCGGGACGGGGCGCCAGCATCAGTGGCCTCCGGCGTTGCCCACGCGCAGGCGCGGGTCAACGACGAAATAAAGCAGGTCCACCACCAGGTTGATGACCACGAAGATCAACGCAATCAGGCACAGGTAGGCGGCCATCACGGGAATATCGGCAAAAGTCACGGCCTGAATGAACAGCAGGCCCATACCGGGCCACTGGAACACCGTCTCGGTGATGATGGCAAAGGCTATCAGGCCGCCTAGCTGTAGGCCGGTGATGGTCATGACCGGCACCAGCGTATTTTTGAGCGCATGCCCGAAATGGATGGTGCGGTTGGACAGACCCCGCGCGCGTGCAAACTTGATGTAGTCGGTGCGCAGGACTTCAAGCATTTCGGCACGTACCAGCCGCATGATCAGCGTGAGCTGGAAAATGGCCAGCGTCACTGCCGGCAGAACAATGTGTTGCCAGCCTTTGGCGGTCAGCAGCCCGGTGCTCCACCAGCCCATCTGCACCACCTCACCGCGCCCGAAACTGGGAAACCAGCCGAGGCCGACCGCGAAAATCAGGATCAACAGGATGCCGATCAGAAAGGTCGGCAGCGACACGCCGAGCAGTGACACCGTCATCAACAACTGGCTGAAAAAAGTGCCCCGCCGCAAGGCCGCATATACACCCATGGGCACGCCAATCAGCAGCGCCATCAGGGCCGCCACCAGCGCAAGCTCCAGCGTGGCCGGAAAGCGCTCGGCAATCAGCCGCGACACCTTGGCACCCTGGCGCAGGCTCAAGCCGAACTCGCCTTGCACAGCATTGACCAGGAAGTGGCCGAACTGCACGAAAAAAGGCTTGTCCAGCCCCAAATCAGCGCGGAGCTGCCGGATCTGGTCCGGCTGGGCGTCCTGCCCGAGCAGAAACACCACGGGGTCGCCCACGTACTGGAACAGCATGAAAGCCAGAAAAGCCACCGTAACCATCACGATCACGGCCTGGAACAGGCGACGGAGAATAAATGCGAACATCGTGCGGGTTTTTTTATCGAATGCCGATGCTAGCAGAGCAAGCAACGTGCCGACATCGGGTTTCCTTTAGGTTTAAAGATAATATTTTGTGATCAAAAAAAGAGCCCCTGAGGGCTCTTTTGAATTTCTCGCGGACCCAGGCCGATCAGTTGACCTTGATGACTCGCCAGTCCAGCCGGTTGTCGGCCCGGTGTGTCACGTCGATATTTTTCTTCATGGCCCAGGGAATGATCTGGTTGTGAAGCGGCAGGTGCGACACCGTGTCGTTGCTCAATTGAAGGCCTTCAGTCAGAAAGCGGTTACGCACCGGCAAATCGGTTTCGATCTTCACGCGGTCCACGATGATGTCCATGCGCGGGTTGCTGTAACGGCCGACGTTGTAGTTGCCATCGCCACCGGTACCGACGCTGCGCGTCAGCGATTGCAGGCTGTACAGCGCGTCAAAGGTCGGCACGCCCCAGCCCAGCATGTAGATGCTGGCTTCGTAACGCTGAATCATCGGGAAGTAGGTCACCAGCGGCAAGGTGCGCAGCTTGGCCTTGACACCGATGCGCGACCACATGGCCGTCACGGCCTGGCAGATTTCCTCGTCATTGATGTAGCGGTTGTTCGGGCAGGCGAAATCCACCTCGAAACCTTGCGGATAGCCGGCTTCCGCCAATAGCTTTTTAGACGCCTCCGGGTCATAAGGGAAGCGTTTGTGCACCGTCTCGTTCCAGCCGTTGACCTGGGGCGCCACGATGGTGCCGGTGGCCTGACCCAGACCGCGCAGCGTCACGCGGACAATGCTGTTGATGTCGATGGCCTGATACAGCGCCTTGCGCACACGCAGGTCCTTGAGCGGATTTTTGCCCTTGACGTTCGAGCCGGGCAGCTCATCCCTGAACTGGTCCATGCCGAAGAAGATGGTGCGGCTCTCGATGCCGTCGATCACCTTGAGGTTGGAATTGCCGCGCAGACGCGTCATATCCTGCGGGCTCGGGTCCAGCACCAAATCGACTTCTCCCGACAGCAGCGCGGCCACGCGCGTCGCTTCGGACTTGATCGGGGTGTAGATGATTTCCGTCACATTCGAAGGAATGGTGCCCCAGTAATTGGGGTTCTTGACAAGCACCAGCTTCTGGTCGGGCTGCCATTCCTTGACCATGAACTGGCCGGTTCCCATGGCGTTGCGGTGGGCAAAGGTTTCATCCTTGGCGCGGATGTCTTTGGGCTCAACGGATTTGTTTTTTTCCGCCCAGGCCTTGCTCATGATGCGCAGCTCGGTCAACTGGCTCAGCAGCACCGGGTTCGGGCCTTTCATCATCAAGTCCACGGTGGTGTCGTTGACTTTGACCGCCTTATCGATACCCTGGGTGTAGATGGCGTAATTCGAGGTCTTGGCCATGGCCCGTGTGATCGAATAAACCACATCGTCCGCCGTGAACGGCGTGCCGTCGCTGAACTTCACGCCGGAGCGCAGGGTAAAGCGCACCTGCGTTGGCGACACATCGCGCCAGGCCGTCGCTAGCTGGGCTTCGGGCTTGAAAGTCTGGCTGTTGTAATAAACCAGCGAGTCGTAAATCGCGGCATGCACCCCGTTACCCAGCGCATTGTTTTGGGAATGGATGTCCAGCGTGGGAATGTCGCTGGCACTGGACCATTTGAAAGGCTTGGCCTGTAAAGCCGGTGCGGCCGCAAATACCGCAAGGGCGGCAGAGACCCAAGCAAGCTGTTTGAATTTCATGAAAACTCCTCGTCAATTGAAAGACCACTACTATGCAATAAGCAGGCCGGGACGGCATCAGGGCTTTCCTTCACCCACCGCTGCTCTGCAGCTACTTCATACGCCCGAAAGCCCCCACGGTGACAGGTCCGTACCAGGCTTGGATCGTGCTGCGGGTGTTGTCGCTGTCGGTCATGATGCCTATGCCCACCAGCGCCCCAGGCGTCTCGCCGAAGGCCTTTTCATAGTCGGCGCGGATGTTTCGCTCATAGTCCACCCACTGGCGCAGCTTGCCGGTGCCGGACTCCACCACCAGTTTGCGTATACGGTCGGTGCGCGGGTTGACAATCACACTGTCCGGCTGGCGCGAGTTGCACCACACATACATCAAGGTGGCGAAGGGCATCTCCTCCCCTGTCAGCGCGCGCGCCAGTTCGGAAAGCATGGCATTTTTACCCGAGAACTTGCTGCGGTCGCCTTCAAAGGCCAGCACAATGCGCACCGGCGAATCGTCCATCTCGCGCAAGGCCATGTCGGCCTGGGCGATCAGGTTGGGCACCTTCCATGAAAACCGGACACTGCCCAGTTCATCCGGCTCGATGCGAACCGCCTGGCGCACCATGCTGGCGGAAGATGTCGAATGCGCCACCATGGCGTCACGCCCGTCCTTGCGGACGTAGCTGAACTGGCTGGGCTGTTTGCCCGGCAATTTGTAGTGCTGCCAGGCCGGCGCGCCCGGCGCAGCACCGGACGCGATGGTCCAGGGCGTGGCAGCCAGCCCGGCCTGCGTCGCCGGCCCCTCGGACACAATGGGCGGCGATGCACAGGCTGCCAGTTGCAACACAGCCACAGCCGCCAACACTCTTGCTGCGCTACAAAACATCCGCTTACCCGGTTAAAACAATGCGCGAGTATAGGCAGCGCTGTTGACAATCACCTACAGGCCGTTTGGGTCCGCAGTGCAGGGCGGGCTCCAGCTATGGGAAACCTGCGGGCAAGAAAAAAGGTCCAGACCTTGCGATCTGGACCTGTAAATCCACCCTTTCAGGGATGGAGGAGACAAGCATTGCATGAAAACATTTGCCTTGTTCATGCGATGATTTCAGTATAGCGGAGCCGTGTTGCACCGCAGCAATAATCTGTTGTGAAAAATGAACATTTACAGCGTTTTATCCAACTATTTCTGGTTTTAAAGGATAGAGATTTATGGAATGCACAGTGAGCTGGACCGGCCCAAACATTTCTGCCGGCACAACCAGCGCGCCGGGGTCAGCGATGCGTTTTCTGGCCACCACCGGCAGCGGCCACACGCTGGTCATGGACGGTGCGCCGGATGCCGCCAAACCAGACAACGGCGGCGCCAACCTCGCGCCCCGCCCCATGGAAACCGTGCTCGCCGGCACTGGTGGCTGCACCGCTTACGACGTGGTGTTGATTCTCAAACGGGGCCGCCACGACGTGCGCGGCTGCACCGTCAGGCTCAGCGCCGAACGGGCAGAAACCGACCCCAAGGTGTTCACCCGCATCCAGATGCACTTTGTGGTCAGCGGGCGCGGCATTCCGGCCAGCGCCGTGGAGCGCGCGATTGCGATGAGCCACGACAAATACTGCTCGGCCACCATCATGCTCGGCAAGACCGCCGACATCACCACGAGTTTTGAGCTGATCGAAGCCTGATTTCAAGTCAAATCAGCCGTCAGCCCATATCCAGCGGGCGCAGACAGCTATCAAAAGAGGAGCGTCTCGTCTCAGATGTAATGCGCCGTCGTTGTCATGACTTTGGCCGACGCGCGCATCAAGGCCTTCACGGGCGTGGGCAAATCAAAGCCGCCAGCGCCCTGCGCCTCCTGGGCATGGCGCGCCTCGTCGTCCTTCATCTGCGCCACGATGGCGCGTGAAGCGTGGTCGCCCTGCGGCAGGCGTTCCAGGTGGCTGGCCAGATGCGACTCCACCTGGCGTTCGGTCTCCATCACAAAACCCAGGCTGACCCTGTCACCCAGCCGCCCGGCTAGCAGGCCCAATCCGAACGCTCCAGCGTACCACAGCGGATTGAGCAGCGAAGGCCGGGTGCCCAATTCATCGAGCCTGTCGCGGGTCCACGCCAGATGGTCGCCCTCTTCCTTGCTGGCCTCGATGAAATGCTGGCGCAGCACCGGGTTTTGCGTGCTCAGCGCCTGCGAGGCATACAGCGCCTGGGCACACACCTCGCCCACATGGTTGACGCGCATCAGCGCGCCGGCCAGTGCTTTGTCTGCGCTGGACAACTCCGTTGTTTGTCCGGCGACAGTCGGGCAGCTTCGACTCGCATGTGGTTTGGCAAACAGCGTGCGCAGGGCACTGTCAGCGGCGTTGAGCAGGGTATCCATGTTAACGATCCTCACGCGTATGCCACAAGCGCAGCACGTAAAGCGTAGCCCCCCGAATCTCGTAGCGCATTTCGTACTGCCCCACGATCACTCGGCGCACCTCTCGCGGCTCGAACTCCTCGAGCTTTCTACCGATGCGCGGATTCGCCAACAGCTTGAGCGGTGCACCAATGAGAGACTGCAGAGTGCGCGCCGCCACGACCCCCTTCACCGAAGCCAAGAATTCGTAGACCCGCGACAGATCGGACAGCGCTTTGCTCGTCCACTTCAACTCCATCAACGCGGCACCGGCAACGGGCTATCGGTATTCAGACTGTCAGCCCAGGCTTGCACGGCCAGGTGGTCGAGGAGCCGACCAGCGTCCACATCAGCCAACGCCTCAAGTGTCAGACGACTACGCTCTTCCTCTTGGTCGATCCACGCCGATAGCGCCTGCTTCATGACCCAGCCACGCGACCGATCAAAACGTGCAGCCATCTGATCGACCTTATTGGCCAGTGGCAGTGGAACATGAGCGGTAAGTACTTTGGTTTCTGCCTGTGTCATGACTGATCTTTATACGCCGAACAAACTCAACATCAATTAAAAAAGAAACTTCTCCGAGGCGCTCGACTTCAATTAATCATAACGATTAATAGTGATTAAATCAATCCGCAACAAGAAGGCATGTGACGGAGCTGGCCCATCTTTTCCACAAGCAGTCAGTATTTGTTGCAGGTGTGCAACGGAAATGTATTTAGCGAGCTAATTCCTTTGCGAAAGCTCCCGGCCTCTGGTGCAATACATACAACTTCCTAAATGGAGGTTGGCCCGGGGATCCAAAATCCTGGAGCCCTATGTTTAACCTTGGAGAAACTCGCAATGAAAAAATCCCTAGTTGCTCTGGCTGCATTCGCGGCTGTTAGCGCTTTCGCTCAGTCTTCTGTGACCCTGTCCGGCATCGTCAAGGGCGGCGTTGCACAAACCAAATATTCTGGCGGCGGCGCTGGTACCAACGGTAACGGCTTGGCCATTGCTGACGGCTCTTCGCGTTTCATCATCGGTGGCACTGAAGACCTCGGTGGCGGCCTGAAAGCTGTTTTCCAGATCGACACCCGCTTCCGCCTTGACGAATCCCCAGCTGCCGCACAAGCTGGTGGTAACACCTTCGTCGGCCTGCGCGGCGGCCTGGGCATGGTCCAGCTCGGCAAGTTGGACACCCACTACTGCCTGGGCTCTGACCAGCACGGCGCTCGCTCTACTGCTTTGCAAGCTTCTAGCTGCTCCATCCTCGGTTATGTCAACGGCGGCACCAACGCGATTGCCAACGCCAGCCGTTCGGTCAACGTTGTCCGCTACACCACGCCTAACTTCTCTGGCTTCCAGGGCCAGGCGAACTACAGCACCAACTGGGTTGGTTCTGAAGGCGCCGTGGGCGATGCAGGCAAAGGCCGCGCAATGTCTCTGGGCCTGAACTACAGCAACGGCCCCCTGAGGACGGGCGTGTCGTTCTGGGATGCCAATTCCGAAAGCCGTGTCACTGGTGCAGCACGTAACGACCAGAGCGCTGGCTCCGCTTTCATCGACTGGAACTTCGGTGTTGCCACCGTTGGCCTGACCTATGACAGCTCGCAAATCAACGGCGGCACCATCGGCGGCGCTGCTGCTGAAAACCGTCGTCGCGCATTCTCCATCCCTGTGACTGTGCCGCTCGGCGCTGGCACCTTCCTGGTCACCTACACCAAGGCCCAACAAGTCAAGCTGAATGGCACGACCACGCCTAACACTGGCGCTACGATGTTCTCTGTGGGCTACGACTACGCACTGTCCAAGCGTACATCGGTGGGCGTGTCTTACGCCAAGATCAACAACCAGTCCGCCGCCGGCTACAACCTGTACACGCAGGCTGCACTGAACGGTACGCCTAACAACGCTGTTGGCCAGGATCCCAGCCAGCTGTACCTGGGCGTTCGCCACGCTTTCTGATCCCCGGCTGGCATAAGCCAGCTTGAGATTCAAAGCTCAAAAGCCGTCAGGTCTTCGGACTTGGCGGCTTTTTTTTATTCTGAATCGTGGTCATTTGTCCTGGTGTATCATCCCACTTGTCCAAGGAGACCATCATGAGCACAGCCGCACCGATCTCACGTACACCGAGGTTTCGTCCCGCCAGCAAGTCTGTGGTAATTAAATCGCCCGACAACAACTGGAGCAGCCTTCGAACTTTTGTAGGCCAGCTCAATCAGATCTCACGGCACGATGTGGTGAACAAGGGCGTGCGCACCGAAGTTCTGATCACGCTTTTAGATTCGTACATTCACATCAGCAAGCCCCAGGTTTATTCGGTCATCGGCATCAGCAGCAAGACGGCAAACAGACGAAAAGATGAGTTGCTGCCGCGCGGGGCCTCGGATGCGACGCTGGCCTTGATTGAGATCACCTCCATGGCAGAAAACATTCTGGGCAGCCATGCTGAAGCTGAGGAATGGCTTTTAAAACCAGCCCTCGGTTTAGACGGGAGAAAACCAATCGATTTGATTGCCACCAGCTCTGGCGCAGAACTGGTAAGGGACCATCTGACCAGGATGGAGTACGGGGTGTACGCTTGACCCCTTTGCCGCCTGCGCTTGGCGGTTCGACCACGAAGACAGAGATTTTGGTTTGGAGAATGGAAGCTGCAACTCATGCCAAGACCTGGAAAAAGGGGGAAGGTGCGTTCAAGGTAGGCGGGCGATGGTCCCCCAAGGGGCGTCGTGTCATCTATTGCGCTTTGGACCCGGCCACGGCGATCATGGAGGTGGCGGTGCACAAGGGGTTCAAAGTTCTCGATACGGTTGCCCACAAGCTCCTGCAGATCAGGATTTCCAGGCCTGATAAGGCGCATGTGCTCGACCCAGCAACAGTACCGAACAAAGGATGGCTACGCCCCGGTGCGGTAAGCGCCGGTCAGCAAGCCTTTGGCAACGCGCTGCTTGATATTCACCCACTTCTGGTGGTGCCTAGCGTGGTCAGCGCGCATTCGTGGAACCTCGTGATTGATGTTGTGGGGGCCCGTGGAATGTTCGACCGTTTAAGCATTGAAGACTTTGCGCTCGACACTCGACTCCACCCGGCGTGAGAAACAAAGATGAAATCGACCTCAAAAAAAAATTCCGCACCGCTTAAGACTTTCGGCCTCAACCCAGCCGACTATCTAAAAAAAATCCTAACTGCACGCGTCTATGACGTGGCCGTCGAGTCCGGTCTGGAACCAGCCAAAAACCTGAGCAAGCGCCTGCATAACACGGTGCTGCTCAAGCGCGAGGACCAGCAGCCGGTGTTCAGCTTCAAGCTGCGCGGCGCCTACAACAAGATGGCGCATTTAAGCGCAGCCCAGCTCAAGAAGGGCGTGATCTGCGCCTCGGCCGGCAACCATGCGCAGGGGGTGGCGCTGGGCGCGCACAAACTCGGCACGCGCGCAGTCATCGTGATGCCGGTCACCACGCCACAGGTCAAGGTCGATGCGGTCCGGGCACTCGGCGGCGAGGTGATCCTGCACGGCGACAGTTACTCGGACGCGCACCTGTACGCGCTCACGCTGGAGAAAAAAAACGGGATGACCTTTGTGCACCCCTTTGACGACCCGGACGTGATTGCCGGCCAGGGCACGATCGCCATGGAAATCCTGCGGCAGATCCAGACCATCGGCAAGGGCTCGCTCGACGCGGTGTTTGTCGCCATTGGTGGCGGCGGGCTGATCTCCGGCGTGGCCAACTACATCAAGGCGGTGCGTCCCGAGGTCAAGGTCATCGGCGTGCAGATGAGCGACTCGAACGCGATGGCGCTGTCGGTGAGCGCCGGCAAGCGCGTCACGCTGCCCGATGTCGGCCTGTTTGCCGATGGCACGGCCGTCAAACTGGTCGGCGAGGAAACCTTCCGCATCAGCCGTGCGCTTGTCGATGAGTTCATCACGGTGGACACCGACGCCGTCTGCGCTGCCATCAAGGATGTGTTCATCGACACCCGCAGCATTGTCGAGCCCTCGGGTGCCATGAGTGTGGCCGCCATCAAGCAGTACGTGGCCACCCACAAAACCAAGGGCGAAACCTACGCCGCCATCCTGTGCGGCGCCAACATGAATTTTGATCGCCTGCGCTTTGTCGCCGAGCGTGCTGAGGTCGGTGAAGAGCGCGAGGCCTTGTTTGCGGTGACGATTCCTGAAGAGCGCGGCAGCTTCCGGCGTTTTTGCGAATTGATAGGCGAGTTGCCCGGCGGCCCGCGCAGCGTGACCGAGTTCAACTACCGCATCAGCGATGCTAGAGAAGCCCATGTGTTTATCGGCCTGACCACCCACGGCAAGGGTGAAAGCACCAAAATCGCCAACAACTTCAGCAAACACGGCTTTAAATCGCTGGACCTGACGCACGACGAGCTGGCCAAGGAACACATCCGCCACATGGTGGGCGGACACAGCGCGCTGTCCAAAGACGAACGTCTGCTGCGTTTTGTGTTCCCCGAGCGGCCTGGCGCACTGATGAAGTTTTTGGGCGCCATGAAGCCGGGCTGGAACATCAGCCTGTTCCATTACCGCAACCAGGGCGCCGACTATGGCCGCATCCTGGTCGGGCTACAGGTGCCCAAGGCCGACAACAAGGCTTTCAAAGCGTTTCTGGATACCCTGGGCTACCCGCACGTGGAAGAGACCGACAACCCGGTTTATCGCTTGTTTTTGCAGGCCTGAGGCGGCTTTTCCATGACTACAGCAGGCACCAACGCGGAACTCAACTCGTCGTGTCATCGCTGCGGTGCGGCTTTTCGCTGCGGCATGGTCGGTGGCGACAATGAATGCTGGTGCGTCAAGCTGCCGCACCTCATGCGCGTACCAGCCAGCTCCGCCTCCACAACAAACACCGGCACAACTGGAGCCTCTTGCTTCTGCCCCGCCTGCCTCAAAAAAATTACCGATGACCGCCCACACAACACCCTGCCTGCCTGAAATTGAAGCCACTGCGGACAACGCGCTGGCAGCCCGCCTGCAGCACAAGATCGATCAGAAAACCAAACCCCAGGGCGCCCTCGGCCAACTGGAGCGCCTGGCGCTGCAAATCGGCATGATCCAGCGCAGCGACAGTCTGCGCTTTGAAGCGCCACAGATGGTGGTGTTTGCCGCCGACCACGGCATTGCCGCTGAGGGCGTGTCGGCCTTTCCGCAGGCGGTGACGCTACAGATGGTGGGCAACATGCTGGCGGGAGGTGCCGCCATCAATGTGTTTGCGCGCCAGCATGGCTTTGCCTTGCAGGTCGTCGATGCCGGTGTCGCCGCCGAGCTGGCCGACCACCCGCAACTGCTGAAGCGCAAAATCGCCGCCGGCACACACAACCTCTGCGCAGGCCCTGCCATGTCACTGGCGCAAGCCGACCAGGCGCTGCAGGCCGGTATGGACGTCGTGCGGGGTCTGCCCGGCAACGTGGTGGCCTTTGGCGAAATGGGTATTGCCAACACCTCGGCAGCGACGCTGCTGCTGGCGCGGCTGGCTGGCCTGCCGGTCAGCGATGTGGTCGGGCGCGGCACCGGGCTGGATGACGCGCAACTGGCGCACAAGCAGACCGTTCTCACGCGCGCCCTCGCCCGCCATGCCGACGTGCGTGAGCCGCTGGCGGTGCTGGCTGCGCTGGGCGGTTTTGAGATTGCCATGATGGCCGGCGCCATGCTGCAAGCCGCCAGCGAACGCCGCGTGGTGCTGGTCGATGGTTTTATTGCCGGCGCGGCGGCCCTGGTGGCGTGCGCGCTGGCGCCGCAGGTGTTGGACTACCTGGTGTTTTGCCACCGCTCGGCCGAGCGCGGCCACCACCTGCTGCTGGCCCATCTGCAGGCCACACCGCTGCTCGACCTGGACATGCGCCTGGGCGAAGGCACAGGCGCCCTGCTGGCCTGGCCGCTGCTGCAATCTGCCGCGCTGTTCATGGCGGAGATGGCGAGTTTTGAGTCGGCCGGCGTCAGCGGGAAAGCGGACACGTGAAATCATGGCCGGTTCAGTGATGTCCCTGTACATGTCTCGTCATCCCGGACTCGATCCGGGATCCATGCAGCAGTTACCAAAAGGCGTAGTGATCCAACATGGATTGCGGGTCAGGCCCGCAATGACAGCCCATGCCGGGGCCAAGTCATGAGCCAGTTCATTCGCCACTACCTGCTGGCGGTGCAGTTTTTCACCCGCATTCCGGTGACCGGACGGCTGGCGGAGTGGGTCGGCTGCAGCCCGGTCATGCTGCGTGCCAGCGCCGCCCATTTCCCTGGAATTGGCTGGCTGGTGGGCGCAGCGGCAGCGGGCGTGTATGTGTTGCTGCTGGCGCTGCTGCCCGCCAGCCCATTCGCGCCGCTGGTTGCAGCCGCGCTGTCCACCGTGGCCACGGTGCTGCTGACGGGTGGTTTTCATGAAGACGGGCTGGCCGACGTGGCCGACGGTCTGGGCGGCAGTTCGGACCGCGACCGCGCGCTGGAGATCATGAAGGACTCGCGCGTCGGCGCCTTTGGCGCGATGGCGCTGGTGCTGGCGCTGCTGAGCAAAGTTGCGCTGCTGGGCCTGCTGGGTAGCGCAGAGGGCACGCTGACCGATACAGACGGCGCCACGCTGGAAGCCCCTTTCAACGGCTGGCTGGTTGCCGCCGCGCTGTTTGCGGCCCATGTGGTCTCACGCGCGCTGCCGCTGCTGCTGATTCGCATCCTGCCGCACGTCGGGGACGTGGCGGGCTCCAAATCCAAGCCGTTGGCCGACCAGATCACGCTGCCCAGCCTGGGGGCTGCATTTTTATGGTGTTTTCTGGCCCTAGCCCTTGTCAGTACTGCGTTTACAGCTGTTAATTTAATAGCAGCTTGCAGTTTTTCAGTGCTTGCCCTGCTGTGGATGGGGCGGCTGTTCACCCGCCGTTTGCAGGGTTTTACCGGCGACTGCCTGGGCGCCACGCAGCAGGTTTGCGAGATCGCTTTTTACCTCGGTCTGGCCCTTAGCCTATGAAACTGGCCCCCACGTTCGCCTCACTGCGTGTAGCTCTCTGCCCCCCAAGGGGGCGAATTTTCCTTGGGGCGGCCCAGCGGAAAATTGCCGCGCGGCGCGGCTTCATGCCGTTACCGGCATGAAGCTCTGGCTGGTCCGACACGCGCAGGTGCTGTTCCCGCCAGGCACTTGCTACGGCTTGCTGGACGTGCCGGCTGGCCCCGAGGTCACGCTCGAGTGTGCCCGCGACCTCGCCGCGGCGCTTCCGGCCGGGGCCTGCATCAGCACATCGCCGCTACAAAGATGTGAGCATTTGGCACAGGCGGTGATTGAGCTGCGGCCGGACTTAGTCTATAAAACCGACGCCCGCCTACAAGAAATGAACTTCGGCGCCTGGGAGGGCCGGCCCTGGGCCGACATCCCCCTGGGCGAGTTTGAAGTCTGGACTGCGAACTTTGCCGATCATGCGGTGGGTGGCCACGGCGACAGCGTGGGTGCGGTGATGGCGCGCGTGGCGCAGGCTTTTGACGAGCTCCCGCAGGCCGTCGATAGCGTCTGGATCACACATGCCGGCATCATCCGGGCGGCAGAGCTGGTGGCCAACGGCGTGCGCCAGGTCAGCCGCCCCGACCAGTGGCCACGCGATGGCGTGGCCTGCGGGCAATGGCGCACACTTGAGCTTACGCAGTAAACAGGTAAACCATGGCAGCAACTCTGGACGGGCAACTGGTGGTGGCGATTTCGTCACGCGCGCTGTTTGACTTTGAGGAAGAAAACCGCGTGTTTGAAGACGGCCTGGTGCAGCCACCCGAGCCGGGCCGAAAAAAAGACGCTGCCTATATGCAATTGCAACTGGACCGGTTGGACGTGCCAGCCAAACCCGGCGTGGCTTTTTCGCTGGTGAAGAAGCTGTTGGCCTTTAACCAGGCCCCGCCCTCACCCCAACCCTCTCCCAAAGGGAGAGGGAGTGAACAGCCGGGTGCAGGTGCCTTGCTCCCTCTCCCACTGGGAGAGGGTTGGGGTGAGGGCGGCAGTGGGCAGCCGGTTGAAGTAGTCATCCTCTCGCGCAACGACCCGGTCTCTGGCATGCGGGTGTTCCGCTCGGCCCAGCACTACGGCCTGAACATCCAGCGCGGCACCTTCAACCGCGGCGAAGCGCCGTGGCGTTACCTCAAGCCGCTGCACGCCAACCTGTTTTTGTCGGCCCACCTGAGCGACGTGCGCGACGCACTGGCGGCCGGGGTACCGGCGGCGCAGGTGTACCCCCAATCAGCCCACGCCAGCGACAAACACCCGCATGAAGTGCGCATTGCCTTCGACGGCGATGCGGTGCTTTTTTCCGACGAAGCCGAGCGCGTGTTCCAGGCGCAGGGTCTGTCGGCCTTTCAGGCGCATGAGCGCGACAAGGCCGCGCAGCCCCTGCTGGCCGGGCCCTTCAAGCCGCTGCTTGAAGCCTTGCACCGGCTGCAGCAAGTCGGCACCTCGCACATGCGCATACGCACCGCGCTGGTCACTGCGCGCAGCGCACCGGCGCATGAGCGCGCGATCCGCACGCTGATGGACTGGAACATCGAGGTCGATGAAGCGATGTTTCTCGGCGGGCTGGCCAAGGGCGAATTTTTGCGCGAGTTCGAACCCGACTTCTTCTTCGACGACCAGACCGGCCATGTCGATTCAGCGTCGCAGCATGTGCCTTCGGGCCATGTGGTCAGCGGCGTGTCCAACCAGTTGTCTTGATATTCCTACCGAGGCGTCCAGCAATGAACCAGCCCCCCAAGCCCTTCGGCAAATTCGCCGCCTTTAAGGACTTCTGTCGCAAAACCTGGGCGCTGACGCGGCCCTACTTTCAGTCGGAGGAGAAGTGGAAGGCACGCGGATTGTTGCTGGCCATCGTGCTGCTTAACCTGGCTGCGGTCTACATGCTGGTATTGCTCAACGAGTGGAACCGGGTCTTCTACGACGCGGTGCAGGAGAAAAACCAGCCGGTGTTCTGGGAGCAACTGGGCCGCTTCACCTACCTGGCCTTTGCCTTCATCATCATCGCGGTCTACCGCTTTTACCTGACGCAGTTGCTGGAGGTGCGCTGGCGCGCCTGGATGACCGCGCATTACCTGCAGCGCTGGCTGTCCAACCACGCTTTCTACCAGATGGAGCTCGCCCGGTATGCGCCTTCGGGCGCGCAGCCGGCCACTCCCGATAACCCCGACCAGCGCATCCAGGAAGACCTGAATCTGTTCACCACTTACACCATCTCGCTGAGCATGGGCCTGCTCAACGCCGTGGTGACGCTGCTGAGTTTCGTCGGCATCCTGTGGAGTCTGTCCGGGCCGTTTGCCTTCACGCTGGGCGGCAACAGCTTCAACATCCCAGGCTTCATGGTCTGGATGGCGGTGCTCTACTGCACGGTCGGCAGCATCATCACGCACTACATCGGCCGGCCGCAGATCCGGCTCAATTTTCTGCAGCAGCGCTACGAGGCCGACTTCCGACACCATCTGGTGCGCGTGCGCGAATACAGCGAATCGATTGCGCTGGACAAGGGCGAAGCGGTCGAGCGGGCACAACTGGACAGCCGTTTTTCGACAGTGCTGGCCAACTACCTGACGCTGATCAAGAAGCAGAAAAACCTGATCTGGTTCACCAACTTTTTCGGCCAGGCAGCGGTGGTGTTTCCCTTCATCGTCGCAGCACCGCGTTTTTTCAGCGGCGCGATCCAGCTCGGGCAACTGATGCAGATTGCCTCGGCCTTTGGGAGAGTGCAGGACTCCCTGAGCTGGTTTGTCGACAACTACAGCAGCCTGGCGGCCTGGCGCGCCACGACTGACCGCTTGACCAGCTTTGAAGACAGTTTCAGGGCTCTGGCCCATACCCAGCAAGCGTTAGCAGCTATTAATTCAGTAGCAATTGATGAGTCTGCGCGAACACTGGACACGCAGAACCTGACGGTGTCTTTGCCCACGGGCGCGGTCTTGCTGGCCGGTATTTCGCTGCACGCCGAAGCTGGCGACACGGTGCTGATCAAGGGCCCGTCTGGCAGCGGAAAATCCACGTTGTTCCGCTCTTTTGCGGGGATCTGGCCTTTCAGCCGAGGCCGCACCACGCTGCCGGCCAACACCATGTTCATCCCGCAGCGCCCTTATTTTCCCAACGGCAGCCTGCGCGATGCATTGGCCTACCCGGAGCCTGCCGGCAGCTACAGCGACGAAGCCCTGCGCCAGGCGCTGCATGACGCACTGCTGCCGCAGCTCAGTGACCGGCTCGACGACGAGGACGCCTGGAGCCAAAAACTGTCGGGCGGCGAGCAGCAGCGCCTGGCGATTGCGCGCGTGCTGCTGAAAAAACCGGCCTGGCTGTTTGCCGACGAGGCCACCAGCGCGCTCGACGAGGCCGCCGAAAAAACCCTGTACGAACGCCTGGTGGCACAGGTCAGGCAGGCGGGCGGCGCGCTGGTGTCCATCGCGCACCGGCCGGCGGTCGCGGCTTTTCATGACAAACAATGGGAACTGGAGAAGCTGCCCGAAGGCTCGCCCGCGCTGTACGGATTGCGCGAGACCCGACGCTGATCAGCGCGCGTGCAAGGTCGCAGCGTAGACCGCGTACCCGCGCGCGCGCAGCTCGCAGGCCGGACACGTCGCGCAGCCATAGCCCCAGGCCTGGCGGTGTTCGCGGTCGCCCAGGTAACAGGTGTGGGTGTGCTCGATGATCAAGTCCACCAGCGCCTGGCCGCCCAGCGCCTCGGCCATGGCCCAGGTCGCGGCCTTGTCTATCCACATCAGCGGCGTATCAATCAAAAAGCGCTTGTCCATGCCCAGCGACAGCGCCAGTTGCATGGCCTTCATGGTGTCGTCGCGGCAGTCGGGGTAACCTGAAAAATCGGTCTCGCAGACACCGGTCACCAGCACCTGCAAGCCGCGCCGGTAGGCCAGCGCGGCGGCCAGCGTCAAAAACAGCAGGTTGCGCCCCGGCACAAAGGTATTGGGCAGGCCCGAGCTTTCCATCTTGAAGACCATATCGCGCGTCAGCGAAGTCTCGCTGACCTGACCCAGCACCGCCAGGTCCAGCACATGGTCATCGCCCAGCCGGCTGGCCCATTGCGGGAACTGTGCCTTGATTTCGCGCAGCACCACCAGCCGCGCCTGCAACTCCACGCGGTGGCGCTGGCCATAATCAAAACCCACGGTTTCGACGCGCTCATATTTCGAGAGCGCCTGCGCCAGACAGGTGGTGGAGTCCTGGCCTCCGGAGAACAAAACAAGGGCGGTGGTGTGCATACGTGGGCAATCAGGCCGAGGACAAAGCGACTATTGTGCCCGGGTGTCCCTCACCCCGGCCCTCTCCCAAAGGGCGAGGGTGAAGGCGGCCCAATTCACTGTCGTGTAATTGGGGAAGACCATTAAAAGCGGTAACTGGCCGACAGCGAGAGCACGTAGTTGCGCCCCGCCGCTGGTTCAAAGTAGCGGCCATTGCCCTCATTGACGATGACCGAACCGGCGTACTTGCGGTCTGCCAGGTTGTCCACGCGCGCCGTCGCGGCGATGCGCCAGCGATCCAGCGCCAGCACGTAGCCGACATGCGCACCCAGGCTCACAAAAGACGCTGCCGCATCCCTGTTGACATCGTTGACGGCGACGCTGCTGAGATAACGCGCATCGGCACCTGCACGCCAGCCGGTAGTCGGGCGCCAGCCCATCTCCGCCGCCAGCGCGTTGCGCGCGGTGCCGGGAATCCGGTTGCCAGCCGGGACCCGGCCGGCTGGACAAAGGTTGACATTGACCGGGCAGACAAAAGCATCGCGGTAACGGGCGTCAAGCAGCGTGTAGGAGACCTGCGCCAGCCAGTGGCGCGCGGGCGCGATGCTGGTGGCCAGCTCCAGCCCGCGGCGGCGTGTGGCACCTGCGTTCTGGAAGGTGCTGCGGCCACCCACATTGGACTGCGTGACGATTTCGTCCTGGGTTGCGGTATGAAACATCGCGGCTGTCGCCTCCATGCGCGTGGCGGCACCGGGAAGGGTCCGCCATTTGACACCGGTCTCTAAATTGTCACTGTGTGAAGGACGCAACGCAAAGTTAAGTCCGGTGCCGACGGAACGGTAAGCCAACTCATTGAAGGTCGGCGTCTCAAAGCCACGCCCGGCCGCCGCGTACACCCGCCACTGCTCCGACGGGGCATAGGTCACGCCCGCCGCCGGCAAGGTCGCACTGTAGCGCACGCTGCCGCTGTCATTGCCGTTGGCCCCGACGATGTAATTGTCCGCAGAGCTGAAACGCACCAGGCTGTGGCGCACGCCAGCGTTGACGGTCCAGCGCGCATCCGGCTTCCAGGTCGCCTGAACATAGGGGTCAAGGCTGGTGACCCGGTTGTCTTCTTCACGCCGCAGAGCGCCCTGCACACCCAGTGTGCTGCCCTGGAAGTTTTGCCAGCCACGCCGCGTTTCGTTCATCGTGTCATAGGCCAGGCCGCCGACGATTTCCAGCGGGCGCTGCGCCAGCGCCGTGCGTGTGGTCCAGCGCGCGTCCAGCCCGCCGTAGTTGCGCGCCAGGCCGATCACACCACCGGGGTGTAGCGGGCTGGCTTGCGGCCCGGTCGGAATCGCCTGAAACTGGGTGACGGCGCGCTCGCCGCCGTACACCATCAGCCGCAGCTGGTTGTCGGCATCAAGCCGGTGCTCATACACCGCGCCGAGCTGGCTCTGGCGCACCGTCTTGCGGGTGTTGAACGTGGTCGCCGATGCATCGACACTGCGCGGCGACGCATCAAACTGCGCGCGGTTCAACCCCAACGGGTCCTGCGCCTGCACCGACAGTGTGTTGGCCAGCAAGGTCAACTTGCGATCACCGTCCAGTGTCCAATCGAATCGGGCATTGGCGCCATCGCGCTCGGCGGCGCTGTGCTGGCGATAACCGTTGATGCTCAAGCGTCCGGCACTCAGCACATAACCCAGCGCACCAGTGCCGCCACTGGCCTTGATGTCAATGCGCTTGAGGCCATACGAACCGGTCGCCACACTGCCGCCCAACAGGGGCTGCCCCTGCCCTTCTTCGGTGAACACCTGCAGCACACCGCCCGACGAGTTGCCATACAGCACCGAGAACGGGCCACGCAAAACCTCCAAGCGGCCGACCGACGCCAGGTCGATGTGCGAGAGTTGGCCCTGGCCGTCAGGCATGGTCGCCGGGATGCCGTCCACATACAGGCGCACGCCGCGCACGCCGAAAGTCGCGCGTGCGCCGAAGCCGCGCACCGACAACTGCATGTCCTGCGCCTGGTTCAGCCGGTCTCGCGCCAGCAGGCCGGGCACCAGCGCCAGACTCTCCGACAGGTTGACCTGCGCTCGTCCATCGCCGCGGGTACGCCCGCCGTCCAACACATCGACGGAAGCAGGAACCTCGAAAAGCGGGACTTCGGTTAGTGTGGCCGTCACATTGATGGGCGCCAGCGTCTGGGCCAGCACCGGCGTGCCCAGCGCAACCGCCAGGACCAGGCAGGCTACCGGGGCGGATGGGGGGCGGGCAGGGAGCTTCATGGTGTGGATGCGCGGTGAAAAGAAAATTATTGACGTTTACTTGACTGATGGCATCAAACCGTTCGGGCCAAGCTCAGGACGAACGGGAGTGAGGTAAATACCATGTGTTCTGCAATTCTCAACAGATCAGCATACTGGCTGGCGGCGGTCCACGCCGTAAGCGGCTTTCCCGTCCCTGCGCCTGGCGCGCCCTTTGAGTGAAAATAGGACCCCTCTCCTCCACTTCCTGTTTTGACATCCCCATGATCATCGACAAAGACACCGCCGTCAGTTTGCGCTTCAAGGTCGCCGACCTGGACGGCAAACTCATTGAGGACAGCAAGGCACCCATGGTCTATCTGCATGGCGGCTACGGCAACACGCTGCCCAAGATCGAGGAAGCGCTGGCTGACAAGACGACGGGTTACCAGACCACGCTGGAGCTGCAGCCTGAGGACGCCTTCGGCCTGCGCGATGAAAGCCTGGTCCAGACCATTCCAAAAAAACAGTTCTCCCCTGGCGTCAAGGTCGGCGGTCAGCTTGAAGGCCGTGGCGAGGACGGCAAGACCATCGCGTTCACCGTGATGAAGATCAAGGGCGACACCGTGCTGCTCGACGGCAACCACCCGCTGGCCGGCAAGGCGCTGCGCTTCACCCTGGCCGTGACCGACGTGCGGGCCGCCAGCGCCGAGGAAATCGCGCACCGCCATGTGCATGGCGAGCACGGGCACCACCACTGAGCCCTGACATTGCGGCTACGCCGGGCAGGCTGGCGCAATTTATAAGCAAAAAAAGGCCTCCAGCCCATGTCCAGCATGCGTAGGCAGCTACTGTTTTAATAGCAATTCTGTAGCCTGAATTCAAGAACGAGGCGGCAGGCAGGCCGGATCCCTTGCATGGGCGTGCAGCCCATGCTGCAGACTTCACTCGGGATGTGTCAGCGGCCACGCGCGCGGCGGTAAATGGCCCTGTGTTTATTACCGACCGTGGGCGTCCTGCGTTTGCGCTGGTCAAAATCGACGACTACTAGCGCATCGCCGGGCAAAGCGAACTCTCGCTCCTCGACGTCATGGATGGCATCCCTGGTGGGGACGACATCGATTTCAATTCACCTCGGCTGGATCTCCAGACCCATGGCGCATCGCTTGACTGAGGCCCTTGATGTTCGTCCTGGACACCAACGGATGATCGCTGCAACCGCGATTGAACACAGCTTTACGGTGGCGACCCGCAACGTGTCAGACTTTGTCGATACAGGCGTAGCGCTCGTCAATCCTTGGTACATGTAAGCGACGGCAATCGTACCGTGGGTACGTCATTCGACGGTCACGCTCTTGGCGAGGTTGCGCGGTTTGTGCGGCCGCATAACTTCGCTACGCGAAGTGAGCGTCCACCAAACCCCGCAGTGCGCGGCCGCGCACCGTGCCCGTCATTCGACGGTCACGCTCTTTGCAAGATTGCGCGGTTTGTCAACATCGGTGCCTCGTGCCACCGCCGTGTGATACGCCAGCAATTGCAGCGGCACCACATGCAGCAGCGGACTCAGAGCGCCGTAGTGTTCGGGCATGCGGATGACGTGGATGCCTTCGCCGCTTTCTATCCGGGAGTCGGCGTCGGCCAGCACGTAGAGCACGCCGCCGCGGGCGCGCACTTCCTGCATGTTGCTCTTGAGTTTTTCCACCAGGCTGTCGTTGGGCGCGACCGTGACTACGGGCATGGCGCTGGTCACCAGGGCCAGCGGACCGTGCTTGAGTTCACCGGCCGGGTAGGCTTCGGCGTGGATATAGCTGATCTCTTTCAGCTTGAGTGCGCCTTCCAGCGCGATCGGGTAATGCAGGCCGCGGCCGAGGAAGAGCGCGTTTTCCATTTTGGCGAAGTCCTCGGCCCAGGCGATGACCTGCGGCTCCAGCGCCAGCACCGCCTGCAGCGCGGCTGGCAGATGGCGCATGGCCTTGAGGTGTCCGGCTTCCTCCTCATCGCTGAGCTTGCCTTTGCTTTGCGCCAGCGCGAGTGTCAGCAAAAACAGGGCGGCAAGTTGCGTGGTGAAAGCCTTGGTGGAGGCCACGCCGATCTCGACGCCAGCACGCGTGATGTAGGCCAGCTTGCATTCGCGCACCATGGCCGAGGTGGAGACGTTGCAGATGGTCAGCGTGTGCTGCATGCCCAGCGACTGGGCGTGGCGCAGCGCCGCCAGCGTGTCGGCGGTTTCACCGCTCTGGGTGATCGTGACCACCAGCGACTTGGGGTTAGGCACAGAGGTGCGGTAGCGGTATTCGCTGGCGACTTCCACCTGCGTGGGAATGCCGGCAATCGATTCAAGCCAGTACTTGGCGGCGCAACCGCTGTAGTAGCTGGTGCCGCAGGCCAGAATCAGCACCGAGTCGATGTCCTTGAAGACGCGGAAAGCCTCGTCGCCGAACAGCTCGGGTGTGATGCCGGCGATGCCTTCCAGCGTGTCGCCGATGGCGCGCGGTTGCTCGAAAATTTCTTTCTGCATGTAGTGGCGGTAGGGGCCCAGCTCGGCTGCACCACTGTGTGCCAGCACGGTCTTGACCTCACGCTGCACGGCCTTGTGTTCACGATCAATGACCCAGTATTTGCCGAGCTGCATGTCCACCAGGTCACCTTCTTCGAGGTAGAGGATCTGGTCAGTCACGCCAGCCAGCGCCATCGCGTCGCTGGCCAGGAAGTTTTCTCCACCTTCCTTGCCGACGCCCAGGATCAGCGGTGAGCCCGCGCGTGCGCCGACCACGCGGTGCGGCTCGTCCTTGCAAAACGCGGCAATCGCGTAAGCGCCGTGCAACTGGCGCGTCGCGGCCTTCAGCGCCTCGAACAAATCACCGTCGTACAAGCTGTCCATCAGGTGCACGATGACCTCGGTGTCGGTCTGGCTGGAAAACACATAGCCCTTGGCCTGCAGCGCGGCGCGCAATTCGTCGTGGTTCTCGATGATGCCGTTGTGCACCAGCGCAACTTTGCCGGGCTTGTGCGCGACGTCGCCGGAACCGTGGCTGAAATGCGGGTGCGCGTTGTGCACGGCAGGCGCGCCATGCGTGGCCCACCGGGTGTGCGCGATGCCGGTACCACTTTCCAGTTTGTCGCTACTGACCTGCTCCATCAGCTCGGCCACGCGCGAGGTGCTGCGCGCGCGTTTGAGGCCGTCGGCATAGATGGCGACGCCGCAGGAGTCGTAACCCCGGTACTCCAGGCGCTGCAGGCCCTGCACCAGGATGGGAACAATATTTCGAGTCGAAACCGACGCCACAATGCCGCACATAAGCCGCTCCAGATAAAAATAATGAGCGAATATTAGGCCTAAGATGTTTTTTTGAATCTACATTTTTTCTTCTAAATAGCATATAAATTTCATTTATTGAAATTTTTGTAATATTATTTCAATTAATTTAAAAATACGGAATTAATGTGGTTTCAGACATCGATGACATCGACATCAAACTGCTTGAAGTCTTGCAGGACAATGCCTCGCTGAGCAACCAGGCATTGGCAGCGTGCGCGCACATTTCACCGCCGACCTGTCTTCGGCGCGTCAAACGACTGCGGGACGCCGGCCTGATCGAGCGCGAAATCGCGATTCTCAACCCCGACAAGCTGGCCAGCGCCTTAGGCCACGGCCTGACAGCGCTGGTTGAAATCACGCTGGACCAGCAAGGCACCGAACGGCAGGAAGCATTCGAAGCCCGCGTGGCGCAGGACAGCGCGGTGCAGCAGTGTTACCGCGTCTCGCCGGGTCCGGACTTTGTGCTGGTGGTGCACGTCAGCGACATGCCGGCCTACCTGGCGCTGGCGCAGCGCTTGTTTACCAGCGATGCGAATGTGCGCAACGTCAAGGCGTTTTTCAGTATCAAGCGTGCAAAGTTTGAGCCAAAACTGCCTCTGGCCCTTTAGCCACGGGCGCAAGTAGCTATTAAATTCATAGCATATTGGCGCAGACCCTCAATCAATGTCATCCACCGTGTCCGGATCCGGCACATCGCCAATCGCCTGGCGTGTCAGCGCGCCCTGCACCAGCAGCCAGTCGCAAAAGGCCTTGACCTCCGGCCGCGCCGCGCTGCGCGGGCCGACGATGAGCCAGTAGGCCATAGGCGAGTCGAGCCGCAGGTGCGGCAGCGGCTCGATCAGGTCGCCCGAGGCCAGGCTTTCGGCGATCAGCGGCAGGCGCGCCAGCACAATGCCCTGGCCGGTCAGCGCCGCCTGCACCATCTGGTAGGCGTAGTTGAAATAGAGCCAGCGTTTGCCTTCAAGCTTGGGCGTGCCATTGACCTCCAGCCAGCGCCGCCAAGTCAGCCATTCCATATGCGTGGCGTGTGAATCGCCGGCTTCGATCAATGCGAAATTGGCGAGGTCTTCGGGCTTTTTCAGGCGCGGGCTGCTTTTAAGCAGCCAGGGGCTGGCGACCGGCGTGAGCTGTTCGCCAAACAGCCGAATGGCGCCGGAGGACGCCATCCGGCTGGCCGGGCCGTAACGCAACGCCATGTCCAGGTCCGAGGTATCCAGGTCAATCGCCGAGTCCGACGCGTCAATGCGAATGTCCATGTCGGGGTTGTCACGCTGGAAGGCTTCGAGCCTCGGAATCAGCCACATCGATGCAAAGGAGGCGAAGGTGGTGAGGGCCACGCTTTTGCGGCCCGCACTCTGGCGGATCTGCCGCACAGCGCCGTCGATGCGTTCCAAGGAAGGCGTCACGGCGCGCAGCAAAATGCCACCGGCGCCAGTAAGCTCGACGGACCGGGTGTGGCGGTGAAACAGGCTCAGGCCGACCTCTTCTTCGAGCGCCTGGATCTGCCGGCTCACTGCGGACTGGGTCAGCGCCAATTCTTCCGAGGCGGCGCGAAAGTTCAGGTGTCGGGCGACAGCTTCAAAGGCGCGCAACTGGCCGGCGGAGATCGGCCGGGAGCGCAAATGGGTCTGGGAATGCTGCATGGCAGGGTTTTCGATTCATGCGTTTATGGAATGAATAGCCTAACCCGAATTCATTGGACTGCCAAGCACCGCGCGAGGATCATTCACTCGGCCTTACTGGCTTTTGATGGAGAACTGCAATGACCACCTCGACCCACTTTCCCCTGCAATCATTGAGCGGTGCTGATGCGCTGTCGGGCTGCTGGAAGCTGGGCAGCGAACGAGCCTTGACCTTGCGGCCGACCCAGCCCGGCGTGCTGCGTATCGCCCACGGCCAGGTCTGGATCACCTTCAACAACGCGCATCAGGACGATGGTGTGCGCGGCGGCGATCATTTTCTGGGCGCGGGCCAAGAACTCAAGCTGCTGCCGGGCCAGGTGCTGGTGATGGAGTCCTGGCATGCGGCCAACGCATCGCCCGCCTATTTCAGCTGGGACCCCTTGCCCGTCGCAGCCGGTCTGGCGCTTGCGAATCCCTCACGGCATGCACTGGCGCAGCGAGCGGTCAGCCTGCCCTGGCGCGCCGGTGTGGCTCAGCCGCTGCGCGACTTGCGTGGCGCCCTGGGACTGGCTGCTGCGGCCTCGGGCCGGCTCGCTTTTGGGCTGGCAGGTGTGTTTGGGGCCGCCTTGCTGGTGCTGCTGCCGCGTTTTGTCCTGGAGCGGGCCACCGGCCGCGCCCGCACAGCCTTGGCCGCACGCGCCTTCAAGGCGCAGGCCAGCGAAAGCCGATCCCACTGCGCCATCAGTTGAACGGACTCCATGGCGTCGTCGGGCGCGCTGTAGTAGTTCAGCTTCATGGCCTTGCCTTTGGCCTCATAAATAAAAGGCCGGCAGCCGGCAGCTTCAAAGGCGCTGCGGGTTTCGTCGTCGGCCTTGAGCCACAGGGTGTCGCCGCCGCCGAGATCGGCCAGCAGCGCGATGTTCAGCCCCTCGGTGCTGATGCCGAAGCCGCCGAACATGCGGCGTGCCTTGCACGGACCGACGCTGCCGAGCAGTTCGCAGCAGTAATGGGAAAAGGACAGGTCCACAGGCATGGTTGCAGTCTAATTTCAAAGTCAAGCCTAACGGCGTGAAGGTCTGACATTGAATGGGTGCAAATGGGTGTAATATTGGGTGTAATGATCCAGCCCAACAGCGTCCAGATCACCCCTGAAATCTTGAGCCTCATCGCCAGTGTCGATGAGTTCAAAGGGGCTTGGCGCGCGCTCGGCACGCTCGCGCCGGACCGCCTTTCGGCGTTGCGGCGCGTGGCCACCATCGAGAGCATCGGTTCGTCCACCCGCATCGAGGGCAGCAAGCTGTCGGACCGCGAGGTCGAGCGTCTGCTGTCCAACCTGCAGATCAGGTCGTTCGCCACACGCGACGAGCAGGAAGTGGCCGGCTACGCAGAGGTCATGGAGCTGGTGTTCTCCTCTTGGCAGGCCATCGCGCTGACCGAAAACCACATCAAGCAGTTGCACCGCGACCTGCTCATCTACAGCGAGAAGGATGCCTGGCACCGCGGCAGCTACAAGACTTCATCGAACAGCGTGGTCGCGTTCGACGAAGACGGCAAGCAGCTCGGCGTGGTGTTCGAAACCGCGGCGCCTTTCGATACACCACGTTTGATGACCGAGTTGGTGGCCTGGTTCAACGAAGAGCGAGAGAATCAAGGAACAGGCCGGCTCCATCCGCTGCTGCTCATCGGCATCTGGGTCGTGGTCTTCCTGGAGATCCACCCCTTCCAGGATGGCAACGGCCGCCTGAGCCGCGTGCTGACCACTTTGCTGCTGCTAGAGGCCGGCTATGCCTATGTGCCGTACAGCTCACTCGAAAGCGTGATCGAGCAGAGCAAGGAGGCGTACTACCTCGCATTGCGGCAGACACAAGGCACGATCCGGACCGATGCCCCGGATTCGCAACCGTGGTTAATCTTTTTCTTGCGGGCGATGGCGGAACAGGTGCGCAGGCTTAACCGCAAGGTCGAGCGCGAGAAGCTGGTGCTCGCCGCACTGCCCGAGTTGTCGCTGCAGATTGTCGAGTTTGCACGTGACCATGGGCGCATGACGATGGGTGATGCGATCCGTCTGACAGGTGGCAATCGCAATACACTCAAGCAGCACTTTCGGGCGTTGGTGGAGCGCGGAAATCTGGAACAACGTGGCAGTGGGCGCGGGGTTTGGTACCAACTTAAGTGACAACAACAGACGAGCACAGCAGCAGCTACTACGAGTTGCTGTTTTCCAGGCAATTGGATTTGGGACAGTCCGCTAACGATGCTGCCGTGACTGTGGCCGAGGCCTTCCTGGACGGCAAACCTGCAAGAAGCGGCAAGTTCACGGCGACGGATCGACTCCAGGCTTTCTGGTCGTCTGCTTTTCTCATGGCCTTGCCGTCGGTCGTTTGGCTGACCGAGCCAATGGTCCTGGCGTTGGCGCGCTACATGGGGCAGGAGCGCTACGCGAACCTCACGCTGATCGCGCATGTCGCTTCCGTGACCCCAGAGGCCGTTCGCCGCGCGGCACGTTACTCAGGTCTTGTGCTGCGGCAACACTCGCTTCGCTGGGGCGAGATCGAAGCCCTGCGGCATGTGCATGCAGCCGAGTTCGACGAGTTCGTCCGCATCTTCGAGATTTTCGATCTGGCCCACCGTGAGCGCGGGGCGGCGGTCGCGTTGTTCGAGCGGCCGCTGGCTCTGCTCACGCCGTTGGAGCTGTTGGTGTACGCCAGTCTCTATGCCTTCGAGCATCTGGTACCTCGTGCACTCGGGCTCGTCCCGAAGATTGACGGCGATATCGACATGCAGGAGGGATGGGATGCCATCAACGATCTGCTCGCCTGGAAGCTCACGACCTGCGATCCGCGCAGCCTTCAACTCAGCGATGCAGACATCGGAAGCTCCTTGCGGCAGCACCTATCGCCGTTTCTCTTCCCCTCACGGGAAGGGTCGCTTCCGCGTGACGACCTGTACCGGGCGTTCCAGCATTTGATGGACGCGCAAATGGAGCTGAACAGCTTTATCTCGCAGTCAACCGACGCCTTAAGCTACGACGACGGCATCCGCTTTGTGCGCAACAGCGACCGTCTGGAGATTCTCGAGGTTGACACCGGCCAGCGGGCCGCCTGGGAGCGCGATAGCGAGAAACTCACGCGCCTGCACAGCTATTGGCTTTACCGCGGCATGGACGCGCTGATGGCTTCCGAGTCGATGCTGGCGATGGTCGGTCCCGAGAATTTCGAAGCGAATCTGCAGGCCTTTGCCAAATCCATGGGTTCGCAATTGCAGCTGCAGGAAGTCTACGGACTGGCTGAAACGGTGCGGACCGAATCCGGCCTGCCTGTCGATGTGTTCCGGGCGCTGCTGGCGATGGAATTGATGACGGCCTTCTTCATGAAGAACTTCCTGCGACCCTATGGCGAGTATCTGGAGCAGTTCGGCGATGGTCGGCTTGCGCTGGGCCGGCTGGCATTCGTCGGCCTGCTGCAGGGTGACATGCAGAACCGCTTTCCGATCACATGGTCGGACAAGGCCGCCAAGGTCGAACGCATCAAGTCCTGGACCGTTAGCTCCGAATTCCCCCAAGGCCACGCCAAGGCCGCCGAAGCGATTCTCGACTTCTGGACCAGTGACTGGACGGCTCTGTCGGCACGGCTGCGCAGTCATGAACCCGGCCTGCAGCCAACGCTGCTGGAGCGGCCCATGCTGAAGATGGGGCGTCATCTGTTCCAGCTTCCCTGGATGGTGGCACTGCAGAACAACGCGACAGCGGCCATCAACAACCTGCGGCGCATCGGATCACGTCGCATGGAAGCGCGGGAGGAAACCCGCCGCATTGAACAGCGGCTGGGCGAACAGTTCGAAAGGCGAGGTTTTCGCGTACTGGCCAACCACCAGCCTGCCGTGCTCGACGAGGGCGACGCTGGAGAGATTGACCTGCTGTGCGCCCGCGACGGCCACTTGCTGGTGCTGGAAGTTAAGTCCACCTTCCTGCGTCGGTCGAAGAAAGACGCATGGATGCACGGCACCACCACCTTGCGCAAGGCCGGCCTGCAACTGCATCGCAAGCTGCGGGCTGTGCGTCATGCACTGACCTCGGACCCGGAATTTTTGCACCCCTTGGGGCTCTCATCCACCGACGGGATGCCCACGATGACGGGCTGGATCGTCGACACCTCGATTGAATGCGATCACCAGCGCTTCAGCGGTTTCCTGAAGGTGTCGCTGGAAGAGGTTTTGATTGCCCTGCGAGACGACCGTCGCTTGCTCAACGATCCCGATGGCTTGCTCCGCCAGAAGCGGGAGGATGGCGAATCTCCACCCAGTGCGCCGTGCTGGACGCTGTACACGGACGGTTTTTCCGCAGCACGGTTCATCGAAGTGATTGACCAAGAGAGTGTGTGGGCAATGCCAAAATGACGGCCAACGTCCAATTTAAAAGCCGACTCCGTGCTTCACAATAGCGCATGGCCCGTCCCAAATCCGCCACCCACGAGCTTCAGCGCGAAGCCATCCTCGATGTGGCTGCCCAGTGTTTTGCGCAGCGCAGCTACGTGGCCGCCAGCATGAACGACATTGCCGCCGCTTGCGGCACCTCCAAGGCCAGGCTGTACCACTACTATGGCAGCAAGGAGGCCATCCTGTTCGACCTGCTGGACCGCTACACCCAGCATTTGCTGGCCATCATCGGCCAGACCGAAGCCAGTGCCCAGCGCAAGAACCTGGACGACCGCGCCGCGCTGCATGAGCTGATCCGCAACTTTCTCGACCAGTATGAAAGTTCAGCCACACGCCATGTTGCGCTGCTGGGCGACACCAAGTTCCTGGGCGACGTTCAGCGCGAACTGATCCTGGACCGGCAGCGCGATGTGGTCTCGGCCATGACGCGTTTTCTCAAGCGCGCCTACCCGCTGCGCATCACCGCAGCCAACCAAACGGCCGTGACCATGATGCTGTTCGGCATGATCAACTGGACCTTCACCTGGATGCGCCCCGACGGGCCCATGAGTTATCGGGCGTTTTCCGCAGAAGTGGTGACCATGCTGGAGCGCGGCCTGAACTGACCGTCTCAGCGTTTTACTATTCGTAATAAGTTACGTATAGTAAAATTCCAGGCAAGGGCCAGTACGGACCCGCCAACCCACGGAGACCCCATGTCCAAAGCTTTTGCCTCGCAGTCCGACCTCACGGACAAAAAAATCACTTTTGAACAACTCAGTGCGCATTGCTGGGCCTACACCGCCGAGGGCGACCCCAATTCCGGCGTGATCATCGGCGAAAAGTTCATCATGGTCAGCGACGCGACCGCCACCCCGGCGATGGCGCAGGATTTGATCGCACGCATCCGTGCCGTCAGCGACAAGCCGATCAAGTACGTGCTGCTCACGCACTACCACGCGGTGCGTGTGCTGGGCGCCAGCGCCTATGTGGCCGAGGGCGCGACCGAAGTCATCGCCAGCCAGGGCACGTACGAATTGATCGTCGAGCGCGGTGCCGAGGACATGCAAAGTGAGATGGAGCGTTTTCCGCGCCTGTTCCGCAATGCCGAAAGCGTGCCCGGCCTGACCTGGCCGACCCTGGTGATCGCCGGCGGCAACCCGGTCAAAGGCGAAGTTCCGGGCAAGCTGGTGATCGACCTGGGCGGCGTGCGCGTGCAGATCTGGCACCCCGGCCCCGGCCACACGCGTGGCGACACGATTGCCTGGGTGGCCGAAGAAAAAGTGCTGTTCTCCGGCGACCTGGTCGAGTACAACGCCGGCGTCTATACCGGTGACGCCCAGCTCGAAGAGTGGCCGGCCACGCTGGAAACGCTGCGCGCGCTCGGGGCACAAGCCATCGTGCCGGGACGCGGCGAAGCCATGAAAGGCGCTGCGGATGTCAACAAGGCGATTGATTACACGGTCCAGTGGGTACAAACGCTGTACCGCTGCGGCAAAGAAGCCGCCGCCGCGAAGATGGACCTGAAAAGCGCGATGGCGCACACCCGTCAAAGCATGGACCCGATCTTCGGCCAGGTCTTCATCTACGAACACTGCCTGCCGTTTGACGTGAGCCGCGCCTACGACGAGGCCAGCGGGATCAAGAATCCGCGCATCTGGACGGCACAGCGCGACAAGGAAATGTGGGCAGCGCTGCAAGCCTGATTTCACTGATCGAGCCGACGCGGATTATCCTCACCCTTTTGCGCTTCGATCCCCGCGAGCGGGGCCCCTCGCAGGTCGCAAAAGGGCTCGCCACGCATCTGGAGGGCACAGCGCGACAAGGAAATGGGGACGGCGCTGCAAGCCTGACACTCGGGCTCTACAGGGGCGCGCCTTAGCTGTCCATATCGACGTTGGGGATAAGCGCCAGAAATTGCGCCATCGCCTGTTCCGCGCCGGCTTCTTCGATGCGCGCCAACACGTCCACGTCATCCACCGTGACATAGCCCAGGCCGAAACGCCGGAAACGGCGTTCCGCAAGCGGTCCATGGTGAAGTATTTCGACGTTGACGTGGCGCAGGTCCTGCCGGATACGCTCGATCAGCCTGAGCACCTGCTTGCGCGGCCCCTCGATCTGCTGGCAAAAACGCATGCCGTCGAAGATCAGCAGGCCGGTGACGCCAGCCACTTCGTTGGCGGTCCGGGCTTTCGCGGCAATTTGGGAAACAACCTTTACGGGGGAGTCGGGGGAGAGGGTGCTGACATAGAGCACCTCGTGCAATTGCAAGGCTTTTTCCATAGGTGGCGTGTAATGTAGCCAGAGGGCGCGGCCGCAACAATGTCAAAAGACACAGGCGTTCAGTACTAAAATTCCGCGTGGTCATCACCCCTCTTTCCAACACCAGTGTGTGCCCCCGGCACTGCAAGGATTGCCGCTTACGCGCCCTGGACGCCTTCAAGCCGGTGACGCCGCAGGAGCTGGGCTTTATCCAAAGCCTTCGCAGCAGCGCGGGGTTTGCAGCGGCCGGCACCTCTATCATTTCGGAGCAAAACCCCAACGGCAAACTGTTCACGCTCTACGCCGGTTGGGCCTTTCGCTACAAAACCCTCAGCGACGGGCGCCGGCAGATTCTCAATTTCCTGCTGCCCGGTGACTTCATCGGCCTGCAGCAGGAGTTTGCCGATGGCGCCAGCCACGGTGTGGAAGCGTTGACCGACGCGACCTTGTGCGTTTTTCCGCGCGATGGTCTATGGGACCTGTTCCGGCAGTTTCCCGGCCTGGGTTACGACGTGACCTGGCTGTCCGCACGCGAGGAAGGCATGGTCGACGAAAACCTGCTGACCAACGGGCGGCGCAACGCCACCGAACGGGTGGCCATGCTGCTGATCCACCTGTACCGGCGTGTCGAGTGGCTGGGGCTCGCGACCGATGGGTCGATTGAATTTCCAATCAACCAGCAACACATCGCCGACGCGCTGGGCCTGTCGCTGGTGCACACCAACAAGACCTTGCGGCGCCTGGCACAGCTGGGTTTGCACCAGGTCCGGGATGGGCGTCTGCGCCTGCTCAACCCCAAGGCGCTGCACCGCCTGGCGGACTACTACGACCTGCCCCTGCGCAAAGTACCTTTGTTGTAGGCAGGCTCTGACGCCAGCGCGCTGTGCCGGATGACAGCCTCAGCAACACAAGCTTTTTAAGCTGATTGACCTGTCTAACCGACGCGGTATCGACGCGATACCGACGCTCCGCGCAAGAAAGCCTTGATGAACAACAAAATTATTTTCCGGCCCGGTTTGCTTCAGCAGCAACCCCGGCGCCCGGGCAACCAGCTACAGCAGCAAAGCAGCGGTTCGGGCGAATTCCAGCCGCCGCGCGGCGGGCTACTGGGCCAGGCCTCAAGCCCGACCCGGCAACACAGCAGCGACGGAAGCCGCGTTAAAAATCCTGCGCCGCCAAAATCCTGAGGTCCCGAGCATAGTCCGCCAGCGTCTGGACCGCCTTCGCGCGCTGCGCCAGGCTTGTGCTGTTATGCAGCAGCGCCAGTGTTTTGCAGTTGTCGCGCGTCAGCTTTTCCTGGTAGCTGCGGTAGACCGGATTCGGTGAGTTGAAAGACCGCTCAAAGTAGCCCCTGATCGCTGATTTGGCCTGCGTTGCCGTGGCAGCGCCGGCTGCCAGGGGCGCCTGGGTTTGCAGCGCATCCTGCTGACGGCGCTGATGCTCGGCCAGAGACAGGCTGGCGTCAAACACCGATTGCGCGATCTGCCGGCGCAAAACCGCCAGCTGCTTTTCTTCCAGTGCGCCATACAACATTTCGGCGCGGCTTGCGGCTTTTTTGACACGTTTGTCGATGCGCGACGCCAGCGTGCCTTCCAGAAAGTCGCTCTGGTACGTGCGGTTCAGTTTTGAGAATTTGCGCTGGAGAAACTTCAACTGCTCGGGCGCCAGCGTTCCCGCAAGCTCGGCAACAAGCGGCTCGGCTCGACTCGAAATCGCCAGCAAGCTGCTGCGCAGATCGTCGGTGGCGCTGCACACCTGCGCCTCGTCCAGGTCGCCGGGCAGCAGTCCTTGCCATTTCTTCAGGAAGTCGCTGTAAGCCGGCAACTGGTTACTACGGTGCCAGCGCTGGATTTTCACCAGTTCTTCCTTGACCCGGCTGGTCTGCGCGCCGCTGAAATCAAAATAGCCGTCGAGCTGCAGGAAAGCCAGCTCGGGGGCCTGGTTGTAGGCGATTTTTACCGCGCTGCAGGCGCTCAGCAGGCCGGCCAGTGCCAGCAGCGCGGTAAGACGGATAATCCGTAGCAAACCTCCAGATTGCGCCGTTCGCGCGCCACACACACAAGGCACAGGAAATTTCATGGCACCTCCAGTTGATGTCGTCATCATGGCAGCGGGCAAAGGCACCCGGATGAAAAGCCGGCTGCCCAAAGTGTTACACCGTTTGGGCGGTCGTGCGCTGTTGACCCATGTGATTGACTGTGCGGCGCGGTTATCGGCACGGCGGGCAGTGGTGATCACCGGCCACGGCGCTGCCGAAGTCGAGGCCGCCCTCACCGCAGCGGCGCCCAGCGGCTTGCAACTGGCTTTTGCGCGGCAGGAGCCCCAACTCGGCACCGGCCATGCGGTGCAGCAGGCCATCCCTCTGCTGGGCGACGACAGCATCACGCTGATACTGTCGGGCGACGTGCCTTTGATGCAGGCCGACACCCTGCAAGCCCTGCTGGCGCAATGCGACGGCCAGCGGCTGGCGCTGCTGACGCTGAGTATGGCCGACCCCACGGGGTATGGGCGCATCGTCCGCGCCGGCAAGGAGCCGTCGGCGCAGGTACGCGCCATCGTCGAGCATAAGGACGCCAGCGAGGCCGAACGCAGCATCCCCGAAATCTACAGCGGCATCATGGCCGTGCCGACCCGGCTGCTGCGCGACTGGCTGGCGCGGCTGGACAACAAAAACGCCCAGAACGAGTACTACCTGACCGACATCGTGAAATTTGCAGTAGCTGACGGCGTGGCCGTGGTGGCGCACCAGATCACCGACGCCGCCCAGGTGGCCGGCGTCAACAGCCCGGTGCAGTTGGCCGAGCTTGAGCGGATCTACCAGCTGCGAATTGCCACTGCCCTGATGGAGCGGGGCGTGCGCTTGGCCGACCCGTCACGGCTCGATGTGCGCGGCACGCTGGACTGCGCGCAGGACGTGGAGATTGATGTCAACTGCGTTTTTGACGGCGCAGTGACGCTGGGCGAAGGCGTGCGCATAGGCGCCCATTGCATGATCGCCAACGCCAACATCGCCGCTGGCGCGGTGATCCACCCGTTCACCCACATTGACGGTGAAAAGCTCGGCGTGACGGTTGGCGAAGGCGCGCTGGTCGGTCCGTTTGCACGGCTGCGGCCCGGCGCGCAACTGGGCGCCGAGGTGCATATCGGCAACTTTGTCGAGGTCAAGAATGCCAGCCTGGCGAAAGGCGCCAAGGCCAACCACCTGGCCTACGTGGGCGATGCGGCCTTGGGCGAACGTGTCAACTACGGTGCCGGCAGCATCACCGCCAACTACGACGGCGCCAACAAGCACCGCACGGTGATCGAGGCCGATGTGCACATCGGCAGCAACTGCGTGCTGGTGGCGCCGCTCACCATAGGCGCGGGCGGCACCGTGGGCGCCGGCTCGACCATCACCAAAAGCACCCCGCCCGGTACGCTGAGCGTGGCGCGCGGCAAGCAGGTGAGTCTGGCGACCTGGCAGCGGCCAGTGAAAGCACCGAAAGCCTGATGCTTGAGGTGTTTTATGCTGTTAGCCCATGACCAGCGGGCATGAGAAGCTATTGAATTCATAGCAATTTTATCGCATCGTCCGTCATCCCGGACCTGATCCGGGATCCATGTTCACCGACTAATCAGCTTGTTTCGTGGCGCAGTGGTGTGCCAACTAGCCGGGGGTTGCCCGGCGGCAACTCACTTTCTTTTTGCGTCGCCAAAAAGAAAGTAAGCAAAGAAAAAGGCGACCCGATAGTCGGGGTCCCTTCGGGGGCAGGGAGTTACACGAAGTGAACGACCGTGGGGGCCACACTACACCGGCCAAACCACCCCGTTGTCATTGAGGATGGCATCCAGCGCCACATCGTGCGGCTCGGGGTCCAGGTCGGGCAGCCAGCCATGGCTGTAGCCGAGGCCGACGGTGAAGGGTTTGGGCTGCAGTGTGGCCAGCGTGCGGTCGTAAAAGCCGCCGCCGTAACCGAGCCGGAAGCCGCCGGGCCCGTAACCGACGCAGGGCACAAACAGCAGGGTCGGCACAATGATCTCGGTGTCCTTGGGCTTGGGGATGCCGTAGGCGTCTTCTTCCATCGGGCAGCCAGGGTACCAGGCGTGGAAGGTCAAGGTCTTGTGCAGCTTGTTGACCACCGGCAGGCCGATCTTGCGGGGCGACCGGTTTGCTATGTTTTCAGTAGCTGCTTCTGCCCGTCCCTCATGGGCTGACGCCTGATTTGATTCAGATTCCTGGCTTAAGATCGCGTCTTCCTGCCAGCGGTACAGCGCGGGCAGCGGATCAAATTCCCCCTTGATCGGCCAGTAGGCCCCGATCACCGCATCTTCGCGGCCGACCAGCCAGATCCGCATGACACGCTGTAACAGGTCGGCACGCTGTAGGCGATCCGGCAGATTCAGGCGTTGTTCGATCAATGCTTTGCGCGCGGTTAATTTGTCCATAATGTCCCGATGCTATCCAAATTTTTTGTCACAGCCCTGATTTCGGGCCTCAGCTCGGCACTTCTGCCCACACAAGCCTTCGCACAAACCAGTGGTTCGCGCGGCGACGACGTGTTGCTGGAGATGAACCAGGCCTTTAAACGCGGGGACAAAAACCGGCTGGCGCAGTTGCTGCCGCAGGCCCGCGGCCATGCGCTCGAACCCTGGGCCGCCTACTGGGAACTCAAAAACAGGCTGGGCGAAGCCAGCGCCGCAGAGGTGCAGGATGTCATGGCGCGTTACGTCGGCAGCTACCAGGAAGACCGGCTGCGCAACGACTGGCTGTTGTTGCTGGGCCAGCGCCGCGACTGGGCCACTTTTGCTTCCGAATACCCGAATTTCCGCATGGGTGACGACAGGGATGTGCGTTGTTATGCGCTGCTGGTCGAACACCTGAAAAACCCGGGCGCAGATACGCGGCTGGCCGATGAAGTGCGCAAGAACTGGCTGGCCCAGCGCGAAGCAAGCGACGGCTGTACCTCTGCGGCGTCGCGGCTGGTGGGCAACAAAAGCCTGTCCACGCATGATGTCTGGATCAAGGCCAGGCTGGCAACAGAAGCCAACCGCCCGCGCGCCGCGCGCGAAGCGGTTGAGATCATCGCCCCGGAGGCCTTGAACCTGCTGGCAGAACTGAACACCAGCCCGGTGAAGTTCTTGAGCAGCAAGATGATTGCGATCAGGGAGGTGCGCCGCGAAATCATTGTGCTGGCGCTGGTCAAGCTGGCCAGCACCGACGCCGACGGCGCTGCGCGTTTTGTAGAAGACAAATGGGGCATGCAGCTCACCGGCGAAGAGCGCAACTGGGTCTGGGGCGCCATCGGTAAACAAGCCGCCAGCCGCTTGAGCAACGAGGCACCGGGCTACTTTGCCAAAGTCAGCAAGGACAGCGACCTCAGCGACGAAATGCTGGGCTGGAAAGTGCGTGCCGCCCTGCGCGCCGGCAGCACGCCGCGCTGGCCGGTCGTGCTGGGCGCCATCAACGCCATGAGCGACGACGCCCGCAAAGACCCAACCTGGGTCTACTGGAAGGCGCGCGCGCTGCTGAGCAACGCGCCGCCCGCTGCGCCCGGTGGCCCGATATCGCCGCAACGCGCCGAAGCCCTGGCGTTGTTACAGTCGATTGCTTCGGTGCGCGGCTTTTATGAGCAATTGGCGCTGGAAGAGCTGGGGCAAAAAATTATCGCACCGCCCAAACCAGCGGCACTGTCGCCAGAAGAAAAAGAAGCAGCACGCCTGAACCCGGGCTTGAACCGTGCAGCCTATGCGATTGCGATTGGCCTTCGGCCCGACGGCGTGCGCGAATGGAACTACAGCACCAACCTGCACCAGCGTGGCGGTATGGGCGAGCGTGATCTGTTGGCCGCTGCCCAGTTTGCCTGTGACCGGTCCATCTGGGATCGCTGCATCAACACCAGCGAAAAAACGCCCACTGTGATGGATTTCGAGCAGCGCTTCCCCACACCCTTTCGTGAGGCGGTCATGCAGCGCAGCCGTGACATCGGGCTGGACCCGGCCTATGTCTATGGCCTGATCCGCCAGGAGTCGCGTTTTATCATGGACGCCCGCTCGCACGTTGGCGCGTCGGGCCTGATGCAGGTGATGCCGGCCACTGCGCGTGAGACGGCGCGCCACATTGGTCTGACCAGCTTCACCGCCAACCAGATCAATGACCGCGATACCAACATCGTCATAGGCACCGCTTACCTCAAGCGCGCCCTCGACGACTTCGGCGGCTCTATGCCGCTGGCTGCGGCGGCCTACAACGCCGGCCCGGGCAGGCCGCGCAGCTGGCGCAACGGCCCGGTCATGGAGGCCGCGATCTGGGCCGAAAACGTGCCGTTCAGCGAGACGCGCGACTACGTGAAAAAAGTGTTGTCCAACACCACCAATTACGCCGCGCTTCTGACCGGACAGCCGCAATCGCTGAAAGCGCGGCTCGGTAGCGTGGGCCCGCGTGATGCGTCGGCGCCGTTGCCGGATGAAAAAATGCCCTGAGATGCTATCAAATAGATAGCTGTCTGCGCAGGTGTGGCAAGGGCTGAAGCCGAAAATGACTTAAAAATGGAGTTGCCCATGCTGCAACGGGGCCTTCTTACTCCCTCTCCCTCTGGGAGAGGGCAGGGGTGAGGGCCAACGCGCGGGTGAGAACGCCTCAGTCCTTGACGCGCTGCGACAAAAACTCACCTTCGTAGTCCTTGGCCAGTGACAGTTTTTCGGCTTCTGTCAGTACCTTGCCAGCCAGCTGGAATATCCCCTGCTCTTCGTCCTCAAGATGGTGATAAACCTTGTGGTGCAGTTCTTTGGCGACCGCAATCCACGCCGGTGAACTGAACTCGGTTTTCTCCAGCTTTTCCACCAGCTCGTCCATCTCATGGTGCTCTGCAATGCCGTGACGCGAAGGCTCCTGCGTCATGTCGTGTGCAATCAGTGGCACGTAGAAGAAGCGCTCTTCAGCCGCCGCGTGGGCAGCCAGCTCGGCTTTGAGTTCCTTGAAGAGCAGATCACGCTCCTTGCTGTCGCCTGAGGTCTTGATCAGGTTGTCCGCAAGGTTGCGTTGAGTGATGTGGCTGGTGCGGAGGGCTTCAAAAATGTTCATCAGCAGATTATCCAAAGGCAAGCGCCATAGCGGCGTAGGTCGGCAAGCCAGTTTCGCCTGCGCCCGAGGCCTACACCAGCGGGTGTTTTGGGTATCTGTTTTGCATGCGTCGTCCTGAAGGCGTTTAATGACAGCTATGAAAAAAATACTGGTTCTGGGCGGTACAGGTTTTGTCGGCCGCCATGTCTGCGAGAAGCTGACCCAACTTCAATGGCGCGTGACGGTGCCCACGCGCCAGCTTGCCAGCGCGCGCGATATCCAGATGCTGCCTTCGCTGGACGTGTTTGAGGCCAGCGTGCATGACGAAGCGGCGCTGACGCAACTGGTCGCCGGGCACGACGCAGTGGTCAACCTGATTGCCATCCTGCATGGCAAGCAGCAGGCCTTTGACAAAGCGCATGTCGAGTTGCCGAAAAAACTCGCCCGCGCCTGCGCTGCTGCCGGTGTCAGGCGCGTGGTGCATGTCAGCGCTCTGGGCGTCGACGCGCGCAACCCGGATGGCGCGCCGTCCATGTACCTGCGCAGCAAGGGCCATGGCGAAGTGGCCTTGCACCAGGCGCCGCTGGCGCTGACCATATTTCGGCCCAGTGTGATTTTTGGCGCCGAGGATAAATTTCTCAATGTCTTTGCCAGTCTGCAAAAGATGTTCCCGGTGATCCCGCTGGCCGGCAGCCATGCGCTGTTCCAGCCGGTGTGGGTGGAAGATGTGGCCAGCGCCATCGTGCACTGCCTGCAGGACGCGCATCTGCACGCCACGACGGGCCAGACCTTTGAAGCCTGCGGCCCGGATGTCTACACGCTCAGACAACTGGTCGAGCTGGCAGGACGTTTCAGCGGCATCAACCAAGGCCGAGGCCGACCCGTGCTTGCGCTGCCTGCGGCGCTGGGCCGGCTGCAGGCCCGCATGATGGCCCTGGCGCCCGGCGAACCGCTGATGAGCCGCGACAACCTCGATTCGATGAGCGTACCCAACATCGCCAGCGGCAACCTGCCGGGGCTGGAGGCGCTGGGCATCACGCCTGCGGCACTCGAGGCGATTGCGCCCAGCTACCTCGGGCCCAACGCCGGCGGCTGGGGCCTGCGCAGCAACCTGGTGGCCAAACGCAAGACCGCTGGGCGCTTCTAAGCGGTCACCCGTGCATGCATCAATCGACGCGCCTTTGCGCATCAATGGGATGGCCGGCGCGCAGTAGCATAGGCGGTCATTTTCAAGGGAGGCCCCGTGCTCAAGCTCTACATCGCCAACAAGAATTACTCGTCCTGGTCCATGCGCTCCTGGGTGCTGCTCAAGCAGGCTGGCATACCGTTCGAGGAAGTCATGGTGCGCGTCGGCACCGATACCTTCGCCCCCACCTCCAGCTTCAAACAGGCGGTGCTTGCGGTGAGTCCGGGGGGCCGGGTGCCGGTGCTGGTGGACGACGGCTTCGCGATCTGGGACACGCTCGCTATTGCCGAGTATGTGGCCGAGAAGTTTCCGGAAAAGCAGCTCTGGCCGCAAGACGTGAAGGCGCGCGCCCGCGCGCGCAGCATCTGCGCCGAAATGCACTCAGGCTTTGGCGCCTTGCGCAGTGCCTGCCCGATGAACATCGAAGCGGACCTGTCCCAGACCGGAGCCATCATCTGGCGCGACAAACCGACGGTACGAGCCGATGTGCAGCGCCTTGTGGAGATGTGGACCGAACTCTTGGCGCAGCACAAGAGCCCCATGCTTTTTGGCGAGTTCTCAGTCGCTGACGCCTATTTCGCTCCGGTCTGCATGCGCCTGAAAAACTATGGCCTGCCGGTACCGGACCTCATCTGCGACTACATGGATCGGGTCGGCGGCCTGCCCGGCGTGAAGGCCTGGATGGACGAGGCTCTGGCTGAAAAAGACTTTGTTGATTTTGATGAACCTTACCGGTTGACACGGTAAGCGGCCAGCACCACTGCGTGAGCACAGCAAGGCGATGGAAGCGAATGAGATCGAAATGGTGGCCCACCGGAAGGTCGCCGATTTCAAGCATCAAATAAGGCTCCAGCCCTTATTTCATAGGCGGAAGACGCTACTGAATTGATAGCGGATCAATGCGCAGCGGAATCGTCACCGGCCCGTCATTGACCAGGTGCACCTGCATGTCGGCTGCAAACTGGCCGGTCTGCACCACCGGATGGAGCCGCCGCGCCTGCGCCACAAAGTAGTCGTAAAACCGCCTGCCTTCGTCCGGCGCAGCAGCACCCGTGAAGCTGGGCCGGTTGCCGCCAGACACATCAGCGGCCAGCGTGAACTGGCTGACAATGAGCAGACCGCCGCTCACGTCCTGCACGCTGCGGTTCATCTTGCCCGGTTTACTGGCCCCCACGCTTGCCACTTCGTGTGCTGCGCAAGGCCTTGTAGGCCGCAGCTCGCGAGACGCTTCGCCTCTGTCGCCTGTCCAAACCTGCTCAAGCAGGTTTGGAGCCGCAGGCTCCAGCCCCTCGGGGGGTGGCCGTGCTTGGGGCGGCCCGGCGCCCGGCTCGTCAGCAAATATACGCAGCTTCAGGATTTTTGCCAGCAGCTTGTCGGCCTGCACTTCGCTGTCTCCGCGCTCGGCACACAACAGCACCAGCAGGCCCATGCCGATCTCGCCGATCACTGCGCCACCCACCAACACACGCGCCTGGCTTACCCGCTGGATCACACTGATCAAATCAAATTTCTCTCATCGTCAAAGTGCGCTTCCACATCCGATGGCAGCAACTGAATGGTGGCACGCAGGCCAGGCACCGCGCTCATCAGCGCCTGCTCGACGCTGGCACGCAGGGCGGCTGCCCTTCCCAGCGACCAACTGCCCGGCATGTGCATGTGCAGATCCACAAAACGGCGCTGACCGGCGCGGCGCGTGCTCAGGTGGTCAAAACGAATGGTGGCATGTTCGAAACCGGCAAGGGTTTTGTGGATGTCGGCCAGCACTTCGGGCTCAAGCGCCTCGTCCATCAGGCCCTGCGACGATCGCCACATCAGCCTGAAGCCTTCCCACAGGATGTTGAGCGCCACACCGATGGCCACCAGCGCATCCAGCCACAGCCAGCCGGTCAGCGCCACCGCCGCTATGCCGACCACCACACCGGCTGAGGTCCAGACATCGGTCACCAGGTGCTTGGCATCGGCTTCGAGTGCAATCGAACGGCTTTTGGCGGCAACGCCAAACATCACCCAAGCCAGCAAACCATTGAGTGCAGAGCTGACCACCGACAAACCCAGACCCCAGCCCACCTGCTGCAAGGGCTGTGGGTCCAGAATGCGGTGGCCCGCCGCCCAGATGATCGCGAGCGCCGCCGCCACAATCAGCAGCCCCTCAAAACCCGATGAAAAATACTCTGCCTTGTGGTGGCCATAGGGATGGTCATCATCAGCGGGGCGCTGCGCAATGGTGACCATGGCCAGCCCGAAAATCGCGCTGGCCAGGTTCACAAAAGACTCCATCGCATCAGCCAGCAAGCCGACGGAGCCGGTGATGTACCAGGCCCCGGTCTTGAGCACAATGGTCACCAACGCCACCAGCACCGAGGCCCGGAGCAGGCCTCGTGGCGTCAGCGATTGCAATTGCGGAAATTTCATCGATCCATTGTGAATGATGTTCCTTGCTCACCCCTCATGCCGCAAAATGTACCGAAGCTGCAGACGCTGACATAGACGCACCGACCAAACCCTACACCGGTTCAGCCGGCAGCAAAGCAGTCAGCAGGAGTCACGCCATGAACCAGAACTTACTTCGCCTGCACCTCCACCTGCAGGGCAGCATCGTCGCCGTCGCCTGTGGCTTGGGTGCCCTGGGCATGGAGCCCGCTAACGCCCAAGTGGCTCCGAGCGGCGTGGAGGCGGCACAGTACAAGGGTTTGCACGCAGCCGCCTACACAGGTAATGTGACAGAGATTGAAAACCTTGCCGCCAAAGCCGACCTCAATGCCCGCGACGGCAACGGCCGTACGCCGCTACATGTGGCCACCTTTGCCAGACAGCACGACGCGATTCGCGCGCTTGTGAAAGCTGGCGCCAACATCAACCTGCTCGACAAGGACCGCTACGACGGCGTGACGATTGCCTCGGTCGCTGACGATGAAGACACGCTGCGCGTGTTGCTGTCACTCGGCGCCAGCGCCAGGCAGGTCACCAGTCGCTACGACGGCACCGCGCTGATTGCCGCTGCGCATCTGGGCCATGATGGTGTCGTCAAACAGCTGATTGCTGCCGGCGCGCCGCTGGACCATGTGAACAACCTGCACTGGACAGCGGCGATTGAAGCGGTGGTGCTGGGCGACGGTGGCGCCCGGCATAAGGTCACGCTCAAAGCGCTGATAGACGCGGGTGCCCGCCTGCAACTGACCGACCGGCAGGGCAACACGCCGCTGCAACTGGCCCGGTCGCGTGGCTACACCGCGATGGTGCAGATGCTGGAAAAGGCAGGCGCCAGATAAGGCAGAAAACGCCTCAGTGCCTGGGCGAAAAGGCGCGGTTCGGATAGATCACAAGCGCTGGCGCTGCCTGCGCCAGTGCCAGAAAATCGCGGTCGTTGTGCACCAGCATGGCTTCATGCTCGATAGCCATGGCCGCAATCAGGCAGTCGGTTGATTTACGGATCGTCAAGCCTTTCTTCCGCGCACGCCGATACAGCTGCGCTGCCGCCTCAAAAGTCTCCAGCGCATCCAGTGGCTGCAGCAGGGTCTGCGCGCCCAGCACCCGGCGGGTCGCGGCAAACTGGCGCTCGGAGCTGATACCTTGCAGCACCTCCAGGTAAATCATCTGCGTGAGCGCCAGTTCTTCGTGCGCCTCGCGCTCTTGAACAAAACGAACCGCGTCGGTGTCAGCCCCGTGCAGCCAGTCAATCCAGACCGAGGAATCGACCAGCAGCATCAGCTCTTCCTGGGTCGGGCGGGCTTGATCGGGCTGGAGGGTTTTTTGGCGCTGGGTTGGGCGGCCACCGGGTAGATGGCACGCGGTTGTTCCACCCGGTTTTGCCCGACTTCGACACCGCGTGCCCACGGCGCCTTGGGGTCGTAGTCAGCGTCCACACCGCCTATGCCAAACAACTCACGCACCGAGGGTCGTGTGGCGCGCGCGACCATCTCGCGCAGGGCGCGGTCCACCACCTCACGTTTGGTACGTGCACCCGACAGCCGCATGGCCTCAGCCACAACAGCCTCATCAATATCGATGTTGGTAATCATGTGGATAGATTGTACACTGCCTGTACAAATCAGATCTTCACGCCATGTCAGGCGGCCCTTATGTCAGGGTCACGCGCGCAAACTTGCGCTTGCCAACCTGCACCACATACACCCCGGCAGACAGTTTGAGCGCCTTGTCGCTGACCACGCTGGAGTCCACACGCACCCCGCCGCCTTCGATCAGCCGGTTGCCGTCGCCGGTTGAAGTGGCCAAGCTGGCCATTTTGAGCAAAGCGGCAATGCCCAGCGGAGCGCCGCTCAGGCTGATTTCAGGAATTTCGTCCGGAACGCCGCCTTTGCTGCGGTTGATGAAGTCCTGCTCTGCTGCGTCAGCGGCTGCTGCGGAATGAAAGCGCGCGGTGATTTCTTTGGCCAGCGCCACCTTGGCCTCTTTGGGGTTGCGACCAGCCTCCACCTCTTTTTTAAGCGCGGCGATATCGGCTTCGCTTTTGAAGCTCAGCAAGGTGTACCACTTCCACATCAACACGTCGGAGATCGACAACACCTTGGCAAACATGGTGTTGGCGTCTTCGGAAATGCCAATGTAGTTGTTCTTGCTCTTGGACATTTTTTCCACGCCGTCCAGCCCTTCAAGCAGCGGCATGGTCAAAATGCACTGCGGCTCCTGGCCGTATTCGGCCTGCAGGTGGCGGCCCATGAGCAGGTTGAATTTCTGGTCGGTACCACCCAGTTCCAGGTCGCTCTTTAATACCACCGAGTCGTAACCCTGCATCAGCGGGTACAAAAACTCGTGCACGCTAATAGACTGGCCGGCCTTGAAACGCTTGTTGAAATCGTCGCGCTCCATCATGCGGGCCACGTTGTATTTGGCGGCCAGGGCAATCATGCCGCGCGCACCCAGCGGGTCACTCCATTCGCTGTTGTAGCGAATCTCGGTGCGCGCCGGGTCGAGCACCATCGAAGCCTGTCGGTAATAGGTCTCGGCATTGGCCTTGATTTGCTCGGGGGTCAGCGGCGGCCGGGTGGTGTTGCGCCCGGACGGATCACCAATCAGTGAGGTGAAGTCACCGATCAAAAAGATCACTGTGTGCCCCAGATCCTGCAACTGGCGCATTTTGTTCAGAACCACGGTATGGCCGACATGAATGTCAGGCGCGGTCGGGTCCAGCCCCAATTTGATGCGCAGCGGCGTAGCGGTGGCCTCGGAGCGGGCCAGTTTTTTGAGCCACTCGTCTTCAGGAATCAGCTCTTCACAGCCGCGCAAGGACACCGCCATGGCCTCCCTGACACGGTCAGTGACCAGGAAATTTGTAACAAGCTCTTGATTCATAAGGGTTTTCACATGTCGGGCGGTTGTCTGACAGATATACTCGCGTTTCTGCCATGGTTAGGCGCCAGTGCTGGCTGGCCCACAAGTTGCAAACCCATTCTAAATTGTCGTCCGCCCACGTTTTTTCCGGCGGCACATCATTTTCATCCGCCGTCACCGGGCTTCTTGTTGTTGCCTGACGGCTCTCTAAGTTGGGAAATTCAGTTTTGATCAAGAACGATCTCTCATACGGCCTGCAAGTCGTCACCGCTTTTTTTCACCGTCACCCGAAAAGGATCACAGGCACATTGGCTGCCCTGTTGCTCGGCACAGGCGTGACCGCTTTCGGCGTGGCCCCACTCGCACCTGACGCAGCCGATCTGCCCGTGCGCCAGGTGCTGGAAGCCGTTCAAGCCCTGCCCACGGAAAGCCAGACCGAGGTGTTGGGCGATTTTCGCTACTCATTGTTTCGCACCGACACCACCCGCAGCAGCGATACTGCCGACGCCCTGCTCAGGCGACTGAACATTGACGATGCCTCCGCCTCGGTTTTTTTGCGCAGCGATGCCAATGCACGCCTTATCCTGGCAGGCCGCCCAGGTAAGACCGTCACGGTCGAAGCCAGCGACAGCCAGCAACTGCTCAAGCTCAGCATGCGCTGGCCCACCGACGATGAAGCCCTGTTCAAACGCCTGGTGATCGAACGCAGCGCGGCGGGCCTGAGTTCACGCATTGAGACGGCGCCCTACGCAGCATCGGCGCGGTTGGCCAGCGGCAACATCCAGACCTCGCTGTTTGCGGCGACCGATGAGGCCCGCATTCCCGACGCCGTTGCAGTGCAAGTCGCTGAAATTTTTTCGGGCGATATCGATTTCCGGCGCGACCTGCGCAAGGGCGACCGCTTCAACGTGGTGTATGAAACCCTGGAAGCCGACGGCGAAGCCTTGCGCACCGGCCGCGTGCTGTCGGCCGAGTTCGTCAATGCCAGCAAAACTTACCAGGCCATGTGGTTCCAGACCCCCGGCCAGGGTGCGGGCGCGCAGAACAAGGGCGGCTATTACACCCTGGACGGCCAGAGCCTGCGCCGCGTCTACCTGAGCTCACCGGTCGAGTTCTCGCGCGTCAGCAGTGGCTTTTCCATGCGTTTTCATCCCATCCTGCAAAAGTGGCGCGCGCATTTGGGCACTGATTTCGCGGCCGCCACCGGCACCCCGGCACGCACTGTCGGTGACGGTGTGGTCGAGTTTGCCGGTATGCAAAACGGCTACGGCAATGTGGTTTTCATCAAGCACCGCAACGGCCACGAGACCGTGTATGCGCACCTGAGCAAAATCTCGGTACAGCGCGGCCAGAATGTCAGCCAGGGCCAGACCATTGGCCTGGTCGGCGCGACCGGCTGGGCCACCGGCCCGCACCTGCATTTTGAATTTCGCGTCAACGGTGTCCACCAGGACCCGATGACGATAGCCAAGCAAAGCGAAACCATTGCGCTGTCTGCGGCAGCCATGCCCGCATTCCGCGAACTGGCTGCCGGCGTGAAAAGCCAGCTTCAGGCGGCAGCGACGATCACTCAGACCCGCGCGGAATAGTTGCCCCCCACGGTCGCTCACCGACGCCAAGTCTCTGCCACGGGTGCATGCTGCCATGCGGCAAAATGGCTGCATGCTCAATCACTACATCGGCCTGATGTCAGGCACCTCCCTCGATGGCGCGGACGGCGTACTGGTTGATTTTCTGGGCGGCAAGCCGCAGGTGATCGCGACGGCTACCGAGTCTTTTTCGGATGACTTTCGCGCCGAACTGCTGGCGCTGAACGCCCCCGGTCACAACGAGCTGCACCGCGCGGCCCTGGCCGCTAACCAACTGGCGGTGGTCTACGCCCGCGTCGTCAAAGCGCTGCTGGACCAGGGCGCTGCCCAGGGGGTCCCAGCCAGCCATGTGCAGGCCGTCGGCGCGCACGGGCAAACCGTCAGGCACCAGCCGCCACCCGGCCCTTCCCAGGCTTCCCAGGCTTCCCAGGCTTCCCATGCCGCCTACACCCTTCAGCTCAACAACCCGGCCCTGCTGGCAGAGCTGACTGGCTTGCCTGTGGTCGCCGATTTTCGCAGCCGCGACCTGGCGGCGGGTGGCCAGGGCGCGCCGCTGGCACCGGCTTTTCACCAGGGCGTGTTTGGCCAGGAGGATGCCACCGTGTGCGTGCTGAACCTTGGCGGTATCTCCAACCTGAGCGTGTTGCCGCCTAAAGGCACAAGAGCCGTGCAGGGCTTTGACTGCGGCACGGGCAACGCCCTGATGGACGCCTGGTGCCAGCGGCACACTGGCCAGGCGTTCGACGCCAGCGGCGCCTGGGCTGCCAGCGGCAAGCTGATCCCGGCCCTGCTGGCCAGCCTGCTCGACGACCTCTACTTCGCTCTACCGCCTCCGAAAAGCACCGGTCGCGATCTTTTCAGCGCGGCTTGGCTGGATCACAAGCTGGCCGCCTTTTCCCGCGAACGCCCTGAAGATATCCAGAATACATTGACCGAATTCACTGTCAGCCCATGTGTAGCGGGCATCAACAGCTATGCAAAAGATAGCAAATTGCTGATTGTCTGTGGCGGGGGTGCCTTCAACCAGCATCTGATGCAGCGCCTGCAGGCAAGCTTGCCGCAATTGCGGGTTGAATCGTCGGAGTTGCAGGGCCTGCCGCCGTTGCAGGTCGAAGCCGCAGCATTTGCTTGGCTGGCGCGCCAGGCGGTTCTGCGCCAGGCCGGTAACCTGCCCAGCGTGACTGGGGCTGCCGGGCTGCGGGTGCTGGGAGCGATTTACCCGGCCTGACGGTTGCAGGCCGGCCCAGCGAGCGCTGAAAAGGCTGACAACAAAAAAGCCGCCTTTCGGCGGCTTTTTAAAGGTGCTTGATCTGCGCTATCAGGCAGAAAAGCTGGAACCGCAGCCGCAGGTGCTGGTGGCATTCGGGTTCTTGATCACGAACTGGGCGCCTTCGAGGTCGTCCTTGTAGTCGATCTCGGCGCCGACCAGGTACTGGTAGCTCATGGCGTCAATCAACAGCGACACACCGTTCTTGGTCATGGTGGTGTCGTCTTCGTTGGTGATCTCGTCAAACGTGAAGCCATAGGAGAAGCCGGAACAACCGCCACCCTGAACAAACACGCGCAGTTTCAGGTCCGGGTTGCCTTCCTCGGCAATCAGGTCTGCCACTTTGGCCGCCGCGCTGTCGGTAAAGACAAATGGATCGGGCATCTGGGTCTGGATGTTTTCAGCAACTGCGCTCATGGGAAACTCCGTTCTTCACAAATCAATCAATTTATAGTACAGCAATTCGATCAACCATAAGGCGCACGCTGACTTAGAGGCGCCCGAAGCCGCTGACAGAGACTTCGTCCCGTGTTTTTTCGACGTTGTTGGCCGCCAGCGTCAACAGGGGCTTGTCGCCCACCTCGTGGTTGGTGGGCCGCAACTGCCCAAAGATGACCGCGCCCTGGTGCATTTCAAGCGCCTTGTAGGCGATATCGCCCTGGATTTTGGCCTTGGGCTGCAACTCAAGCAGTTCTGACGCGTGCACAGGGCCAACCACGCGGCCGTTGATGATGACGTGGTCGGCGTGAATATGGCCGGTGACACAGGCCGTCTCGCTGATCACCAGAATGCTGGGGCTGCCTTCGTTGGCACGTATGTCACCAATCACTTCGCCGTCAATGCGCAAGCCGTCGGTGAACTTGAGATTGCCTTCAATACAGCTACCCTGAGCGATCAGGCTGCGAATAGAGGGCTGGGCTTTTTTACCGAACATGGGGAAATTCCTGTCTTGCATCAACACTACAACTTGATGGCTTGCACGGAACGCGTGGCGGTTCCTTCGACGAGTTTGGCTGTAATCGTTTGTACCACGGCTTGGGGCGGCAAGTCGAGAACACCTTCCACGCGCCGGTACTGTTTGAACTGTAAAGTTTGCGGACCACCGGACAAACCGGTGGTCCAGGGCTTTCCGGCCAGCGTGCCGCTGAACGTCAACTCCAGCTTGCCGTTAAATACCGGCGCATCGCGTACGGGCTGAATCACCAGCACCTGCCATTTGAGTTGCATGTCAGACAGCTTTTCGGCCTGCAGGCCCCGAATGGCTGCGCTGTCGGCCCCGCCGGCCGGCAGCAGCTTCTCGAAAAACCCCAGGTCATCACGCAGCAGCCGGTTCTCCGACTCCAGTTGCTTGATCTGGCCCACCATCTTTTCCTGCGCAGCTTTCTCGGCCGTCAGCAGACTGCCTGAAATGTTGGCGATCGATTGCGATTTGTCGCGTTCAGAGCGAAGCTTCGCAACTTCTTCACGCAGCTTGCTCAATTCGAGCTTGGCGGCCTTGTCCAGTCCGGCAATGCTGACGCCGAGCTCAAAGGTCCACAGCGCAATGGCGGCAGAAAAACCAAGCATCATCGCGCCCAGCGCCCAGCGCAACGGCCAGGGCATGGAAGTGCGTATCGCCATGCGCGGGGAGCTGATGGTCAGACGGCGGCGAAACAGGCGAAACTTCAAAGGCAGACCCTGCGGTTTTTATGTTGGGAGGTGCATTGTGCACGCAGATGAACCCGCAACCGCCTATAAGCGGGTAAGGATTTGCGTCCGCGTCCGTCCGGCGACAATCCATGAAAAAAGCCGCCAGGCGCAAACCGGACGGCTTTTTCGGGAACAGCGAAACGAATTAACGCTTGCTGAACTGCTTGCGGCGGCGTGCCGAGCGGAAACCGACCTTTTTACGTTCGACTTCACGTGCATCACGTGTCACAAACCCGGCCTGGCTCAGAACCGGCTTGAGGGTGGTGTCGTAGTCGATCAGCGCACGGGTGATGCCGTGGCGTATCGCGCCGGCCTGGCCGGACTCACCGCCGCCGTGGACGTTGACCATGATGTCAAAGGTTTCGACATGGTTGGTCAGGTGCAGCGGCTGCTTGCAGATCATGATCGACGTTTCGCGACCGAAGAAGGTCTGGATGTCACGGTCGTTGACGGTGATCTTGCCAGTGCCTTTTTTGATGAACACGCGGGCGACGCTGGATTTGCGACGGCCGGTGCCATTGTTCCAATCACCAATCATTTGGCCACCCCGTTCGATAAAGCTGGAATCTCAAGCACTTTGGGCTGCTGGGCAGTGTGCGGGTGCTCGGCACCACCGTACACCTTGAGTTTTTTGATCATGGCGTAACCCAGCGGTCCTTTGGGCAACATGCCCTTGACGGCTTTTTCAAGCGCGCGGCCGGGGTGCTTGGCCTGCATGTCCTTGAAATTGGTCGCCGAGATGCCGCCGGGATAACCGGAATGGCGGTAGTAGATCTTGTCGGTCGACTTGGCGCCGGTGACACGTAGCTGGGCTGCGTTGATGATGACGATGAAGTCACCGGTATCGACGTGGGGCGTATAAATGGCCTTGTGTTTGCCGCGCAAACGGAGAGCAACTTCGCTGGCTACTCGTCCGAGGACCTTGTCGGTCGCGTCAATCACAAACCACTCATGCACCACGTCAGCGGGTTTTGCGCTGAAAGTTGTCATGGAGTTACTTCTAAAGTTGGTTTGAGCAGCCCTTTTCCACGGTCGGTGTTTCTCTGATGGAAACCTCTTAGGTGGTGTCTAAGCCTCGCCGCGGGGCCAGCCAATCGCTGCGAAGCCTTCGATTATACAAAACTGGTGGGATGCCGCAAGGCGGCGGGTACAAATTTCAGAAACAAGCTCCAACCGGCCTCCTTTTAACCGGACAAAATCCCCTGCCCGTTACCATAGCGCCATGTTTAGTTATCGCCACGCCTTCCATGCCGGCAACCATGCCGACGTGCTCAAGCACACCACGCTGATCGCGTTGATGAAGTACCTGACCCAGAAAGACACGGCGCTGACCGTGTTCGACACCCATGCGGGTGCCGGCCTGTACCGGCTTGACGGGGATTACACCGAAACCAGCGGTGAGGCCAAAGACGGTATTTTTCGCTTGATTTCAGTGCCAAATACGCCTCCAGCCCACGTCGGTCAAGGGCAACCAGCTATTAAAATAATAGCATCTAAAAAAACGAAGGCGCCCGCTGTGCAGCCGCTAGCGCCGGCTCTGCAGGATTACGTTGACCTGCTGCGCAGCCTGAACCAGGCTTTTGCGGAAACCGGCGACCCGGCCCAGCTCAAGATTTACCCCGGCTCGCCCTTCATCGCGCAAAAGTTCCTCAGCGGCCGCGACAAGCTCAAGTTGTTCGAACTGCATCCCACCGATTTCAAGTCGCTGACCGGCAACATCGAGCAGCTCGGCGCGGGCCGGCAGGTCAGCGTCACGCGCGAGGACGGCTTTGAGGTGCTGAAAACCTTTTTGCCGCCGCCGGCGCGCCGCGCCATGGTGCTGTGCGACCCGAGCTACGAAATCAAGACCGACTATGCGCGGGTGGTGGTCTGCATGGCCGACGCCGTCAAGCGTTTTGCCACCGGCACCTATGTGGTCTGGTACCCCATCATTCCGCGCCCCGAAGCGCACGACCTGCCGCGCAAGCTCAAAACCCTGGCGGTCAAGGCTGGCCGCAGCTGGCTCAACGCGACCCTGACCGTCAAGTCCAGCAAACTGACGACCGACGAAGCCGGCGATGTGAAGCGGCCCGGCCTGCCGGCCAGCGGCATGTTTGTGATCAACCCACCGCATACGCTGAAGGCCGACCTGCAGGCCGCCCTGCCGCAGATGGTGGCGCGCCTGGGGCAGGACCGTAACGCAGGTTTCACGCTGGAACACGGCGGCTGATACCGGAGGCAGCAAGGACAGGGCCATGGCGTTGGTTCCGGTGATCGAGGACGACGATGACATCCGAGGCAACAACGTCCGCCTCTTGAAGCTCGAAGGTTTTGACACCCTGGCCGCCACCGAAGCGAACCGTCTCATGGCCAGAACCCGCTGGTACCTTGCACCTCGGCCGACGACCTGCTGACCGACCTGGCGCGCGTCGCCTGAAACCAGCCTGCTCGCCCAACCGCAATTAACCGACCGAACGGTCGGTTAATTGATATACTGTTGCAAAACCGAAGGTTCAGCGAGCCCTAGCGACAGGAGACAAGCATGTATACCCAATCCCTTGACGTGCCCGATGCATCGGCGCCCGCGCTAGCGGCCGTGCCATCAGCGCCCGACGCGCTGCAAACCCGCTTTGACGAAAAGATTGACGCTGACCAGAAAATCGAGCCGCAGGACTGGATGCCCGAGGCCTACCGCCGCACCCTGGTGCGCCAGATCAGCCAGCACGCGCACAGCGAAATCATCGGCATGCAGCCCGAAGGCCAATGGATTTCGCGCGCACCCTCGCTCAAGCGCAAGGCGATTTTGCTGGCCAAGGTGCAGGACGAAGGCGGCCACGGCCTGTACCTGTATTCGGCGGCTGAAACCCTGGGCACATCGCGCGATCAGCTGCTGGACGCACTGCACACCAGCAAGGCCAAATACAGCTCCATCTTCAACTACCCGACCTTGCAATGGGCCGATGTCGGCGTGATTGGCTGGCTGGTTGACGGTGCGGCCATCATGAACCAGGTGCCGCTCTGCCGCTGCTCCTACGGCCCGTATGCGCGCGCCATGATCCGTATCTGCAAGGAAGAAAGTTTTCACCAGCGCCAGGGCTTTGAAAGCCTGATGGTGCAAATGCAGGGCACACCCGAGCAGCGCGCCATGGTGCAGGACGCGGTGAACCGCTGGTGGTGGCCGGTGCTGGCCATGTTCGGGCCACCCGATGCCGACAGCACCCATGGCGCGCAGGGCATGCGCTGGGGCATCAAACGCATTTCCAACGACGATTTGCGCCAGAAGTTTGTGGATGCCACCGTGCCGCAGGCTGCGGTACTGGGCGTGACCCTGCCCGACCCCGATCTGAAATGGAACGACGAGCGCCAGCAGCACAGCTATGGCGCCATCGACTGGGACGATTTCTGGGCCGTGGTGGGCGGCAACGGCCCCTGCAACAAGGAACGCTTGGCCAATCGCGTGAAAGCGCATGAGGACGGACAGTGGGTGCGTGATGCGGCGCAGGCGTATGCCGCCAAACAGCAAGCGCGCCTTTTGAAGGAGGCCGCATGAGCAAGAGCCCTCACCCCAACCCTCTCCCAGAGGGAGAGGGAGTAGTGCAGCGCGACTGGCCTCTCTGGGAAGTGTTTGTGCGCAGCAAGCAGGGTCTTGAACACAAACACTGCGGCAGCCTGCATGCCACCGATGCGCAGCAGGCGCTGCAAATGGCGCGTGATGTCTACACCCGGCGCCAGGAAGGCGTGAGCATCTGGGTCGTGCCCTCCAGCACCATCACCGCCAGCGAGCCTGATGACAAACCCGCGTTTTTTGAGCCTATGGCCGACAAGATTTACCGCCACCCCAGCTTCTACAACATCCCCGATGAAGTGGGCCACATGTGATGGCTGCGCTGGCAACACCCGTCACCGCGCCGCTGGACTACCTGCTGCACCTGGCCGACAACGCACTGGTGCTGGGCCAGCGCAATGCCGAGTGGTGCGGCAACGGCCCGGTGCTTGAAGAAGACATCGCCCTGGCCAACATGAGCCTGGACCTGATAGGCCAGGCGCGGATGTTGTACCAGCATGCGGCTAAAATTTATACCCCCACGCTCCCCACTTCGTGTGGTTCGCTGCCCCCCGAGGGGGCGCTGCGCCTGCGGCCCGGCAAAGCAGGTTCCGCGGCCCCGGCTGGTGAAGAGGCTGCAGGCGAACTCGTCACCGAAGACACGCTGGCCTACTTTCGTGACGCTGGGGACTTTCGCAACTTCACGCTGCTCGAACTGCCGCATGCCTCCAGCAGCTCGGAGCGCGACTACGCGGTGACCATCACCCGCAATTTTTTCTACAGCGCCCTCATGCTGCTGCTGTGGGAGGCGCTGCAAACATCGACAGACACGCAACTGGCAGCGATTGCCGGCAAGTCGCTCAAAGAAGTGCGTTACCACTTTCGCCACTCGCGCGACTGGCTGGTGCGCCTGGGCGACGGCACCGCCGAGTCGCATGCCCGCAGCCAGTCGGCTGTGAACCATTTAATGCCTTACACCCACGAGTACTGGGCGCAAGCAGCTATCGAAACAATAGCAACTCCAGAGACTGCTGCTGGTATGGCGATGCTGCAAACCCGCTGGGACGAACTGGTCAACGACGCTTTGGAAGAAGCAGGCCTGCAACGCCCGCGTGTCATGGCGAAACCGCCACAGGGCAAAAACGGCCAGCACAGCGCGCACCTGGCGCCGCTGCTGGCTGACATGCAAAGCCTGGCGCGCGCGCACCCCCAGGCGCGGTGGTGACAAGGTGATGTGGTGAACACCGTGCAAGCGATCTGGGACGCGCTGGAAGCCGTGCCCGACCCGGAAATTCCGGTGGTGTCCCTCCGCGAGCTGGGCATTCTGCGCGATGTACGCCACACCAGCGCAGGGGTGGAAATCATCATCACGCCCACCTACAGCGGCTGCCCGGCCATGGGGCAAATTGAGGACGACATCCACGCCGTGCTGGCCCAGCAACACATCACGGCCCGCATCACCACCCAGCTCGCACCCGCCTGGACCACCGACTGGATCAGCCCGGCGACAAAGGAAAAGCTGCGCAGCTACGGCATTGCGCCGCCGCACACCACCACGCCCGACAGCGACAGGGTGATCCGCTTTACAGCCCGCAAGTCTGCCGTTGATGCGGTGGCCTGCCCGCAATGCGGCTCGGTCAACACCACAGAAACCTCGCACTTCGGCTCGACCGCCTGCAAGGCCTTGTACAAGTGCCTGGATTGCCTGGAGCCGTTTGACTATTTCAAAAGTTATTGATGCCCCCACGTTCTCTCACTCCGTGTAGCTCTCTGCACCTTGCAGGCCGCCGCTCGCCAGAGGCTTCGCTTCTGTCGCCTGTCCAAACCTGCTCAAGCAGGTTTGGAGCCGCAGGTTCCAGCCCCGAGGGGGCGCTGCGCCTGCGGCCCGGCAAAGCCGTCTCCGCAGCCCCGACTGGTCAAGAGAACACCGGCAACTGACTTCACATGTCCTACTTCCATTCACTCACCATTTCACGCGTCACGCCCGAAGCCGCTGGCGCAGTAGCCATCAGCTTTGCAATCCCGCCCGAGCTGCAGGATGTGTTCCGCTTCACGCCGGGCCAGTTCCTCACACTGAAGGCGCAGATAGGCGGCGAATCCGTGCGCCGCAGTTATTCTATCTGTAGCAGCACCCAGCACCTGGCAGCCACGCAGGAGATTGAAGTCGGCATCAAGCCGGTCGAAGGCGGCGTCTTTTCCAACTGGGCCACCCGCCTGCAACCCGGCGACACGCTGGATGTGATGCAGCCCGAGGGCCGCTTCACGCCGCGCCTGAGCGGCGCGGTGCACCGCGTGGGCTGGGCAGCGGGCTCGGGCATCACACCGCTGCTGTCCATCATCGCCAGCACACTGGCCGGCGAATCCGGCTCCACCTTCACGCTGGTGTACTGCAACCAGCGCAGCAGCTCCATCCTGTTCAATGAAGCGCTACAGGACCTGAAAGACCGCTACCCGGCGCGCCTGAGCCTGATTCACCTGCTGTCGCGCCAGGCGCAGGAGGTGGCCCTGTTCAATGGTCGACTTGATGCGGCCAAGGTCAGCGAATTGCTGGCCAGCCTGATCCCCGCTGCCAGCATTGACGAAACTTTTATCTGTGGCCCCGAAGCCATGATTGAAGGCTGTGAGCAGGCCCTGCTGGCCGCCGGTGTGCCCAGGGCGCACATCCACGCAGAACGTTTTCTAAGCGGGTCGCCAACCGCTGATGCTATCAAATCAGGAGCTAATTACGCAGGTGGGATAAGGGCTAGTGGCCAAAATAGCTCTATAAAAAGCGCAGTACCCGGCCCCATCCACTTGTCGGTGCAACTCGACGGCAAGGCCCACGCGCTGCGCATGTTCGCGCATGAGAAGGTGCTGGACGTGGCGCTGGCTGCGGGCCTGGACCTGCCCTACAGCTGCAGGGGCGGCGTCTGCTGCACCTGCCGCGCCAAGGTGACTGAAGGCCAGGTGGCGATGGAGAAAAACTATACGCTCGAAGACTGGGAAGTCGAAAAAGGCTTTGTGCTGAGCTGCCAGGCCAGGCCGCTGAGTGACAGCCTGTCCATCAGCTACGACGAGCGTTGACCTAATACTTCAGCGCCGCGCTTTTGCCCCAGAACACACGGTAGGCAAACACCGTGTAGCCAATGATCATGGGCAGCACCACCGTCGCACCCACCAGAATCACGCCCATGGCCGCCGGTGCGGTCGCGGCCTGCCAGATCGTGATGCGGTCAATCACCAGCCACGGAAACAGGCTGTAGGCCAGGCCGTAGAACGCCAGCAAAAACACACCGACCGTGGCACCAAACGGCACCCAGGCGCCGTATTCATTGCCTGCGGCCAGGCGTACCGGCAGGCGCTGCAGGCTGCGGAAGATCACTGCAAACAACACCGCTGTGGCCGCCGGAATCGGTATCAGCAGCACGATGTTGGGAAACGAAAACCATTTGTCAAAAATGCTGGGACTGACCAGCGGCGTGGCGATTGAAATGGCGGCCACGCCGACCATGGTGAACAGCAGGCTGGCGCGCGCCCAGCGCACCGCGTGCAGTTGCAGCGCGCCTTCTGACTTGATGATCAGCCAGCCCGCACCGAGCAGGCAATAAGCTGCCACCAGCGCCAGCCCGATCACGGCATTGAACAGCATGGTCCACCAGGTATCGGCAAAACCGGTGATCAGCGAACCCAACATGTAGCCCTGGGACCAGCTCGCCAGCAGCGAGCCGCCGTAGAACAGGCGGTTCCACAGCGGCTTGTGCGCGGCCCGCGCCTTGACGCGGAAGTCAAAGGCCACACCACGCAGAGTCAGGCCAATCAGCATGAAAGCGACCGGCAGATACAGCGCACCCAGAATCACGCCGTGCGCCATCGGAAACACCGTCAGCATGATGCCCACACCCAGCACCAGCCAGGTCTCGTTGGCGTCCCAGAAGGGGCCAATGCTGGCAATCATGCTGTCCTTGTCGTCGTCGCTGGCGCGGCGCATCAGCACACCCACGCCCAGGTCGTAGCCGTCAAGAATCACATAGGCCAGCATGGCCAGGCCCATGACCGCCAGAAAAACAATCGGCATCCAGCCAGCGGCCTGCGTCAGGTCGGGAGCGAGGTCAAGCATGGGCGCCTCCTTCTTTCCCCGGGTAGTTGACGACGTTGAGTTGCTTCTCCGTGTCGCCGGCGGTGTTGTCGTCGCCAAACGGTTTGTCGGCGTGTGTCTTGTGGCGCGCCAGGTAAAACACCACCGAGATATAAGCCACAATCAGCGCCGCGTACAGCGTGAGGTACAAGGCCAGCGTCAGTGCAATACGCGGCGCCGACACTTGGGAGGCCGCCTCGGCTGTGGTCAGCACACCCGTGACCAGCCAGGGCTGGCGGCCAATTTCGGTGACATACCAGCCGGCGATCAGCGCGACCCAGCCGGCAAAGGTCATGGCCACCAGCATGCGCAGTTGCCAGCGCTTCAACTCCCGCGGGGGGACAACCTCTTCACCAGCCAGGGCCGCGGGTCCGGCTTCGCCGGCCCGCAGGCGCAGCGCCCCTGTTCCTGGTGCAAGGGGCAGCGAATTGCCGGAGGCTCGCGAAGCGACAAGCGTGGGGGCTCTATTTCTCCAGGGTGCGAGCTGAAAGGCACTGGCCCAACTCACAACGAGCATCAACAGCCCCATGCCAACCATGATGCGAAAAGCCCAGAACACTGGCGCCACTGGCGGGTGTTTGCCTTCAAACTGGTCCAGGCCCTTGATCTCTCCGTCCCACGAATGGGTCAGGTAGAGCGAGGCGAGTTTCGGAATGGCAATTTCGTAGCGGTTTTCCTTGGCCTTCTCATCGGGCAGCGCAAACAGAATGGCCGGTGCGCCCTTCTGGGTTTTCCAGATGCCCTCCATCGCCGCCAGTTTGGCCGGCTGGTGCTCCAGCGTGTTCAGGCCGTGCAAATCGCCTGCGATGATCTGCAGCGGAATCAGCATGGCGGCTAGGTAGATGCCGGTTTTGAGACTGGCCAACACCTCGGCGCTTTTGTCATCACGCAGCCAGCGGTAAGCCGAAATACCCGCCACCAGAAACGCCACCGTCAGCCCCGAGGCCAGCATCATGTGGGTGAAACGGTAGGGGAAGGACGGGTTAAAGATAACTTCAAGCCAGCTCGTCACATGCGCCTGGCCATTGATCATCTCAAACCCGGCCGGCGTGTGCATCCAGGAGTTGAGCGCCAGGATCCAGAAGGCCGACAGCGTGGTGCCACCGGCCACCAACAAGGTAGCGATGGTGTGCATGCGCTCACTGACACGTTCTCGCGCGAACAGCATCACGCCCAGCATGGTGGCTTCCAGGAAAAACGCAGTGAGCACCTCATAGGCCAGCAGCGGCCCGGCAATGTTGCCGACTTTTTCCATGTAGCCCGGCCAGTTGGTGCCAAACTGGAAGCTCATGGTGATGCCGCTGACCACACCCAGCGCAAAAGTCAGCGCGAAAATTTTCACCCAGAACTGGTAGGCGTCCATCCAGTGCTGCTGGCCGGTCTTGACAAAACGCAGCTTGAAAAACAGCAGCACCCAGCCCAGCGAGATGCTGATGGTGGGGAACAGGATGTGAAACGTGATGTTGGCCGCAAACTGGATCCGCGCCAGCAGGAATGCGTCAAGGTTTTCCATGGTGAGTTCCGGTCAAGTTTGTATAGATCTGTCATTGCGGGCCTGACCCGCAATCCAGTTCCCTCGGCATGCTGCATAGAAATTGGACTGGATCCCGGGTCGAGCCCGCGGTGACAGACAAAACACCGTTTTAGAAGGATGCATTTTTTACCACTACCGCCTTTAAGCCGAGGGTGGTCGCCACCTTGTCCTTGGCCTCCAGCAGCTTGGCGACTTTGGCCCCCATTTTCATCAAACTGGCCAAAGTCGCTGAGTCCATCTTCTGCACCTCTTGCAGCCAGCCCGTCATGAGTTCAATCAAGTCATGCATTTGCCGCATCCGCGCCTGGGCGTGAACATCGTCACCCGTCACGCCTTCTTCCATCAGCGCGTCGCGCAACATCGACAGCGTGGGATCAATCTCGCGTTTGCGCCGCTCTTCAGCCAGCGTGCGGAAGATCGCCCACACGTCTTCCGGCGCCTGAAAGTACTCGCGCCTGTCGTTGGGCAGGTGTTGCAGCCGCACCAGATTCCAGGACTGCAACTCTTTCAAACCCATGCTGACGTTGGAGCGCGAGAAAGCCAGCGCCTCGCCAATCTCGTCGGCATTGAGCGCGCGCGGCGAGACATACAGCAGCGCATAAATCTGGCCGACGGTGCGGTTGATGCCCCAGCGGCTGCCCATTTCGCCGAAGTGCAAAACAAAGCGCTGGGTCAGGGGGGCGATGTTCATGATTTGACCTACTGTATTTTCAGGAGTTACTGAAATTATAGGAATTATTGATGCAAATTAAGGTTTGCTTGTTTTGCCATTAACGATCCAAGGGGATTTGAGGCCCCCCGGGAAAAAAGGGGGCCGTTCAAATGGGAGATGCGCGGTGCTACCAGCAGCGCCTAAACTTGCGGCTGCAGGGTTTGGCGCTTATTTATTTGGCTGAGGAGCACCGGTAAAGATGGAATATTCTTTTAAGAATAAGGACTTGTGCGTATTTGGTAGGTCCAGAATATCGAGTACGGGCCAGTTTATCGAGCAGACCTTGCTCTATACATTAATTAGACCGCGCAAAATCCATCATGCCTCGATACGTTGCTTTTCTTCGCGGGGTCAGTCCCCTGAATGCCAAGATGCCCGAGCTGAAGCGTGCCTTCGAGGCGGCCGGTTTCACGAACGTGAGAACCGTACTCTCCAGCGGCAACGTGGTCTTCGATGCACGCTCAGCGGCCGAATCTTCGCTTGAGCGAAAAGCAGAGGCTTCAATGCAGGACTCACTCGGTCGCACGTTCTACACAATTGTGCGATCAGTCAACGCTCTACGAAGCTTGTTGGAGACAGACCCGTATACCGCTTTCTCGGCCCCGTCAGGCGCAAAGCGCGTCGTGAGCTTTCTGCGCGAGCCGAGCACCCCCAAACTCGCGCTCCCGCTTGAATCTGATGGGGCCCAAATCCTGGGCGTAGTTGGTCGGGAGGTATTCACTGCTTACGTGCCGAGCGACAAGGGGCCGGTGTTTATGAAGCTGCTCGAGAACGCATTCGGACGCGAGGTCACCACGCGAACGTGGGAGACCATCAAGAAATGCGTGTCCGCATGAGTCTCGCAGCGCGGCCTAGCCCTTCCATCGAGGGGACGCTTTTCGGCCTACGGCCTCCAAGCGCCCCTCAACTTTCGTTGAACTAAACCGCTACGCGGTGGCGGGTCCGCACAGGCCACCACCGCGTTTTTGTTGAGGGGTGGCTTGCGTTCGGGGAGTCTGAGGAGAAACCTTCAAGCTGGGGAATATTCCCCGGTTTTGAAGGAGACTTGTCA
>NZ_JAUYEY010000042.1 GCF_030689685.1 Polaromonas sp. | reverse complement strand
CTCGCAATTTATGCTCCACGCTTCCTTCCCACACTCGGTCGCCCTCATGCAGTTGCGCTTCACTTCGTTCGTTGTGATCAACATACGGCGGGACTTGCACCCGCGAGAGTGCGCCCATGCTGGGCGCACATGAAAAAAGCCCCAAGTCGCAAGGACTTGGGGCTTGTGTTTTGGTGGGCGGTGCAAGTTTCGAACTTGCGACCCCTGCAGTGTGAATGCAGTGCTCTACCCCTGAGCTAACCGCCCTGTCGGTCAGCCTCGAATTATAGCGGTTTTTAACATGTACCCGCGAGGGCGCGCCAGACTGTTTTGCCCTTGCTGGCCTTGTCGATGTCGGTCAGCAGAGTTTCATGGGCCGCCATTTCCTGGTCATTGGCCAGCAGCAGCGGCAAGTCGAATCCGCTGAGGTCCATCACTGGGAAGGCGTCGCCATCGGCGGCTGCGTTGCCAACATCCATCACCAGTGCGTTCTGTCCGCGTGTCAGGTTGATATACACATCGGCCAGCAGTTCGGCATCGAGCAAAGCGCCGTGAAGGGTCCGGCCGGAATTATCGACCTCCAGGCGGTCACACAAGGCGTCGAGCGAGTTGCGCTTTCCCGGAAACAGCTCTTTGGCCATCATCAGGCTGTCGGTGACTTTGGCGACGCACCGCGTGATGGGCGGCCGGTCCATCAACTCCAGCTCCTTGTTCAGAAAGCTGATGTCAAAGGGCGCGTTGTGGATGATGACTTCGGCCCCGCTCAGGTAGGCCAGCAGCTCATCGGCAATGACTGCGAACTTAGGCTTGTCACGCAGAAACTCGTTGCTGATGCCGTGAACCTTCAGCGCATCCTCATGACTGTCCCGCTCCGGGTTCAGGTAGAAGTGTTTGTTGTTGCCGGTGAGTTTGCGTCCCAGCAACTCCACGCAACCAATTTCAATGATGCGGTCGCCGTTTTCTGCGGACAGTCCGGTGGTTTCAGTGTCTAGAACGATTTGGCGCATGGTTCTGATGATAGCCGCGCTGGGTCGGTGGATGTTTTTCCGCCGGGCCGCCCCAAGGAAAATGCGCCCCCTCGGGGGGCAACGCAGCACACGCAACGGCAAACGTGGGGGCTATTGGTTCTCTTTGGCGTGATTGATCGAGTACTTGGGAATCTCGACCGTCACATCGCTCTGGGCCAGCAAGGCCTGGCAACTCAGGCGCGAGTTGGGCTCCAACCCCCAGGCGCGGTCCAGCAGGTCTTCCTCGGTTTCATCAAGCTCGTTGAGCGATGCAAAGCCCTCACGCACGATCACATGGCAGGTGGTGCAGGCCGCGCTCATGTCACACGCATGTTCGATGTTGATCTTGTTGTCGAGCAGCGCTTCGCAGATCGAAGTGCCGGCAGGCGCAGAAACCTCGGCGCCGTTCGGGCAGTATTCGGGATGGGGCAGTATTTTGATGATGGGCATGGTGTGGCGGTTTCTTCAAACCGTGGCAATGTTCTTGCCGGCCAGGGCTTGGCGAATGCCGCGGTTCATGCGCTGCGCGGCAAAGTTTTCGGTGCCATCGGCGAGCGCCTTGACGGCAGCTTCGATCTGCGCGGCGTCGCCCTGCTGACGTATCCGGGCGAGTTCGGCCATCAGCCGATGTATGTCCGTTTTCTCCGCTTCAGGCAGCAGATCGGCATCGGCGGTCAGAGCACTTTGCGTCGCCAGCAGCATGCGGTCGGCGTCAACTTGCGCCTCGGCCAGCGCACGCGCCTGCATGTCCTGCTGGGCGGTGGAGAAACTTTCCTGCAGCATGCGGGCAATGTCCTCGTCGGACAGACCGTAAGACGGCTTCACATCAATGCGCGCTTCCACACCACTGCCCTGCTCTTTGGCATTAACGCTGAGCAGGCCATCGGCATCAACCGTGAAAGTCACGCGAATGCGCGCGGCGCCTGCCACCATGGGCGGAATGCCGCGCAGCTCGAAACGTGCCAGGCTGCGGCAATCGGCCACCAGGTCGCGCTCGCCCTGCACCACATGCAGCGCCAGCGCGGTCTGACCGTCCTGGTAGGTCGTGAAGTCCTGCGCCATCGCCGTCGGGATGGTCTGGTTGCGCGGCACGATGCGTTCGACCAGGCCGCCCATGGTCTCAATCCCCAGCGACAGCGGGATCACGTCGAGCAGCAACAACTCGCTGCCGACAGCGTTGCCCGCCAGCTGGTTGGCGGACACCGCCGCGCCCAGCGCCACCACTTCATCGGGGTTCAAATTGGTCAGCGGCTCGCGGCCGAAAAAACTGCCAACCGCGCGGCGCACTTGCGGCATGCGGGTCGAGCCGCCCACCAGCACCACGCCCTGGATGTCGTCCTTGCCCAGCTCCGCGTCGCGCAGGGCCTTGCGCACTGCGGCCAGTGTGCGTTGTGTCAGCGACGCGGTGGCCGCCTCGAAGTCCGCCGCTTTCATGTCAAATTGCACGTTGGCCCTTGTCAGACGGGCGGAGAATGCTACGGAATCTGTAGCAGACAGGGCCTCCTTGCAGGCCCGCGCGGTCTGCAGCAGGGCCGCCTTGTCGCCTGGCGTCAACGTGTCGGCCGCCACACCGGCCTTGTCCAGCACCCATTGCACAAGCGCGCGGTCGTAGTCGTCGCCGCCCAGCGCGGAATCGCCGCCGGTGGACACGACTTCAAACACGCCCTGGCTCAGGCGCAGGATGGAGATGTCGAAAGTACCGCCGCCCAGGTCGTAGATCGCGTAAACGCCTTCGCTGGCGTTGTCCAGGCCGTAGGCAATCGCTGCAGCCGTCGGCTCGTTGATCAGGCGTAGCACATGGATGCCCGCCAGTTGCGCGGCATCCTTGGTGGCCTGGCGCTGCGCATCGTCAAAATACGCCGGCACCGTGATCACTGCGCCGAATACATCGTCGTCAAAGGTGTCTTCAGCCCGGTAGCGCAGGGTCGCCAGAATCTCGGCACTGACCTCGACCGGGCTTTTTTCGCCGGCCACGGTCTGCACGGCGACCATGCCGGGCTTGTCGATCAGTTCATAGGGAAGCTGCGCGCGGCTGGCGATGTCCCCCATGCCGCGCCCCATCAGACGCTTGACCGAGGCAATCGTGTTTTTCGGATCTTCGACCTGCGCGGCCAGCGCCTCGTAGCCGATCTGGCGGGTCATGGTGCCCGAGTCGTCCATGCGGTAACGCACCACGCTAGGCAGGATCACACGGCCCTGGGCATCGGGCAGGCATTCCGCCACGCCGTTGCGCACACTGGCCACCAGCGAATGGGTGGTGCCCAGGTCAATGCCGATGGCGATGCGCCGCTGGTGCGGGTTCGACGTCTGGCCGGGTTCGGAGATTTGCAGTAAGGCCATGAATCTGGGGTTGCGCTTGTTTTTTAAGAATATCTATTGTCCCAGCGCGTCGATGCGCGCATCGACCTCGCTGGCAAAACGCTCAATAAACATAAGGCCTCTCACCTGCCGGGCTGCTGCCGGAAAATCCCTGGCGATGTCCAGCAGGTGCTCTATTTTTGATAGCTGCTCACCCTTGCTGGACATGGCCTGAGCAGCAATTTCATCAAGATGTTCGATGCTCTCCGCGTCATCCAGCGCCTCGCGCCACTGCATCTGCTGCATCAGGAAGTCTGCAGGCATGGCGGTATTGCTTTCCGCCTCGATGGGTGCGTCATGAAGTTCGCACAGGTAGATGGCACGCTTGAGCGGATTTTTCAGCCGCTGGTAAGCCTCATTGATACGCACCGACCACTGCATCGCCAGCCGCTGCGCGGCGGCGCCCTGTGCCGCAAATTTGTCGGGATGCGCTTCACGCTGCAGCTCTTTCCAGCGCGCATCCAGCGCAACGCCATCCTGCACAAACTGCACAGGAACGTCAAACAGTTCGAAGTCGTTGGATTGGAGGGACGCCACTGGAGAATCTGGTTTCGTGATGGAAAGCGTAGCGAGCAGTCGTCAGGCTAGGCGCACGGAGCGCAGCAACCGGAACGTACTTCGGGTACGTGAGGATTGCGAGCACCGCGCAACGACGCATGGCGCCCGCGCAGTAGCTTTACACGCGAAAGCTTTCGCCGCACCCGCAGCGGTCGCGCTCATTCGGATTAAGAAACTTGAAGCCCTCGTTGAGCCCCTCGCGCACAAAATCAAGCTGGGTGCCATCGATATACGCCATGCTTTTGGGATCGACCAGCACCTTCACGCCGTTGTCCTCGAACACGACGTCTTCGGGCGCAACTTCATCGGCGTATTCGATCTTGTAGGCCAGGCCGGAGCAGCCGGTGGTTCTGACGCCCAGGCGCACGCCCACGCCCTTGCCGCGCTTGGTCATATAGCGGGTGACGTGCCGTGCTGCGGCGTCGGTGAGGGTAACGGACATGGTGCGCAGGTCGTTTGAAATTTAGTGAGCGTGCTTGAGCTTGTAGTCGCTGACGGCGGCCTTGATCGCGTCTTCCGCCAGGATGGAACAATGAATTTTCACCGGCGGCAGGGCCAGCTCTTCAGCAATCGCGCTGTTCTTGATGCTTGCCGCTTCGTCCAGGGTCTTGCCCTTGACCCACTCTGTCACGAGCGAGCTCGACGCAATCGCCGAGCCACAGCCATAGGTCTTGAAGCGCGCATCTTCAATCACGCCGGTCAGCGGGTTGACCTTGATCTGCAGCTTCATGACATCGCCGCAAGCGGGCGCGCCGACCATGCCGGTGCCTACCGTGTCGTCGCCTTTTTCAAATGAGCCGACGTTGCGGGGATTTTCATAGTGGTCCACCACTTTTTCGCTGTATGCCATTTTGTTTACCTCTTTAAGCCTTTGCCGCCGCAGTCAGTGAGCGGCCCACTGGATGGTGGAGAGATCCACGCCATCCTTGAACATTTCCCACAGGGGCGACAGTTCACGCAGCTTGGCCACGTTTTCCTTGATCGTTGCCACGGCGTAATCAATCTCTTCCTCGGTGCTCCAGCGGCCAATCGTCATGCGCAGACTGCTGTGGGCAAGCTCATCGCTGCGGCCCAGCGCACGCAGCACATAGCTGGGTTCCAGGCTGGCGGAGGTGCAGGCCGAGCCACTGGACACCGCCAGGCCCTTGATGCCCATGATCAGCGACTCACCCTCAACAAAATTGAAACTCATGTTGAGGTTGTGCGGCACGCGTTTGTTGGCGTGACCATTGAGGAAGACCTCTTCCACGTCTTTCAGGCCGGCGAGCATGCGCTCGTGCAGGGCAAGAATACGTTTGTTTTCCTCGTGCATCTCGGCCTTGGCAATGCGGTAGGCCTCGCCCATGCCCACGATCTGGTGGGTCGGCAAGGTGCCGGAGCGCATGCCGCGCTCATGACCGCCACCGTGCATCTGCGCTTCCAGGCGAACCCGCGGCTTGCGGCGCACATACAGCGCGCCTATGCCTTTCGGGCCGTAGGTCTTGTGGGAGGTCAGGCTCATCAGGTCAACCGGAAGCGTTGCCAGATCGATGTCCACACGCCCGGTCGCCTGGGCCGCATCCACATGGAAGATCACGCCCTTTTCGCGGCACAAGGCGCCGATGGCCGCGATATCCTGGATGACGCCGATCTCGTTGTTGACGTACATCACGCTCGCCAGAATCGTGTCGGGGCGAATCGCCGCTTTCAGCACCTCGATGTCCAGCAGGCCATCGGCCTGCACGTCAAGGTAAGTCACTTCAAGCCCCTGGCGCTCAAGTTCGCGGCAGGTGTCGAGCACGGCTTTGTGCTCGGTCTTGACGGTAATCAGATGTTTGCCACGCGTCTTGTAAAAATGTGCCGCGCCCTTGATGGCAAGGTTGTTGGACTCGGTCGCGCCACTGGTCCACACAATTTCGCGCGGGTCGGCGCCAATCAGTTCGGCCACTTGCTCACGGGCTTTTTCAACGGCGGCTTCCGCCTCCCATCCCCAGGCGTGACTGCGCGAGGCAGGGTTGCCGAAATGCTCGCGCAACCAGGGGATCATGGCGTCCACCACCCGTGGGTCGCACGGGTTCGTGGCGCTGTAGTCCATGTATATGGGGAAGTGAGGGGTTTCCATGTGGCTGGCTTTTTATTTCATGGCTGGCGTGCAGCATCAAAAAAAGTCGGCAGTCTGCCGCCGGTTTGACCGGCAGCGACCGGCCGGGATCAAGACTTCGAAAACGCGTTGCCGAGCGCAAACACCGAATTGGGTGCGTTGACCCGCATCGGCTTGGCCAGCGGCGAGGTGAAAATCGCTTTCTTCACCATGGGGGTGTTCTCAACCACCACGCCTTTGGCCAATTGGTCGTCCACCAACTTTTGCAGGGACACGGAGTCAAGAAACTCCACCATGCGGCTGTTCAGTGAAGCCCACAACTCGTGCGTCATGCAGCGGCCGCCATCACCAAGGCAGTTTTCCTTGCCGCCACACTGGGTGGAGTCAATCGGCTCGTCCACCGACACGATGATGTCGGCCACGGTGATTTCGGCAGCCTTGCGGCCCAGCGTGTAACCGCCGCCGGGACCACGGGTGGATTCCACCAGCTCATGGCGGCGCAGCTTGCCGAACAGTTGTTCCAGGTAAGACAGCGAAATCTGCTGGCGCTGGCTGATCGCAGCCAGGGTAACGGGGCCGTTGTTCTGGCGCAGCGCCAGGTCAATCATTGCTGTGACCGCAAAGCGGCCTTTGGTCGTGAGGCGCATTTTCAAGCTCCTTAAAAAGTTGGCTTGACTGTCGTTTGGCTCACCTTGCAAGGCTTGTGACCCCGCAAGGAACTCTTCTCCACCCACCCCGGCCGAATGGCCTTTTCAGCTCGGGGCTTTGTTGTTTTGTTTGTTGTTGACTGTTTTCGTCAAGTATACCACAGGGACACCCCGCTGAGAGCTCACCCGGCCCCTCTGTAGACCGGCAAAACCACCTGAAACGTCTCCTGTCCCGTTTTTTGGAGTCCGGTGCAGCCCGGCAGTTCCCGAGAACCGTGAAAGGTTATTCAGGCGGTGCGTGAACCGGCCGCCGGAAGGGGCGAAATGTTGTCGGCCCCCGGCGCGCCAAAGGCTTGCGCCTTCAGAACGTGCAACTGGTCGCGGACCTTGGCGGCTTTTTCGAATTCCAGGTTTTTGGCGTGTTCGATCATCAGTTTTTCCAGACGCTTGATCTCGCGGGCGATGTCTTTCTCGCTCATGTCTTCGACCAGCGCTTTCTGCATCTCCAGCTTTTCGGCTTCCTTGCCGGATTTTTCGCTGTAGACGCCGTCAATCAGGTCCTTGATGCGCTTGACGATGCTGCGCGGCGTGATGCCGTGTTCGAGGTTGAAGGCGATTTGCTTGTTGCGGCGGCGCTCGGTTTCGTCCATCGCCCTTTTCATGGAGTCGGTGATGCGGTCGGCGTACAAAATCGCCCGGCCATTCAGGTTGCGGGCGGCTCGACCTATGGTCTGGATCAGGCTGCGCTCGGCGCGCAAAAAACCTTCCTTGTCGGCATCGAGAATCGCGACCAGGCTGACCTCGGGAATGTCCAGGCCTTCGCGCAACAGGTTGATGCCCACCAGCACGTCAAAAGCGCCAAGCCGCAGATCGCGCAAGATTTCCACGCGTTCGACCGTGTCCACGTCGCTGTGCAGGTAGCGCACCTTGACGCCGTTGTCGGTCAGGTAATCGGTGAGTTGCTCGGCCATGCGTTTGGTCAGGGTGGTGATCAGCACGCGCTCGTTCTTGTCTACCCGAATGCGGATTTCCTGTAGCACATCGTCCACCTGGTGCGTCGCGGGGCGGACCTCCACCTCGGGGTCCACCAGCCCGGTCGGCCGCACCAACTGCTCGACCACCTTGCCGGCGTGCTGCTGCTCGTAAGCGGCGGGCGTGGCCGACACAAAAATCGCCTGGCGCATCTTGGATTCGAACTCCTCGAACTTGAGCGGCCGGTTGTCCAGCGCGCTCGGCAGGCGAAAACCGTACTCGACCAGCGTGGTCTTGCGCGAGCGGTCGCCGTTGTACATGGCGTTGAGCTGGCCGATCATCACGTGGCTTTCGTCGAGAAACATGATCGCGTCCTTCGGCAGGTAGTCGCACAACGTCGAGGGCGGCGAGCCCGGCGGCGCGCCGCTCAGGTGGCGCGTGTAGTTCTCGATGCCCTTGCAGTGGCCGATCTCGCTGAGCATCTCCAGGTCGAAACGCGTGCGCTGCTCAATGCGCTGGGCTTCAACCAGCTTGCCGTCGCCGACAAACTGCTTGACGCGCTCCGAGAGTTCGAGCTTGATGGTTTCGACTGCGGCCATCACTTTGTCACGCGGCGTGACGTAATGGCTTTTCGGGTAAACCACAAAACGCGGCACCTTCTGCCGAATGCGCCCGGTCAGCGGGTCGAACAACGAGAGCGACTCGATCTCGTCGTCGAACAACTCGATGCGGATCGCCAGTTCGGAATGTTCGGCCGGAAACACGTCGATCACGTCGCCACGCACGCGAAAGGTGCCGCGTGAAAAGTCTTGGTCATTGCGCGCGTACTGCATGCGGATCAGTCGCGAGATCACGTCGCGCTGGTTCATCTTGTCGCCGGTGCGCGCGATGAAACGCATCTGCGTGTAGTCTTCCGGCGCGCCAATGCCGTAAATCGCGCTGACTGTCGCGACGATGATGGTGTCGCGCCGCTCCAGCACGCTTTTGGTCGCCGACAGCCGCATCTGCTCAATGTGTTCGTTGATCGCCGAGTCTTTTTCAATGAACAGGTCGCGCTGCGGCACATAGGCCTCGGGCTGGTAGTAGTCGTAATAACTGACGAAATACTCGACCGCGTTTTTCGGAAAAAACTCGCGAAACTCGCTGTAGAGCTGCGCCGCCAGCGTCTTGTTGGGCGCAAACACAATTGCCGGGCGGCCCATCCGGGCGATGACATTGGCCATGGTGAAGGTCTTGCCGGACCCCGTCACACCGAGCAGGGTCTGAAACACTTCACCATCGTTCAGACCTTCGACCAGTTGCTCGATGGCTACCGGCTGGTCACCGGCTGGCGGGTAAGGCATGAACAACTCGAACGGCGAGTCCGGAAAGCGCATAAATTCGCCTTCGGCGTGGACTGCGCTGGACTCGGGCATGACTTCAATCACTTCTGGCATAAGACACCCAATTCTGGCCCGCTAAAATCTGAGGCAACCAAACAGAATACGACATTTGGCGGGCAGGCGGAACCTAGGGGCCGACTATCCGCCGGCTGTCTGCGTAACACCCGGTAAACCAGATAACGTGCCGGACCGTTTAAAAACCACACCCCCCTTCCAGAGGATTTTCATGTCGCTTTTCACCGCCGTCGAAATGGCCCCCCGTGATCCTATATTGGGCCTGAACGAGCAATTCAATGCCGATACCAACCCGGCCAAGGTCAACCTCGGCGTTGGGGTGTATTACGACGACAAGGGCAAGCTGCCACTGCTGCAATGTGTGCAAATCGCCGAAAAAGCCATGATGGAAGCGCCCAAGCCGCGCGGCTACCTGCCCATGGACGGCGTGGCCGCCTATGACGCAGCCGTCAAGGCGCTGGTCTTCGGCGCGGACAGCGAGCCGGTCACAAGCGGCCGCGTCGCCACGGCCCAGGGCATAGGCGGCACCGGCGGCCTGAAAATCGGCGCCGACTTCCTGAAGAAGCTGAGCCCCAACGCCAAGGTGCTGATCAGCGACCCGAGCTGGGAAAACCACCGCGCGCTGTTCACCCAAGCCGGGTTCGTGGTGGAAAGCTACCCCTACTACGACGCGGCCAATCGCGGCGTCAATTTCGACGGCATGCTAGCTGCGCTGAATGCAGCGGTTGAAGGCACCATCGTTGTGTTACACGCCTGCTGCCACAACCCGACCGGTTACGACATCACTAGCGCTCAGTGGGACCAGGTGATCGCTGCCGTCAAGGCCCGCAAACTCACCGCCTTCCTCGACATGGCTTACCAGGGCTTCGGCCACGGCATAGTGGAAGACGGCGCCGTCATCGGCAAGTTTGTCGCCGCCGGCCTCAATTTCTTTGTCTCGACCTCGTTCTCCAAAAGTTTCAGCCTCTATGGCGAACGTGTCGGCGCCCTGTCGGTGCTGTGCGAGAGCAAGGAAGAAGCCGACCGTGTGTTGTCGCAGATGAAGGTCGTGATCCGTACCAACTACAGCAACCCGCAGATCCACGGTGCCACCGTGGTCGCCAACGTGCTGAACAACCCCGAACTGCGCGCACTGTGGGAAAAAGAGCTGGGCGAGATGCGTGTACGCATCAAGGCCATGCGCCAGAAGCTGGTGGACGGCCTGAAAGCCGCCGGTGTGAAGGAAGACATGAGCTTCATCACGACCCAGATCGGCATGTTCAGCTATTCAGGCCTGACCAAGAACCAGATGGTGCGCCTGCGCAATGAATTCGGCGTTTATGGCACTGACACCGGCCGCATGTGTGTGGCCGCGCTGAACAGCCAGAACATTGCCCACGTCTGCGCGTCCATCGCCAAAGTGCTTTAAACCTGCCGGCCTGATGGACGATCTGGCGCAGCGTTTTGTGCAGGACGCCCTGCGGAACCGCTGCAACCAGGTCTTGCTGGAGCGCCTGCCAGAACTGGATTTGCCCGACGCCTGGCTGGTCGGCGGTTGCCTGTTCCAGACAGTATGGAATCTGCAGGGTGATCAGCCGCCAGAGGCCGGCATCCGCGACTACGACATCTTCTACTTCGACCCTTGCGATCTGTCTGAAGCTGCGGAAACCGCAGTCAACCAGCGCGCCCGAAACGCCTTCGGCAATCTGGGCGTGGAACTGGAAATCAAAAATCAGGCGCGCGTACACACCTGGTACCCCGCCTGGTTCGGCCGGCCCTGCCCGGCGTTGCAAAGTGCCTGTGAGGGTGTGGACCGGTTTCTGGTGGGCAGCACCAGTGTAGGTATGCAACAGACACAGGGACAGACCAGGGTGTACGCGCCGTATGGCCTGGCTGACCTGTACCAGGGCATCCTGCGCTGCAACCCCCGTGTGGACCACGGCACCTTGTATCCACAGAAAGCCCGCGACTACCAGGCGCGCTGGCCCTGGTTGAAACTTCCGGATTGAGCCTCAAAAGTGACCTCAGCCCCTATTCAGCGCGGATAAGCAGCTATTAAAACAGGAGCAGAGGATCCTTAGACCAGTGTTTCGCCGCGCATGTGCTCGCCCAGAAAGTCCAGAAAACTGCGCACCGCCGGCACCTGGCCGCGACGCGATGTAAACACGGCATGCGCCACGCCGGCGCGCAAGGCCCAGCCCGGTAGCACCGGCACCAGCAATTTCGCTTGCTGCTCGGCCCCACTCATAGACTCCGGTAAAAAACCCACGCCGGTTCCGGCCAGCATGGCCAGTTTCAGGGTCTGCAAATCGTCGGCCACATAACGCGGCTGGTGCTGCAGCACAAACTCCCTGCCGTCCGGACCCAGCAAGGTCCAGGAGGCGCGCCCGTCGATCCAGGACATGGCGACCGTGTCGAGCTGATGCAGGTCTTCCGGCTTCTCAGGCATGCCCTGGCGGCGCAGCAGGTCCGGGCTGGCGAGCAAGCGGCCGGCGCTGGGGCCGAGATTCTTGATGATCAGGCTGCCACTGTCGTCCAGCGTGGGGCGCACGCGCAGCGCAATGTCCACGCCTTCCTCCACCAGGTCCACCACCCGGTTGGTCACCCGCATGTCGACCTTGACCTGCGGGTACAGCGCCATAAAACGCGGCACCAGGTAACCGAGCGTGCTTTGCGCCAGCGTGACCGGGCAACTGATGCGCAGGGTGCCGCGCGGCTCGACCTGCAGTTGGGCGACGGCCTCGCCCGCGGCAAGCGCCTCGTCGCGCATGGCGCTGCAGTGGCGCAGGTAAATCGTGCCGACCTCGGTCAGTGAGAGCTTTCGGGTAGTGCGCTGCAGCAATCGGGCGCCCAGCCGCGCCTCCAGCTCGGCCACGCGCCGCGACAGGCGCGATTTGGGCAGGCCCAGGGCGCGACCGGCGGCGGCAAAACCGCCCCGCTCCACCACCTCGGCGAAATACAGCATGTCGTTCAAATCTTGCATGGCGCACCCTGTATTGTCCTGTTGGTGGAACAATGTATCGCGATTTTGCCGACTTATCAATCAATCGACTGACCCACACAATCTATCCATGGCTGAGATCAGGTGAACTCGGCCCACAACCCGAACCACTGTTTCAAGGAATCCAATCATGAGCAAGCTTCTTCACATCGACTCCAGCATCCTCGGCGGCAACTCCGTGTCGCGTCAGTTGACCGCACAAATCGTCGCCTCCTGGCGCGCCAGCCATCCCGCCACCGAAGTCAGCTACCTGGACCTGGCCGCAGACGCCCCCAGCCACCTGTCGGCCGAATCGCTGGGGTTTCGCCTGCCCGCCGGCAGCGCGCTCAGCGAAGTACAGCAACGTGAAAACGCCGTGTCCGAAGCGCTGGTGTCGCAGTTCCTGGCGGCCGACGTGATCGTGGTTGGCGCACCGCTGTACAACTTCAGCATCCCGACCCAGCTCAAGGCCTGGATCGACCGCGTGGCGCAAGTCGGCCGCACCTTTGCCTATACCGAAAAAGGCCCGGTCGGCCTGGCCGGCGGCAAAACCGTGATCGTGGCGTCCTCGCGCGGCGGCATGTATTCGACCAGCGAAGCCGGCAATGCCACCGAACACCAGGAAAGCTACCTCAAGGTGGTGTTCGGCTTCTTCGGTATCACCGACGTGCGTTTTGTACGCGCCGAGGGCCTGGCCATGGGTGAGGCCGCCAAGGCGTCCGCGCTGGCTGCCGCCGACCTGGAGATCAAAGCGGTCGCCACGCTGGCTGCCAACCAGCCTGAAGCCGCGCTGGCTGCATAAAGGCGCCGCTTAGACACAGAAAAGCCCGCAGATGCGGGCTTTTTTTTCATGCGCGGAAATTACGCATGGATCTTGACGAAGGCCACATAGGCATCTACCCAGGATTGCAAAAACTTCTTGCTGGCTTCACCAATGTTGCCGGCCTCGTCGTACAAACCGTCCTTGTTGTGGATAAAGGCCTCGGGCTGGCCCAGCGTCGGCATGTTCAGGTAGGCCAGGGTGTTGCGCAGGTGCTGCTGCGCCAGCGCGGTGCCGATGGGGCCGACTGATGCGCCTATGACCCCGGCCGGCTTGCCGTTCCACACACTTTTGCCGTAGGGTCGCGACGCATGGTCGATGGCGTTTTTCAGCACACCGGGAAGGGAGCGGTTGTATTCGGGCGTGAAAAACAAGACGCCCTGGGCGGCGGTGATCTCACCCTTCAGGCGCGTGACCGATGCCGCCGGGCTGGCGTCGTCGTCCTGGTTGTACAGCGGCAGGTCGTCAATACGCACAGGGGTGAAGCTGAACTCTGCAGGGAACAACTTTTCCAGCGCCTTGGCCAGTTGGCGGTTGAAGGAGTCCTTGCGGATGCTGCCGACGACGACGGCAATGTTGTATCGGGCCATGGGTTCTCCTGAATGTGGAAAATGGAAAAGACGACAGACTCATTGTGCAAAGTAGCCGGCCCCTTGCGCCTGACCAGGCTACCGTATCCGATGTAGTATTTATTCCCTTCTTTTCCCGCCATTTCCCGGCGCTTGCAAAGGCTTGCCATGAATCAGGAACTCTCACGCCTGGAGCAGGTGCCTGCGGTAAAGGCCCTGTTGTTCGACCTGGGCGGCGTGCTGATCGACATCGATTTCAACCGTGCTTTTGAGCACTGGCAGACCTTCTCTGCGCTGTCGCTGGAAGGCATCCGGGCCGCCTTTCGCTTCGACGACGCCTATGGAAAACACGAACGCGGCGAGATCGACGCCACCGAGTACTTCGCGCACCTGGTCAAAAAGCTTCAGTTGCGGGACGACCCCGAAGGTATCGCCCAGGGCTGGAACGCCATCTTCACCGGCGAAATCACCGAAACCCTGGCGCTGGTGCAGGCCGTCCGCACCCATCTGCCCTGCTACGCCTTCAGCAACTCCAACGCCGTGCACCAGGCGGCCTGGTCCCGCATGTACCCTGCAGTGGTGCAGGCCTTTGACCGGATTTTTGTGTCGTCCGACATCGGTTTGCGCAAGCCCGAACGGCGGGCTTTTGAACACATTGCCGATGCGATCAAGGTGCCTGCGCCTGCCATGCTGTTTTTTGACGACTTGGCCGAGAACGTGGCTGGTGCCCGCGCTGCGGGACTGCAAGCCGTGCATGTGCGCAGCCCGGCTGATGTGCGAGCGGCGCTTGCGGCACACGGCTGCGTGCCCCAGCCGCCGTCGGTATCGCCTTAAGCCATCGCCCTGCCCGCAGCGCTGCGTCAAAGGCCGTCTGGCTGCTTTCCGGGGCGCCCGGCCGATGCCGCAATCTCCGCCCAGGATTTGCCGTCGGCCCTCAGTTGCTCCACCGACGGTCCGGTGCTGTTGCCATACTGCGCCAGGCTCCTGGCCTCGATGACGGCCAATGCCGCCGGCGGCGTCATGCCGCGGTAAACCTGCTTGAGCCGGTCGCGCTCGCCTGCTGCCCAGCGGCCAACCTGCTCCTGCGCCACGCCTGCGACCAGCATGCCCGATACCTGCAGACCGAGTTCTGCCACCGCGCGCTCATACGCCAAACGTAAATCTGCCATGACCCGAATTTAATACCTCATGCTGCATTCCGTGCACATACATCCCGAACTCAGTGGTTTGTCCCAGTTCATCTGCCCATGCGCGCGGAACACTCCTCTTTTTATAGCTACTCGCGCCCGCCCCGTATGGGCTGGAGGCATATTTTTCTTATAAAACTCAGCCTGCGCGCCGAAACGTCAGGTTGATACGCCGCCGGCCCAGCAACGCATGGTCGCCGTCGGCCAGTGGGGCCACACCGTGAAACGCCAGGCGCGCCGGTCCACCCCAGACCACCACATCGCCATGCTGAAGCCGATACCGCTGCGTCCGGTCATTTCGCTGCGGCGTACCGAACAGGAAGACGGCGGGCAGGCCCAGCGACACCGACACGATGGGCGCTGAAAAATCGTTTTCGTCCTTGTCCTGGTGCAGCGACAGCTTGCTGCCTGGCAGGTACTGGTTGACCAGGCAGGCGTCAGGCGCAAAGTTGTCGAAGCCGGCCTGCGCTGCGGCGCAGCCCGCCAGCGCCCGCCAGCTTTCAGGCATGGACGGCCAGGGCCGGCCCGAGAGCGGGTCCAGTGCCTGATAGCGGTAGCCGCTTCGGCTGGAGACCCAACCCAGCGGGCCGCAGTTGCTCATGGCGACCGACAGGGTGTGACCGCCTGGCGTGACCAGGTGGCGCAAGGGTGCGGCGGTCAGCACCGGGTCCAGCCGCGCCATCAACTCAGCCCCCGCCTCGCGCGCAAAGCCGCGCAGCAGCACGGCGCCAGGCGCCAGCGCCTGCTGGGCCGGTTCCGATGTGGTGAAGTCTTCAAACAGGTCGGCTGTCACGCAGCCATTGTCCCCGGTCGGGGCTTACAGAGCATCATGAAAAATAATACCCAATGGGTGGCGCTGGCCGGTACGCACTTCGCTCACGCCGTGGCGCATGTTGGCGCGGTAAAAGCCCCGGCGACGACCACGGTGGGATTGAAGTCGCGGTCGGCGCCTTGGTGCGCGTAGGAGCTTGTCGGACTTGGAAATCGTCGGCTGCAAATCGACCACAGCGGTCCATTTTTACCGTCGTTTTAACCGGATTTACCTATCAAACCAGCCTCTGACCCATATGCAGAAAGCACGAAAAGCTATCTTATTGATAGCAAACAAGTTTGCAAGGCAGCGGAACATTGCGCCGCCCTGCGTGCCTAAACCGGACTGGCGGCGACTGCGGGCAAGTGCGGCCACGCGCGGGGTCGGCGCCAGACGGGGGCTTGTGCCCGCGCAGGAAGAGCCGGGCCAGCCGTCGGCAAGCCAGAGGAGCGGCTGTTCGCAAACTCCGGCAAATACACGGACAAGTCGTCGAAATTGGCCACGATCCATGGTCCCACCCAATGGCGCACCCAGCGCGCCAGCGCGATCCTCGGGTCTCCCATGCGCAGGCTGTTGGCAAAACGCGGACTGTAGAACGCGCGCGCCACGCAACGCTCGACCAACGGCGTGGCTTCATCGGCCACCCAGTCCAGAAACGCCGGCGACATCTTGAGGCGGCTTGCCTTCACAAGATCGTTGACCAGATCATCCAGCGCCGCGACAGCAACGATAGAGGCTTCATTGCTTGAAATAGTGTGGGTGCAAATCATGAGATAAGGCGTTGAAGAAGCCCTATCTTGAAGGCGCGGTATGACACCATGATGTCGCCGGCGCGAGCGTTTGAATTTGTTCAGGCCTCAGGCGGCAACAGCATCGCAATACGCTCGCTCAGGCCATCGGCCCGCTCGGCGCCCGCGACTTCCTCAACATTGAGAATAATGTCGCGGGCAATCGCCATCATGGACTCGCGGTCGCGTGCCTCGCGCAGCTGGTCTCGGTAATGCTTGGCCAGATCGGGCATTTTTTTAGAAAACATGCGCTCGCAAATATCAAACAAAAACATGCGCGTGGTCGCCAGCGAACGCTTGCCTTCGAAGTTGTCACTTTGGGGGCCGGGCGCCGGCGCAGGCGCAGGAGTGACTGCGGACACGGGAGAGAATGGGCCGGGCAATGGCGGCGCATAAAAGGCCTGCCGCACCTGGGCCTGGTTTTTCGCGACTGTTTCCCCTGCGCTTTCCGGTCCCAGCACGATCAGGTAGCCGTCGGTGATCAATTTTTGCAGGATGCGACCGTCGTCTTGCAGCAAGCCCTGCATTTCATCGCGCGTTTTACGGCCGTCCGCAAGCACCAGCGCGCCGCGCTCTCGCACGTTCAGTGCGCGCTCTCGGGAGGCTAGTTCGAGCTTGGCCTTTTCTGACTTGTGTAGTTGCATGGTGCGGCGCAAACGGTCCAGGCTGTAACGATCTGTGAATCGTAAGCAAGGCGTATGTCCAGCGCGTGACAGTTGACCTGGTGCTACACGCTGCGCGGCAAAACAACATGTCCCCCGCCTCAGAGCGCGTGAAACTTGGCCCAGCGCACAATATCGGCCGCACCCATGGCGCCAGCCTGGCGCGCGACCTCGTTGCCGTTGATAAACAGGGCCAGCGTCGGAATGCTGCGAATGTTGAAACGCGCGCCCAGCGCGGGTGAAGCTTCGGTATCGACCTTGGCGACGCGAAAAGCGGGTTCGAGCTCGGCCGCAGCCTGCGCGTAGGCCGGTGCCATCTGCAGGCAGGGGCCGCACCAGGGCGCCCAGAAATCAACCAGCACCGGGATCTGGTTGCGGCTGATGTGGCGCTCAAACGCTGCCTCATCCAGCGCCACCGGGTGGCGCGTGAACAGCATCTTGTGGCAGTTGCCACAGTCAGGCGACTTCGCCACGTCGTCCTGACGGACGCGGTTGGTGGTGTGGCAATGCGGGCAGACGATGTGCAGGGCGTCAGCCATCGTAGCCATCGTTTTTACCCGGTGTGCTTTTCAGTGCGGTGTCAGCCACCGGCTTCGTCCAGCGCCTTGCACGAAGGTGCGCAGACAGCGTGCGACTTGCCGAGCACTTTGCGGGTGCCCATTTGCGAGCGCGGACGGTGTTTGCCGCACATGAAACACGACATGGTGGCCGCGCCGAAAGAAGCGGACGCCACAAACGGCGAACCCGACACTTTGGATTTATAGCGCAGCCCATCGGCGAGTACAGTGGTTTTGGCATCAGCTCTGGCCATAAGGGGTTCCTTTGTTGGGGTGAGCGCATGGCGCGCTCTATAACTTGCCTGGCTTGCTGCTCGGCGCTGAGAGAACTTTCCAGCGGCGAGCAGCACAAGTCCGCGTACTGGTCCATGTCATTTTCGTACAACTCGGCCGTGGCCGGGTGGGTATCGGGCAAAACCCCCAGTTCCGTGCCCGGCAGGGCGTCACCAAACGCCTTGACCAAGTGGTTCACGACCGACAAGTATTGCTCCGGACCGACCGGCTCCTGGCGGTGCTCCAGCCGCAGCGGGTCCCTGGCAGTTCGGCAAGCACGTGGGTCACGGTCAGGCTCGTGCTGGAAGAAGGTGTGTGGGTGGTCATGAATCAAAGCTGGGGGCCCCGGCCTGTAAATCAAGCACCGGAGTGACCATTTTACCAGCAGCAGTTGGCCTCAAACCATCCCGGTCAGACACCGATTCACTCTTTTTTTCATAGCACCTGACATCCGTTGGACAGGGGCTGGCAGGCGTTTTTCTTTCAGGAAGCAGATGTTCCGGGGTGGCAGCCGCCGCGCAGGGCCGGCTGGTGCCAGTCGCAGCTCGCCTACAAGCGGATGCAGCCGGGGCCGACGGCGGCTGCGGCAGCCGCCTGAAACACTTTGTACCGAGGCTGGCCATCGCCGGCAGTTGCCAGGACCCGCCGTGCATTTCAAGCTTTTCTACCGCCTTGCCAGGCAATCCGTCACTGCCTGGATCGACGACTACGCCCCCAGCATGGGGGCCGCGATTTCCTACTACACGGTGTTTTCGATCGCGCCGCTGCTGATCATTGTCATCGCGGTCGCCGGCCTGGTCTGGGGCCGCGACGCCGTGCAGGGCGAAATCGTCGCCCAACTCACCGGCCTGATCGGCCAGGACGGTGCCACCGGCGTGCAGGCCCTGATCGAAAGCGCAAACAAGCCCGCCAAGGGGGTGATTGCCACGCTGATCAGCGTGGCCGTGCTGCTGGTCGGCGCAACCACGGTGTTTGCCGAGTTGCAAAGTGCGCTGGACCGGGTCTGGGACGTGCCGCCCTCGCAAAAGGCCTCCAGCATCTGGGCCACCCTGCGCGCGCGCCTGCTGTCGCTCGGTTTCATCCTGGGCCTGGGCTTTCTGCTGTCGGTGTCGCTGGTCATGAGTGCCGGGGTGGCGGCCTTCGGCGGCTGGGCCAACGGGCTGTTGCCGGGCTGGGAGCTGTTGTTGCAGGTCGTCAACACGGCGATCTCGCTGGGCATTTCCAGCCTGCTGTTCGCCATGATTTTCAAGCTGATGCCGCAGGCGCGGGTCAGTTGGCGCGATGTCTGGGTCGGCGCTGCCGTCACGGCCGTGCTGTTCGAGGTCGGCAAGGCGCTGATCGGCCTGTACATCGGCAAAAGCAGCGTGACTTCGTCCTTTGCGGCAGCCGGTTCGCTGGTGGTGCTGCTGCTTTGGGTGTACTACTCCGCGCAAATTTTCCTGCTGGGCGCGGAATTCACCTGGGTGTTTGCCCACCAACACGGCTCGCTCCGGGACCAGGCGGACACCAAGATGCTGCCGGCCGCCGGGGCCGTACACGACGATGGCAGTTTCCTCACGCCGGCCGTCGAAGCACCACACCGCAGCCAAGCGGTCGGAAAAGACATTCCGGCCGCCTCAGGAGCGGCCGTGTCCGCGCTCGTACGCAGGCGTTCGGCCACACCCACCCCGGCCCAGCGCGCCTGGGTGTATGGCGCGGCGTCCGGCACGCTGGTCCTGCTGTCCCTGCTGCTCAAAAAACGCCGCCGTGCTCCGCAGCAAGGCCTGAACCGGCATTGAGCCGACGCCCTGCATGCTCAAAAAGACCAGCACTCCCGCACCGTCATTGGCAGGCATGGCGAGCCCCGAACGCAGCCGCTTCGTACAGGTGCGCGGTGCGCGCGAGCACAACCTGAAAAATGTGGACCTGGACATTCCGCGCGATGCGCTGGTGGTGTTTTCAGGTGTTTCGGGATCGGGCAAATCCTCCCTCGCCTTCGGGACGCTGTACGCCGAGGCGCAGCGGCGCTACTTCGAATCGGTCGCCCCCTATGCGCGCCGACTGATTGACCAGGTCGGTGTACCCGACGTGGATTCGATCGACGGCCTGCCACCGGCGGTCGCACTGCAGCAACAGCGCGGCACGCCCAGTACCCGCTCGTCGGTGGGTAGCGTCACCACGCTATCGAGTTTTGTGCGCATGCTGTATTCACGCGCCGGCAGCTACCCGCCGCGCCAGCCCATGCTGTACGCGGAGGACTTCTCACCAAACACACCGCAGGGCGCCTGTCCGCACTGCCATGGGCTGGGGCACGTCTTCGAGGTCACCGAAAAGCTGATGGTGCCGGACGACAGCTTAAGCATCCGCGAGCGAGCGGTGGCCGCCTGGCCGCTGGCCTGGCATGGCCAGAACCTGCGCGACATCCTGGTCACGCTGGGGTACGACGTGGACACGCCGTGGCGCGATCTGCCGAAAAAAGACCGCGACTGGATCCTTTTCACCGAAGAGCAGCCCACGGTGCCGGTGTATGCCGGCTTCACCCCCGCCGAAACCCGCACCGCCCTGCGTCGCAAGACCGAACCGAGCTATCAGGGCACCTTCACCGGCGCGCGCAAATACGTGCTGCACACCTTTGCCACCACACAGAGCGCGCTCATGAAAAAACGCGTATCGCGTTTCATGGCCGGCAGCGTCTGCCCGTTCTGTGACGGCAAGCGGCTCAAGCGCGAAGCGCTGTCCGTCACCTTTGCCGGTGTGGACATTGGCATGCTGTCGCAAATGCCTCTGGACCGCATGGCCGAACTGCTGGGCCCGGCCGCCTGCGGGGAGTTCGGGCCCGCCCCGGACCGCGCCACCTGGAGCCGCAAAAAGGCCGGTGCAGACACGGCGCGCCGCGTGGCAGCCGGCGGAGCCGCCCACGATGCGGCTCCAGACGTGCGACGCACGCCCAACTTGTCCGAAGAAAAACGCATCGCCGCCCAGCGCATTGCACAGGACCTGCTGGCGCGTATCGCCACCCTGCAGGAGCTGAGCCTGGGTTACCTGGCGCTGGACCGCAGCACGCCGACCCTGTCATCCGGCGAGCTGCAGCGCCTGCGTCTGGCCACACAAATCCGCTCCAACCTGTTCGGCGTGGTCTATGTGATGGACGAACCGTCGGCCGGACTGCACCCGGCCGACAATGAAGCGCTGCTGCTGGCGCTGGACCAGCTTCGCCAATCAGGAAATTCGATTTTTGTGGTGGAACACGACCTGGACATGATGCGGCGCGCCGACTGGCTGGTCGACGTGGGGCCGGACGCGGGCGAACGCGGCGGCCATGTGCTCTACAGCGGACCGCCCGCCGGCCTGAAGGCTGTCACCGCTTCCCGCACCGCGCCCTATCTTTTTGGCTCGCACTCGCCCCTGCCCCGCAGCTCACGGCAACCGACGGGCTGGCTGGAACTGAAAAATATCCGGCGCAACAACCTGCATGGTGTGGACGCGCGTTTTCCGCTGGGCGTGTTCACCTCGGTCACCGGTGTGTCGGGTTCGGGCAAGTCCAGTTTGGTCAGCCAGGCCCTGGTCGAGCTGGTCTGTGAATATCTGGGCCACGAACCGGCGGCGCCCGATGAGGCAGAGGTGGACGGCGAGCCCAGCGTGGCCGCACAGACCGGCGGCCGCATCACAAGCGGCCTGCAGGGCCTGCACCGGCTGGTGCGGGTGGATCAAAAACCAATTGGCCGCACGCCGCGATCCAATCTCGCGACCTACACCGGTCTGTTCGACAACGTGCGCAAGCTGTTTGCCGCCACGCGGGGGGCCAACGCCCATCGCTATGACGCGGGCCGATTTTCCTTCAACGTCGCCAAGGGACGCTGCGAAACCTGCGAAGGGGAAGGTTTTGTCAGTGTCGAGCTGCTGTTCATGCCCAGCGTGTATGCGCCCTGCCCAGCCTGCCACGGCGCACGCTACAACGAGGCGACTTTAAAAATCACCTGGCAGGACAAAACCATTGCCGACGTGCTGGGCATGACGGTCGAGGAAGCCTGCGACTTTTTCGCGAGCGAGACCCGCGTGCTCAAGCCACTGACGCTGCTGCGCGATATCGGCCTGGGTTATTTGCGGCTGGGCCAGCCGGCGACTGAACTGTCGGGCGGCGAGGCGCAACGCATCAAGCTGGCCACCGAACTGCAACGCCCCCAGCGCGGCGACACCCTGTATGTGCTGGACGAACCGACCACCGGCCTGCACCCGGCCGACGTGGACCGGCTGATGGCGCAACTGCAAGGCCTGGTCAACGTCGGCAACACGGTCATCGTGGTCGAGCACGAATTACGCGTGGTGGCGGCCAGCGACTGGGTCATCGACGTCGGCCCCGGTGCCGGCGAACAGGGCGGCCGCATCGTGGCAACGGGCACGCAGGCCGGGATTTGCAAGATCAAGGACAGCCGGACCGGACCCTATCTGCGTCATTACCTCGACTGAACGGCGACTGGCATGGGAAACCGGACATGCTGCATCCGGGAAGCGGTCTGCTTGACGGATGATGGCCTTTTAGGGACCGGCGGGTGGAAACCTTCCTAAAATAGTGAATTCAGGGCAACAGGTCTGCTGTTCTTGTCGGTTGCATTGGCATGCGATAAAGGCAAAAAGCGAAACTCTGCAGGCTTGGACCCACTGCATCCATAACGTCCCTCACGAAAGAATTCACATGGCACGCACCGTCAACTGCATCAAACTCGGCCGCGAAGCCGAAGGCCTGGACTATCCGCCCTACCCCGGCCCGCTGGGCAAACGCCTGTGGGAAGAAGTCAGCAAGGAAGCCTGGGCCGAATGGATGAAGCAGCAGACCATGCTGGTCAATGAGAACCGCCTGAACCTGGCTGACGCGCGTGCCCGCCAATACCTGGCGCGGCAGATGGAAAACCACTTTTTTGGCAGTGGCGCCGACAAGGTGCAGGGCTACATTCCGCCAACAACCTGATTTCGCGCATGCCTGAGCGCATTGAGTGGCTGGCCGACGGCACGCCCTATAGCTCGCGCTTTGGCGACCGTTACCGCAGCGAACTCGGCGGGCTGGCGCAAGCACGTGAGGTTTTTCTGCACGGCTGTGGCCTGCCGGAAGCCTGGGCCCACGAGCCGCAGTGGCGCATTCTGGAAACCGGTTTTGGCCTGGGCCTGAATTTTCTGGTCACCTGGCAGGCCTGGAAAGCCGATCCGGCGCGCCCGCGCCTGCTGCATTTCGTCTCGACCGAGGCCTTTCCAGCCAGCGCCGACGACATGCTGCGCGCCGCCGCTGCGCATCCGGAACTGCGGCCTTTGGCCATCCAACTGCAGGCGCAGTGCTGGGGCCTGCTACCCGGTGTGCACCGTCTGGTGTTTGAAGAAGGCCGGGTGTTGCTGAGCCTGTGCATCGGTGACACCCAGGCCATGCTGCGCGAGCAACATTTCGAGGCCGATTCGGTTTACCTCGACGGCTTCAGCCCGTCAAAAAATCCGGACATGTGGGACCTTCAAACGCTCAAGGCGGTGGCGCGCTGCTGCCGCCGCAGCACCCGCATCGCGAGCTGGACGATTGCTCGGGCTGTGCTCGACGGCCTGACCCAGTGCGGCTTCACCGTGCGCAAAACGCCGGGCCTGCCACCCAAGCGCGACAATCTGCAGGGCGAGTTCGACCCGCGCTGGGAGCCGCGCAAAGCCTTGTCGTCTACACCCTTTACGCCGGTCACCCCCTCAAGCTGCGTGGTGATAGGCGCTGGCCTCGCGGGCGCGGCCGTGGCCGCCAGCCTGGCGCGGCGCGGCTGGCAGGTCGAGGTGCTGGACAGCCATGCGGCGCCGGCAGGCGGCGCCTCAGGGCTGCCGGCCGGCGTGCTGGTGCCACATGTCTCGCCCGACGACAGTGTGCTGTCGCGGCTGTCGCGCTGCGGTGTGCGCGCGACCTGGCAGCAGGCCCAGGCCCTGCTGCAGCCGGGCAAGGACTGGCAGGCCTGCGGCGTGCTGGAGCGGCGACTGGACGGCAGCACCGGCTTGCCCGCAGGCTGGCCAGAGGCCGGCCACGACTGGAGCCAGCCCGCATCACCGGCGCAGTTGGCCCAGGCAGGCCTTGGCGGTGACACAAGGCCCGCCTGCTGGCACCACCGCGCCGGCTGGATCCAACCAGCGCGGCTGGTGCACGCCTTGCTCGCACAGCCGGGCATACGCTGGCGCGGCGGCATGCAAGTCGCGCGATTGCAGCGAGACATGGCAACCGGCCACTGGCAACTGTTCAATGTGCAAGAAAGCTGCCTGGCGCAGGCGAACATGGTGGTACTTGCTGCCGGCCATGCCAGCCGCCTGCTGATTGAAGGCGGCTTGCCGCTGCAGCCGATTCGTGGGCAGATGTCCTGGGGCCTGCACGACGGGCTGCCCACGACGACGGGTTTTCCGCCCTTTGTGGTGAACGGCAGCGGCAGTTTCATTCCCTCCGTGCCGACCGATGATGGCATGGCCTGGCTCGCAGGCGCGACTTTCGAGCGCGACCAGGACAGCATTGAAACCCGGCCCGCCAACCAACAAGCCAATCTTGCGCGCCTGCAAGCCCTGCTACCAGCCACGGCGCAAACGCTGGCGCCAGTTTTTCAAAACGACTCGGCACGCGCCTGGGCCGGTGTGCGCTGCGCCGCGCCCGACCGCCTGCCGCTGGTGGGCCGGGTTGACGCCAACGCATGGCCGGGATTGTGGGTCAGCACCGCCATGGGTTCGCGCGGTCTGAGCTTTGCCGTGTTGTGCGGCGAGCTGCTGGCGGCCAGCTTGCATGGCGAGCCCTTGCCGCTGGAACACCGCCTGGCGCAAGCCTTGTCGCCTCAGCGCTTCCAGGCATGAACCGCGAAAATTTATAGTCTTTTCCGCCTCTAGCCCATACTGGACGGGTGTCAACAGCTATATATTTTGTAGCAAAATCTTCAGTTTTTCGGGGTCCAGCGGCTTCTTCAAATAGACTTCCGCGCCGGACAACCATGCGCGTGCGCCCTGGCCCCAGGACTGCATGGAGCCGGTGACAAAAAGATGGGGCGTCTTGGGCCGCATCCCGTCCATCGCCTTGAGCAACTGCCAACTGTCCATGTCGGTCAGGCCCAGGTCCACGATGACCAACTGATAGACAGAGCCGCGCAGCAGTTCAAGCGCCTCAGCGCCGCTGGCGGCTTCGTCCACCTCATGCAAACCGGCCGATGACAGCTTGGCGCGCAGATAAAGGCGCTCGTCGCGGCCGGCATCCACCACCAGCACACGCCGCGCGGCTGCCGGCGAGACGCCCTTCAGCGCCATCGGCGCGGTGTCGTCGTTGCCATCAAAGTGCACATCCAAATCCGCATCGTGCGCCAGGTCCAGGTGGAGCGACAAGGCCGTTGCTGTCACTGGCAAAAACGCCTCGTCCATCGCTTCGATCAAGGCGGACCATTTGACCGGCGAAGCAAACACCCGCCAGGCCCCGGCCGGTGCGCCTGCACCCACCCAGGCCAGTTTGAAGCTGTCGTGCAGCGGATTGGCCAGGGCCAGAGTAGCCTCCCAGCTATCGCCATCTATCAGCACAACATGGGGCGCTTCGGGGCTTTCTGCTGTCCAGGGTGCATAAACCACCCGGTGCGATTCAGACAGGCGAAACAGGGTGTGCAGGGCGTGGCGCTCGGCATCGCTGAAGCCGTAGTACTTGATGAATATTGGTTTCACAGCCCCCAGCGCTCCCATGAATGTCATTTGCGGTGGATTATGCGGGGGCTCGCGCCGCAACTCACAGCGGGCTTGCCCCAATTTAGGGCCGGTTCGGGTTTTGCCGAATTTCAAGAATCTAGGAGCCCGGGCGGCAGAAGGAACGTCGGCTGCAAAGCGGCCGCGACGGTCCATTTTTCACCGGCTTTTTGCCCCATAGCTACGGCTATGGCGCTGCAAACCCGGCGAAAACTGTCCTCGCCGGGGCCACTTTTCGCTTCGACGCCTTC
>NZ_JAUYEY010000040.1 GCF_030689685.1 Polaromonas sp. | reverse complement strand
GGGCCTCCGGCGGCCTGGCAGGGGCCTGATTTAAAAAATTCCGCAAGCCCTTAAACTTCCCTTTTCAACCTGGTCAGCCCGCACATCGAAATTACCCAAATTGCGAACCCTTCAGGCTCATACCTGAATTGGAAAATACTGTCATCATCGTATGCGACATCTTGATGGCCAACGCCGTGCGTGGTGCAGTGTTGCACTAGCTTGTCCATGGTGCAGCTCAAGTACCCACTGGCTCTGCGAAGGCGTTTGATGATGGCTCGATGAGATGCATGTGTATGCGGTTGTTTCATGGATGAATTTTATCCCCCTGGGGAGGTTACTATAATCCTCTTCTTTGGCCTTAAAACTCAACTGCACCCCATGACCTTGCTTGTCTCATGCTCCTTGCGCCCTAACGGGGCAGCGCTGAGCGTGCGATGGCTGGTTCTGGTGGTGATCATGTTCGGGACGATCATCTCCTCGATTGGGAGCACGGGTTCCCATGGCCTCGCGGTCATCTCAGCTGCGCTCCACGTCGCACCACCTTCCTCTGCCGAGTCGCACGGACATGTGCACGAGGATAGAGGCGGCGAGTTGGCTATGAAGAATCAGAGCGCAGGTACCGACCATCCCCACCACGGGGCGGATCACTCGCACGACAAAGCCCACGCCTTGCCAGTTGCCTGGAGTTCTGCAGCACCGCAGCTTCCCGGTTGGTGGGGGCTGGGGCGACCGTGGATTGAAATGGTTCAGGCGTCCCGGCTGGAACGCCCGCCCATGGGCTGAGACGCTTCCCGTCCTCGCGCTGCTGCACGCAGCGCTTTCCCTTCTTTCAGACCATCGGAGTCTTTATGCACAGCTATGTTCACGACAGGCTGCCACGTTCGCCATGGGCGATCTGGCAATCCCGTCTCTTGCTTCTTTCGGCATTCTTCATCTGTCTTTTCGTTGGCAGCACAGAGGCCTTGGCCCACGCAGTCACCGCAGGCGACAAGGGTTACATCCAGGAAATTTCGGGCGTCAATCTGCTGCCCTTTGTGTACCTGGGCGCCAAACACATGATGACCGGCTACGACCACATCCTGTTTCTGTTCGGCGTGATTTTCTTCCTCTACCGGATCAAGCACATCGGCATCTATGTGAGCCTGTTTGCGTTGGGTCATTCCACCACCATGATCCTGGGCGTTTACTTCAACGTCGGGATCAACAGCTACCTGATCGACGCGATCATCGGCCTGTCCGTTGTCTATAAGGCTCTGGATAACATCGGTGCTTTTCAGCGGTGGCTGGGGTTTCAACCCAACACCAAGATCGCCACTCTGGTGTTTGGGCTATTTCACGGCTTTGGTTTGGCGACCAAGATCCTTGAGTACGAGATCTCACCCGACGGACTGCTACCCAACCTGCTGGCCTTCAACGTGGGTGTGGAAATCGGACAGCTGCTGGCATTGGCCGTGATCCTGATCGGCATGAGCTACTGGCGCCGCACACCCAGCTTCATTCGTAACGCCTATACCGCCAACGTCGCCATGATGAGCGCGGGCTTCATTCTGGTGGGCATGCAGCTCACCGGCTACTTCGTGTCCTGAACACCCAAGGAATATTCAACATGTACAACAGCGATACCCCCCTGCGCGCCGAACTGCCTTCTTCGAAGCAGCTTGTACGCTCCACCATCCTGGCCGCCATTTCGGCGCTGGTGCTGCTGGTTGCCGTCGTGCTTCCGGCCGAATACGGCATCGATCCGACAGGCATTGGTCGAGTCCTGCGAATGACCGAAATGGGCAACATCAAGCAACAACTGGCAGCAGAGGCTGCGGCCGATGCGGCTGCCGCGACACCGGCAACACAGTCACCGGCAGCCAGAACGACGCCTGGCATGGCCTCAGCCAATGCTACGCAATCGCCAGCAAGCGCTGTGGTGGCTGATGCCCCTAAGGTTGAATGGCGCGACGAGATGCCCGTGACCCTGTCCCCGGGAGAAGGAACGGAGATCAAGCTGACAATGGTCCAAGGCGCAAAAGCGCAGTATTCGTGGGTTGTCGAGGGCGGCGAGGTCAACTTCGACACCCATGGTGACGCACCGGGCAAGTCAATCAGCTACGAAAAAGGTCGTAAGGTTTCCTCCGACGAGGGTGTCCTGGAGGCCGCGTTCACTGGCAATCACGGCTGGTACTGGCGCAACCGGGGCCAGTCAAACGTGAAGGTCATTCTGCGCACGCGCGGTGACTATACCAACATCAAAAAAATGATGTGAATGGAGGGCACTGCGACCTTCGTTGCAGCGATTCGCTGCCTCACCTCGATTAGGCCGCGGGTTGGTTAAGGCTACAAATACTTCGTGATGTCCTTGAACTCCGCAATCGAGGAGTGCACGCTCGCCGACCCAGCTTCCACGACATCTTCCAGGCAATGATCCAGGTGATCATGAATCACCAATTTTTTGGCTGCGCTGATGGCCTTCTCTACCGCGTGGAGCTGCTGGGCGATATCCACACACGACCGTTGCGCTTCAATCATGACAATCACGTTTTGCAGATGCCCACTGGCGCGCTTCAGGCGCTTGACTACGTTGGGGTGGGCGGTATGGTGATGGGCTTCTGTCATGTTTCATATCCTATCCCCCAGGATAAGCTATAGTCAAGTGATGACGTTGATCGACCGGGCGCACTGCGAACTCGCGCGCGCCGGGGGGGCTATCGCGGGAGCTGAACCATGACTGAAGTCCTTGCCAACCGCACTTATCGCCACCTGTTCTTTGCGCAGGTCCTCGCGCTGCTGGGCACCGGCCTGGCTACCGTCGCGCTAGGCCTGCTGGCCTTTGACCTGGCCGGCGCCAATGCCGGCGTCGTCCTGGGCACCGCACTCGCCATCAAAATGCTTGCCTATATTGGCGTTGCTCCCATTGCATCAGCCTTGGCAGAACGCCTGCCGCGTCGCGCGGTACTGGTAGGGCTGGACCTGGTACGAGCCGCTGTGGCATTGGCCCTACCATTTGTGACGCAGATATGGGAGATCTATGCCTTGATCTTTGTCCTGCAGTCGGCTTCCGCCGCCTTTACCCCCACCTTCCAGGCGACGATCCCGGACGTTTTGCCCGATGAGCGCGCCTACACCAAGGCCTTGTCCCTGTCGCGGCTGGCCTACGACCTCGAGAACCTCGTCAGCCCCATGCTTGCCGCCTTGCTGTTGACTGTTGTCAGCTTTCACAGCCTCTTCGGCGGTACCGTGGTCGGCTTTCTCGCCTCCGCAGCGCTCGTCGTCTCGGCTGTCCTGCCAAGAGCCAAGATTCCTCCTAAACGCAGCATTTATGAGAGGACCACCCGCGGGCTGCGCATCTACCTGGCCACGCCGCGTCTGCGGGGCCTTCTCGCCCTTAATCTCGCGATCGCCTCGGGCAGTGCGATGGTCATTGTCAATACCGTGGTGCTGGTTCAGGCTGGTTTTGGCTTGACACAGACCGCAACCGCCATCGCTTTGGCCTGCTTCGGAGCGGGTTCGATGTTGATTGCGTTGGTGTTGCCCAAAGTGCTCGACCGCGTGCCGGAACGGCGCGCGATGCTGGTGGGTGCGAGCGTGATTGCCATCGGCCTTCTCGTGGGTGCTGCGCTAGCTTCTCGCTACGCCGTGTTGCTGCCGCTGTGGTTTGTGCTGGGCCTCGGCTACTCGCTGGCGCAGACGCCTTCGGGGCGGCTGCTCCGCCGCTCTTCTGGCGATGCTGATCGTCCGGCACTCTTTGCCGCTCAGTTCGCCTTGTCCCATGCTTGCTGGCTGATCACCTACCCCTTGGCCGGCTGGTTGGGCGCCAAATTCGGCCTGACCACCAGTTTTGTCACCTTGGGCGTTGTTGCCAGTGCGGCGGTGCTGCTCTCGATGCGCCTCTGGCCCTTAGAAGACCCGGTTGAACTTTCGCACCGACACGACAACCTTGCTCCGGGGCATGCACACCTGGCCGGTGCCTCCGGTACAGCTTCAGCCGACCGCGAACATTCCCATGCCTATGTCATTGATGACGAACACCAGCGCTGGCCTTCCTGAAAAGACCGTCACAGCGAGCAACCGTGGGGGCCTTATTTGGCGTGGCGGCTTTAGCCGCCGCGCCGCATCATGTCGAAGAACTCGTGGTTGTTCTTGGTGGCTTTCATGTTTTTCAGCATGAGCTCCATCGACTCGATTTCGTCCATGTTGTACATGAACTGGCGCAGAATCCGCGACTTTTGCAGGATTTCTGGCGCCAGCAGCAGCTCTTCCTTGCGGGTGCCGCTGCGGTTCAGGTGGATCGCCGGGAACACGCGTTTTTCGTACAGGCGCCGGTCCAGATGGATTTCGCAGTTGCCGGTGCCCTTGAATTCCTCAAAGATCACCTCGTCCATGCGGCTGCCGGTATCGACCAGCGCGGTGCCGATGATGGTCAGGCTGCCGCCTTCTTCAATTTTGCGGGCTGCGCCGAAGAAACGCTTGGGGCGTTGCAGGGCATTGGCATCGACACCGCCAGTCAGCACTTTGCCGGATGAGGGCAGCACGTTGTTGTAGGCGCGTGCCAGGCGGGTGATGGAGTCGAGCAGAATCACCACGTCTTTGCCAAGCTCGACCAGGCGCTTGGCGCGCTCGATCACCATTTCGGCGACGTGTACATGGCGGGCTGCGGGTTCGTCAAAGGTGGAGGAAATCACTTCGCCGCGCACGCTGCGTTGCATCTCGGTCACTTCTTCAGGGCGCTCATCGACCAGCAGCACCATCATGACCACCTCGGGGTAGTTGGCGGTGATCGCATGGGCGATGTTTTGCATCATCACGGTTTTGCCAGACTTGGGCGGTGCGACCAGCAGCGCGCGCTGGCCCTTGCCGATGGGTGCCACGATGTCGATGATGCGGCTGGTGAGGTTTTCTTCACCCTTGATGTCGCGCTCCAGCTTGAACTGTTCACGCGGGAACAGCGGCGTCAGATTCTCGAACATCACCTTGTGTTTGTTCGCTTCGGGCGCGCCGTCGTTGACCTTGTCAAGCTTGTTCAGCGCAAAGTAACGCTCGCCGTCTTTCGGGGTGCGCACTTCGCCTTCAATCATGTCGCCAGTATGCAGGTTGAAGCGGCGGATCTGGCTCGGGCTGATGTAGATGTCGTCGGTGCTGGCGGTGTAGCTGGAGTCCGGCGCCCGCAGAAAGCCAAAACCGTCGGGCAGCACTTCCAGCACGCCATCGGCAACGATGGTTTCACCGGTCTTGGAGCGTTTTTTGATGATGGCGAACATCAGCTCCTGCTTGCGCATACGGCCAACGTTTTCAATCTCAAGCTCTTCGGCCTGCTTGAGGACTTCAGACACGTGCAGTGCCTTGAGTTCGTTTAAGTGCATGGGAAAACCTTGCGTGAAGTCAACTCCTCGCGGAGTTCATTTTTTAAGTCGGGGGAGGTCTGAAAGGAAGCTAGAGGCGCTTCACAAACCGGGAACTCGAACCGACCGGCAGCGGCCGGTCAGCGAACAGGATCATTATGACAGGAAATTCAGGGGGTTCGTCCGCGCGGCGAGGCGGGGGAGGTGGTGCACACGAAGAGCCGGCGGCGGGGCCGGACTTCGTGGCGGCAGGTGGCGTGTTATGCCAGTTGCTGATCGATGAAGGCCGTCAGTTGCGCCTTGCTCATGGCGCCAACCTTGGTGGCGGCGAGCTGGCCGTCCTTGAACAGCATCAGGGTCGGAATGCCGCGAATGCCAAACTTGGCGGGGATGTCGCGGTTTTCATCGACATTCATTTTGGCAATCTGCAGGCGGCCGTCGTAACCAGTGGCGACTTCGTCCAGAATCGGTGCAATCATCTTGCACGGGCCGCACCACTCGGCCCAGTAGTCCACCAGCACCGGTTTTGTGGCCTGCAGCACGTCGGCTTCAAAAGTGGCATCGGTGGTATGTTTGATCAGTTCGCTGGCCATAGCATGTCCTTTGGGGAGAGTTCAGGAAATTGTGTCGATAGAAGCTAAAGTTGCAGGCATTGTGGCAGAAACCAAGTCCCCCCGTTGCGCACCAAACCTCCCATTCCCACTATCGTTGTGATAGGCAAAATCCTGCCCGCATCCCCTGGCCCGAGTGGGCCGTGCTGGGCGCGGGTGATGGCGCAACTGTCTTCTTTGCTGGGTGAACGCGGAATCCACCCCGCGCGTGTGGTGGTGCTTTTGCCTTACGCGCAGCTGATTCAGGAAGCCAGGGCCGCCTGGGCCGTGGCTGCCGCCGGCGTTCATTTTTTGCCACATTTTGAAACCACCATGAATTGGGCCACCCGCCTTGGCGGCTTCGAGCCGACCGAAGGCGACTTGCGCCAGGACGCGGCGCGCGATGTGCTGACGGCGGCGGCTTTGCTGACGCGTGCGGGTTTGGGCGCTTACAGCGTCGTGCTGGCTCCCCGCTTGGTTGAGGCTGCGAGCTCGTTAGCCAGGCTGGCTGCGGCGGTACCACCAGCGCAGCGGCAGGCATGGGGAGCGCAAATGGGCACCTTGCTGGGCATAGGCCTGGAGGCACCGTTGCTGCGCCTGGAAGCCGCCCTGGGACAGATTGCGCTGACCTGGGTGGCTCACTCAAGTTATCCATCTGATGTGTTGTTTTCTCCGGGTGCGGGCCTCTCTGTGGAGCTGGTGGTGGTGGTGGAGGGTTTTCAAACCGAGCCGGTGACCGAAGCGCTGAAAACGCACTTCGGCGCGCGCGCTGTGGCTATGCCGCTGGATCTGCCGGGGCAGCCGCACCTGCCGGCAATACATGTGGCGCAGGATGCCGAAGACGAGGCGCAGCGGGCCGCAGCCTGCGTGCTGGCGCATCTGGCGCAGGGCCGCAGCCCGGTGGCACTGATCGCCCAAGACCGCGAGCTGACGCGCCGCGTGCGCGCCATGCTGGGCGAACGCGGCATTGCACTGCGCGACGAAACCGGCTGGAAGCTCTCTACCACCCGCGCAGCCGCCACATTGATGGGTTTGCTGCGCGCCCTGACCTGGAATGCCGGCACCGACGCCGTGCTCGACTGGCTAAAAAATGCGCCGGCTTTTGCGCCGGCTGAGGTCGCCGCCGCCGAGAAGGAGTTGCGCCGTGAGGGCGTGCGCGAGTGGCGCGCCGTCAGCGGCGCGTTGATGGCGACCGCTGTGATTGCGCCCCGCCTCAATGCCCTGCGCGACGGGCTGCAGCGACAGCGCCTGCTGGCCGACTGGCTGCGGGACCTGCGTGCGGCCTTGCAACAAGCCAGGCAGTGGGATGGCCTGGTGCGCGACATTGCGGGTCAGGCCGTGCTGGATACCCTGCGCTTGCACGAGGGCGTTGAGGCGGAGTTCGCTGGCGCTGGCGGGGGCATGGGCTTGACCGACTTCACGAGCTGGGTCAATCAGGCGCTGGAAGCGGCCATTTTTAAACCGGTGCATCCGGCACGGGCGCAGGTGGTCATTTTGCCGCTGAGCCAGTTGCTGGGGCACACCTTGCAGGCCGTGGTGCTGCCCGGCTGCGACGAGCAGCACCTGCAAGTCTCGCCCGAGCCGGCGGGCAGTTGGACACCACCGCAGCGCGAATTGCTGGGCCTGGCTTCGCGCGAGGCCGAGGCACGCGTTCAGCGTGCCGCGTGGTGCCATGCCTTGCAGTTTGCGCATCTGGATATCCTCTGGCGCGAAAGCGACAACGGCGAGCGCCTGATGCCCAGCGGCTTTGTCCAGGAGTTGCTGTTGCAGAACGACATGGCGATGGCGATGGACCCGCAGGTGTTGCGGCCGCTTCAGCTCTTGCCCACGCCGCGCCCGCTGCCAACCGGTGAAGCCCTGCCGGTCAGGCGACTGTCGGCCAGCGCTTACGAGGATTTGCGGCGCTGCCCCTACCGTTTTTTTGCGCTGCGCCAACTGCGCCTGCAGGAGGCCGACGAGCTCGACACCGAACTCGGCAAGCGCGACTTCGGCAACTGGCTGCACACCCTGTTGAAAATCTTCCATGAAGCGCTGCACGCAGCGCCGGCGCCCGACCTGCCGGCGCGCACGGTGCTGATCAACAGCGCCGCGCAGCAGGCGGCCCGCGTGCTGGGCCTGAGCGACAGCGAGTTTTTGCCCTTTGCCGCGAGCTGGCCGCGCGTGCGCGAGGGCTACCTCACTTGGTTGGCGGCGCACGAGGCCACTGGCGCTGTGTTTGCAGCGGCCGAGGTCGAGCGCCAGATGCCGCTGGGCGAGCTGACCCTGATCGGAAAGATAGACCGTATCGACCGGCTCACCGACGGCAGTGCGCTGGTGCTTGACTACAAGACGGAAAACCGCGCCACCACAAGCGAGCGCCTCAAACAGCCGCAGGAAGATACCCAGCTGGCGTTTTACGCTGGCCTGCTGGACGACGACACGCTGGCCGCCGCCTATGTGAACCTTGGCGAGAAGGAAGCCACACGCACCTACGAGCAGCCGGAAATTGTGGCCCTGCGTGATGAACTGCTCGACAGCATCCTGACCGACATGGCGCGTGTGGCACGCGGCACGCCGCTGCCGGCGCTGGGCGAGGGCAGGGCCTGCGAGTATTGCGCTGCCCGGGGCCTGTGTCGGAAAGACTTCTGGAATGAATAGAGCCCCCACGCTCCCCCACTTCGTGTGGCTCGCTGCCCCCCGGGGGGGCGCTGCGCCTGCGGCCCGGCAAAGCCGGTTCCGCAGCCCCTGCTGGTATGGGAAAAGTGGCTCTGCCGGATGGTCGGAGCAACGGCGATGACTCAACAAGCTGCGTATGAACACAACGGCCAGCCGGTGTCTGCCGAGGCGTTTTACGCGATTGCCTGCGACCCGCGACGCAGCGTGGCGGTCGAGGCCTGCGCTGGCGCCGGCAAGACCTGGATGCTGGTGTCGCGCATCGTGCGGGCCTTGCTGGACGGCGCGCAGCCGCACGAAATTCTGGCCATCACCTTCACTAAACGGGCGGCCGGCGAGATGCGCGAGCGGCTCTACGAGTGGCTGGAGCAGTTTGCCCACGCCGACGACGCGACTCTGGCGCGGGAGCTGGCAATGCGCGGTTTTTCAAGCGAAAAAGGCCCGCAGCCCATACCGGACGGGCGTGAGCAGCTATCAAATTTATACCAACGCATCCTGGAGACTGGCCGCTCCGTGCAGATACGCACCTTCCACAGCTGGTTTGCTGCCTTGCTGCGCAGCGCGCCCTTGGCCTTGTTGCAGCAGCAGGGCCTGCCCCTCAATTACGAACTGCTGGAAGACGACGCGCCGGCGCGAGCGCTGGTCTGGCGGCGCTTTTATGCCGCGTTGGTGGCGCAGCCGGAGTTGAAGGCCGACTTCGAGGCCGTGGTGCAAACCTACGGCCGTTTCCAGGCCGACAAGGCGCTGCAGGCCGCGCTGGACAAACGCACCGAGTTCGCATTGGCCGATGCCGCCGGCGTGGTCGATAGCTCTGTCGAGCATTTCACCGCCCAGTTCACCGAGTTCGGTGGACTCGACGAGCCGGAAGAGCTGCTCACCAGCAACCGTTTTCACCGTCAGACCCTTCGTGATGCGGCGGTGGCGCTGGCGCGTGCGAGCGCGCCGACCTTTGCGGCCAAGGGTGTTGAGCTGGAACAGGCGCTGACCGCTGTCGACATGCAGGGCGCATTTGCTGCGTTGCTGACCGAGAAGGGCACGCCGCGCAAATTCGGCGAAAAAATCATCGGCATCGAGCAGGTGCGCATCGCGCAGGAGCTGGTGCTGCGCGTGCTGGCCGCACGCCAGCAGCACGAGGCCTGGACTTATCAGCAGCGCATGGCCCGTTTGAGCCGCCTGTTGATCGCCGAGTTCAGCGCGCTCAAGCGCGAGCGCGGCTGGGTTGACATGAACGACATTGAGCGCGTGGCGGGGGTGCTGCTGGGCGACGAGGTGTTGTCGGGCTGGGTGCAGGAGCGGCTGGACGCGCGCATCCGGCACCTGCTGATCGACGAGTTCCAGGACACCAACCCCTTGCAGTGGCAGGCGCTGTGGTCCTGGCTCAGCGCCTATGGCGGTGCGGGCAACGCGCCCAGCGTATTTATCGTCGGCGACCCCAAGCAAAGCATCTACCGCTTCCGCCGCGCCGAGCCGCAGGTCTTCAAGGCGGCGCAGCAGTTTGTGCGCGAAGGGCTGGGCGGTGAGCTGCTGAGCTGCGACCACACCCGGCGCAATGCCCTGGGGGTGATCCACACCGTCAACGCCGTGATGGCTGCGGCGCGCGAGAACGACGGCTACGACGGTTTTCGCGAACACACCACCGCCTCTGGCGAAGCCGGCGCAGTGGGCAGGCTGCCGCCGATTCCACGCCGCGAAGTTGCAACTGAAAACGCCGGCACAGGCGCCTGGCGCGACAGCCTGACGACCCCGCGCGAGATCCCTGAAGAAACACTGCGCACGCTGGAAGCCCGGCAGGCCGCAGCGTGGATAGCCGGGCAGGTGGCTCACGGTCTACAGCCCTCCGATGTCATGGTGCTGTCGCGCAAACGCGCTGGCCTGCTGCCCTTGCAGGCCGAGCTGCGTGCGCTGCACATCCCGGCGCTGATCGGCGAGAAAACCGCCTTGATCGACTGCTGCGAGGTGCTGGACATCGTCGCCCTGCTCGACGTGCTGGTCTCGCCGCCGCACGACCTGTCGCTGGCCCGCGCGCTGCGCTCGCCGCTGTTCGGTTTGAGCGACGACGCACTGGTGCAGATCGCGCTGGCAAAGGGTGATTCAAGGCTGTCCTGGTTTGAGGTGCTACAACAATCAGAGCTGCTTGCGCCCGCCACCAAAGGGCTGGCGCCTGTTTTTCTTCTGTATCAAGGCTGGCTGGACAGTTTGCCGCCGCACGACGCCTTGCAGGCGATTTACCACCACGGTGATGTGCTGGCGCGGTTTGCCGCTGCCGCGCCTGCTGCGCAGCGCGCCAGCGTGCTGGCCAACCTGGGGGCGTTACTGACGGCGGCGCTGCAACTCGACGGCGGCCGTTATGCCACGCCTTATGCCTTTGTGCGCGCGCTCAAGGCGGGCGGCCTGCAGGCGCCGGCCACGGTGAACAGCCAGGCCGTGCGCCTGCTGACCATCCACGGCGCCAAAGGCCTGGAGGCCGAGGCCGTGTTGCTGCTCGACACCGATAGCGCCGAGCGCAACGCCGACAGCATGGGTGTGCTGGTCGATTGGCCGGGCGCGGCGAGTGCACCGCAGAAATTTGTCTTCCTGGTCAGCGAAACCCGGCCACCCGCCTGCGCCCTGGAGACCCTGCGCATCGAGCAGGAAGCGCGGCGGCGCGAAGAGATCAACGCGCTGTACGTGGCCCTGACCCGTGCCAAACACACGCTGATGCTGTCGTCGATCACGCCGTTTCGCGCGGCGCCTGACAGCTGGTGGCAAAGGCTGGTCGGCTGCGTGGATGAATGCGCTGCGCCACCGCCTGGAAGGGCTGGCCCGGCGCAGAGCGATGCTGCCGACGAATTTGTCTTGCTGGAGCTGCCCGCCGCCCCTCAGCGGCTTGCGCAACCCGCTGTCTCAAGCGCCGCCGCCGAGGATTCCCTGTTGGCCCGCATTGGCAATGCCATGCATCGGCTGCTGGAGTGGGGTGGTGTCTCGGATGCGCGGCTGCGTGCGGTGCAGCGCGAGTTCCGGCTGGACGCCATGCAGGCGCGCGAAGCCGCTGACAAGGCGCAGCGCATCCTGGCAGGCGAGGGCGCCTGGGCCTGGGACCCGGCCGTGACTGCCTGGCAGGGCAACGAGGTGGAGATGTTTGTCCAGGGCCAGATGTTGCGGCTGGACCGGCTGGTGCAGCGCAAGGATGCGGGGCATGTGGGGCACTGGTGGGTGCTGGACTACAAGTCGGGCGGCGCGCCGCAAGAGCAGCTCGAACTGCTGGCGAAAATGCAGACCTACCGTGCGAGCGTGCAGTCCATCTACCCCGGTGCGACGGTCAAGGCCGCGTTTTTGACGCCGCAGGGCAAAGTCATCGAGGTGCCCTGAGAGCCCGTGTTTTGCCACGCAAACAGACTTCATGATCCACTCCTTACACGCCTGATTCCCAGCATATCTCCAGGACGCAACGTTAACCCTTCGCTTGAAGAGCATTCTCATGGCCGTCATTATCGCGGCTATGAAAACTGCAAAAGCTAAGGTTGCGCATGTCGCGCGCCATGGCCTGCATGTCGATGTCCGCACGCTCGGCAGATTGCGGGGGCTGGGCCTGTTCGACATTTCCGGCGTGCTAGGCTCCTAGCGATGTTTCACATGCGCAGGATGCTCGCCATGTCCAGACGGAGTGGCTGGATAGAGAGGCAGACTTTGCATCGCTGGCCATAACCGGGGAATCGACAAGCGAGACTCCAGGTTCACAAACGTGCTTGGCATAAGCTTGCCACCGCAGTGAGGGTACTGCGGTCCGCCAACGTCTCGTCATACTCTACCTTTCGCGCTGCCCGAAACGCTGTTCATATCAATCTGCTTTACCCCCGACATTGGCGAGTTGCTTCTCAGCGGCCCGGGCACTTAACGGGGAGCGCAAGTCGCACACGTCAATGACCGTCGTTTTTATCTCAAGGTCTACGCGATCTTGAGGTGACTGAATATTGGAACTTTAATAAAATCCAAGACGAAGGCGAAGGCAACCGCTGCGGCAAGCGTAGTGGCTACAACGAGAATCGATAGAGGCGCCATGAAGATTCCCAGCGTGGCCAAGGTCGAGATAATCAAGATATCGCCGACGGACGACACAATCACCCAGAGGCTTGGGCGAGAATGCCACAAGTGTTGACGTTCGCGAATGGCATAGAGCGTTGCCTGACTGCCGAACACGAGCACGACCATAGCCAAAGTCCTCAGCGCCTCTGTTCCGAGTCCCATTTTGAATTTACCGACGGCCAGCACGGCGGTGCAAAAGGCCAGCAGGCAAAATCCCATGATGGCGCCCGCAATCGTCAGGTTGCCGATCTGCCAAGTATTGGGCAGCGGCGACGGACGTACATTATCCGTTGTCAAGGACATGGTCAGGAAATCGCCGGTGACCATAATGATGACCATGAGCAGCGGCGTCAGAATCGCATGCCCCGTCATGACCAGACCCACCGCCAGAAAGAGCACCATGACGATCTTCTTGATCATGGTGTTGAGGGTATAGGTCAGGATGCGCTGGAACGTGACCCGGCCTTCCTTGACGGCGGCAACAATCCCGCCGAGTCCGGGTTGCATCAGCACCATGCCGGCTGCCGACTTGGCCACGTCGGTCGCCGTCGATACGGCGATCCCCATCTGCGCTTGGCGCAACGCGGGCGCGTCATTAGCGCCGTCGCCGCACATGCCGACGGTGTGGCCGCCCTTCTGGAATGCCTGCACCAGCTTGTACTTGCCCTCCGGAAAGACGCCGGCGAAGACTGCGAAATCCTCGGCGCGTACTACGTCGGGAATATTCCCGGGCGGTGCGACCGCACCTTCCAGCCCGACCGCATGGGCCACGATGGCGGCTGTCGCCGGTGCATCGCCCGTCACCATCACGGTGCGCACACCCAGCGTATGGAGCTCCGTGATCAGCGCGGCCGAGTCGCTCCGAGGCGGGTCGCTGAGCGCGATGATGCCCGCCAGCTTCATCGCCGACGGCGCACCCACCGCAACGGCCAGCACGCGGAAGCCCTGCGCCTCGAGTTCATTGGCCGTCCTGGACGCATCGGGCGAGGCTTGCGTGAGACCGGCGACGGCGGCAAAGGCCCCCTTCACGACACGCAGTGTGGCGCCGCTCGAATCGGTCACCATTGCCTCGGACATCTTGGTGGCGGGATCGAACGGTACGAACTTGTTCAGCTTCGGCAGGTCGGACGCGCCTCTGTGCGAGGCGGCAGCGCGAATCGCGCCATCGACGGGATCCTGCCCGCCGTCCGAGCTCGCCAGCGCTGCCATTCCCATCACTTGCGCTTCGTCGAAGCCGGGCAGGGGGCGGACGCTGGTCACCTTCAGTTCGTTGTTGGTCAGTGTGCCCGTCTTGTCCGCGCACAGCACATCGATCGATGCCGCTTCGTCCACTGCGGACAACCGCGTCGGCAGCACCCCGAGCTTGGCCAGCGCCTTCGCACTTACCGCAGCCGCCAGGGTAAAGGTGGCCGGCAGTGCGACCGGAATCGATGCGAGAACCGCCGTCAGGACAAGGGGGATGATCTCGGCGAGCGGCATCTTGAGAAAGTAGGCATAGGCCACCAGCACCACGATGACGACGCCGTTGAACAGGGCGAGATTGCGCACCACGCGCAGCACCGCTTTCTGCTGGGAACTGACCACATGCGCGGTGCGCACCAGTTCCGCAGTGCGGCCGAACTTGGTGCGTGCGCCGGTCGCCGTGACCTCCGCCACGGCTTCACCGCGCCGCACCAGCGCACCCGCATACGCCTGCACGCCGAGGCCCGCTTCGATGGGTACCGATTCGCCGGTGAGCATGGACTGGTCGAGCAGGACCGAGCCTTCGGTGAGGCGCACGTCGGCAGCGACCACCGCGCCCAGCGACAGCTTCACCGTGTCGCCGGGCACCAGCTCGGCGGCGGGCACGATCTTCCAGACCCCGTCGCGCCGCACCGACGCGTTCAACGCGAGCCGCGACTTCAGCGCGGCAAGGGTCGCCTGCGCGCGTCCTTCCTGGAAAAACCCGAGCGCGGCGTTGAACACCAGCAGGCCCGCGATGATCGCGGCCTCCACATACTTGCCGAGCACCAACTCGAGCAGGATCGCGGCTTCGAGCATCCAGGGAACCGGCGCCCAGAGTTTGGTGAGCGCTCTGCGCAAGGGATGCAGCGCCGTATCCGTCACGGTATTTGGGCCGGTCTGCTCCAGCCGGCGGCGGGCCTCATCGCTGGTGAGGCCGCCAGTCGGGACATCCTTGACCGCGCCTGCGGACGCGTCGGGCAAAGCGGTTACGGTGGGTGGCGGGGGTGCAAGGCCGGACTCGCCACTCGCAACCGGTTTGCTTGGGGGTTGCGGGGGGTCATCGGCGTTGAGTTTGTTCATGGGCATTCTCGCAAGAAGGTTAAGCAGTATGCCCTTTGATCCGTGCCAAGAAACCGAGGGTCGGAGCGGCGGTGCAGACGCGAGCGGTGAGCTTTCCCCGCAGGGGCTACGGTTGCGGAAAAACGACGCCTGCTATTCGGGCAGCCACGCCTGGCGCGGACCTAATGGTCTGCTGTTTCGGCTTTACGTTTCGCTTCGTCCGCCCAATAGCCGCGCCGCCCGTAATGTTCGTGGATGCTTATTTCCTGCTCACGATTTAGCTGCACCGCCGGGTCGTATAGGGGAGCGTCTTTCACGGCTTGGCGTGTCAGGTTGACGGAAACCGTGGCGTTGAGCCAGCTCACATTTTCTATCCATTGCGGTGCGATGAGCACGCGATGACCGACCCACCAATTGCTGGTGTTCACGACGAGATATCGAATGGCCCAGGTCTCGTCATCGACGAGCAGACCCTGCACGTGACCGATGTCGCCATCGCTTGCATGAAGGTGATAGTGCAGGACCGCGTTACCACTTTGCAGATGGGGATCGTCGTCTTGGCGCCGCGCTGCTTCGGCTTGTGCATAGGCCTTCTCGGCTTCGGACGGATCGACAGGCGGTGTCGGTATGAAGCCGGCGTAGCTCGGCAGCATGACGGTCGGATACATCTCCCCGCCCCAGAGTCCGTCACCACCCCAGTAAAACGGGTAGCCGTAATATCCGAGATACTCTATTTCGTGCTGTCGCGACACTGGCTTCCGGGTGTCGATGTCGGGGCTATTCTTCACTTGCTCTTTCGTGATCGAGACGGGTAGCACCTTTTCCGTCCAGTCCGGATGGCCCATCGAGATAGGCGAGATCAGCACTTCTCGACTCGAGAGCCAGGTACCGGTATCGACAACGAGATAGCGGATAACCCAGGCTGTGTCATCGAAATAAAAATCTTTCACATGGCCAATGGCGCCATCGGTCGCGTGGATCGCGCAATCTTCCAGATCGTTTATGCTGCGTAACATGGGTCGTTCTCCTTCCAGAGGCCGAACAGGAAAATTCGACGAATTGAAAAATCATGCCTTCGCGACAGAGGACGAAAGCGATCGGGTCGTGGCGATATTCCTGCACACAGGGTGCGCGCAGCGCACGAGTCTGTGCGCTGTCGCACACAGCGATGACCAGCGTGACATCCGCAAGTCAAGACAAGCACGGAACCGCCAGTTGGCGCAGACCTGCCAGTCAGCGGCAGAACACTGAGAGATTAAAAGTATAGCGGTGCCTGAGCCTGAGCCAAACATGCTAACGGGTTGATGCGTGAGAATTGAAAAACACTTCCAAACCGTCAACCAGGATGAGATCCATGTCCGCTGCAAAGCGCAGGAGTTTGGGATCTTTCCGGACGACAGCCTCTTTAATGCCGGCGATGGTGTGAGTCATGGCGTCCCTAAGGGACTTGTCGGTAATATGGGCTTCGATAGCAGTCCACCACGCCGCTGCCTCCTGCGCCGTCTTGCCAGCCTGCTTCCAGTCGGGTTGATGTGAAAGCAGCAGCGCGTTGAGCTTGAAACCAGCGTAATCGAGCATGGGAACCTCCACGGGTACCGGTTGACCGCTACGATTAATCGACTCCTCAAGCAAGCGGTAGATTTCAATGGACTGGATCGCCATCGCACCGCGATCTCCTTTCTGCCAAGCGTTGCGAACGCCACTCACCAAGGAATCCAAGCGTTTCTTTCGGTCGGGAGACAGATGGGCTGAAATCGCCGGGTAAAGCGTCTCGAATTTGGCCAACGATTTCTTGAAGGCCGCCGCATCTATCACGGGCGAGGCCTCGGTGAGATTCTCGAAGATCTCTGCGCCGCCCGCCAAGGGATCTGCCTTGGCGGTAGCCGTCGTGGGCGACACCTGCCCGGTTTGAGCCAGGTCCATCTTGGTCACGATGGTGGTTTGGGCGAGCACAACACCAGAGAGTTGCGCGGCGGAGATCAGAACGGCTACGGTCAGGGGTTTGAAGATGAGTTTCATATGTGTTCCTTCCAAAGCATTTAGCGTGATTGGGTGTCAGACCTAAAAAGACTCTTCTTCGTCTTTTTTACTTCTGCCTTGACGCGGGCCTCAAGGTACTCATGACACGCATCGTCAGTTCTTGCTGCTGCCAATCTTCTGGCCCAGTGCATTGATGGCGTTGCCCAGCGACTCGAAGCCCTTGGCGACTTCATCGCGCGTCCAGGTCGCACCGGAGGCGAGCTTATCACCCAGTGCACGGGTACCGGCGACAACTGCGGAAGTACCTGCCTTTGCTTCCGCGCCGACCCAGCCCGCAGCGCTTTCCAGTCCGCGGGCAGCCGCTTTGAGTTCGTAGCCGGCCTGGTTGTATTCCTTGCGCGCCCACGATTCAGCCGCCTTGGTACGATGCGCTAAGGCGAGCGCGTGGTTGGCGTTGGCGAACGCCTTGTCCATGACCTTCTCGTCCTTGACCGCGCCCTTCTCGACGGAGGCGACGAGCTTGTCGAGTTCCGTCACGGAGTTGTCGAGTGCCTGCTTGGCGGCGCCGGTGACGCGGCCAGCTTCCAAGCGCACGTAGCCGATCGCCTTGCGGATCTCGGTCGCCGCTGCTTTGTAGTCCTTCTTCGCGTAGGCTTCGATGGCGCTGCCGAAATGCCGTTGCGGTTCTTCGGTCACCGGGTACCAGGTGGCCACGTCCGTCACCAGCCAACGGCGCTCCATGTCGGCGCGGGCCGCTTTGTCGATGGCTTTGTCCAAGTCCGCCTTGGTCTTGATTTTGCCGCTCTCGATGCCTGCGGCGGCGGCGCTGACCTTGCCGGCCACCGCGTCCATACGCCTGGAGGTATCGTGTGCGAGCTGCATCTCAGACTTGGCGCGGGCCTTGTCGGCCTTGGCGGCACGGGCGGCCTGTTCCTTCAACTCATCGGCCACGGCGCGCATCTCCGCTGCCGCCTTTTTGTTGTCCTTGGCATCGAAAGCCTTGCGCGCCGCATCCAGGTGAAGGCTGATCGAATCCGCGACCGGGGTGAAGGTCGTGTCGTCATAGATGATCCAGTCGGTGGGAGACTGGATCGCAATCGGCGCCTTCGCTGTAGCGGGCGCCGCTTGCGCCGTAGGCGTTTTCGTGGCCTGCGCGAACGCCACACCGGAGAGTTGCGCGGTGGCGATCAGGACGGCTACGGTCAAGGGTTTGAGGGTGAGTTTCATAATGTGCTCCTTATCAATGAATTCAGGTTGACTGTGTGGAGGATGTTTGCTTCGTTTGCGTCAGAGATGAGCCTGGTACGGGGCAGCTCAGGCGACGGCGTGATGATCGAACGAAGCAAGACCGGAGGTCGCGAGCAGTTCATGCGCCCGCTTGATCTCCTGCGCGTCGCCATGAACAATCAACAGAAACTTATTGGCCTTCAGCGCGGTTTCGTAACGCAGCACGGAATCCCTGGGAATGCCAATGGCCATCAAGGCCCCGACCAGGGCGCTGGCGCCACCCACCAGGACGGCGCCTTGCAGGCCACCGAAGATGGTCGCCGCGAGCGGGCCCAGAACGATCACATGGCCCACCACCGGCACGAAGAACAGGGCGGAGCCGAATAGCATACCCATCAGGCCGCCCCAGAACGCACCAAGCTTGCCGAAGAACTTGGCCCGATCGCCGGCATTGAGAAATCCGACGACGTGTTCCTCGGTGTGATAATCCTTGCCGATGATCGAGAGCTTCTTCATGTCGAAGCCGGCGAGTTGCAGCGCCTTCACGGCGGATTCCGCTTGGGTATGGGTGTCATACACCGCAACGGCAATATCGGTCTTGTTCATAGCCTGGTCCTTTTCATGTTGATCTATCGGGTTTGAACGTCGCGGCGTGGTCTTTGTCCGTGCGTCCATGCTTCGAACTTTAGGCCTCGGCCTGGCGGATGTAAGCGCCCGAAAGTCATGACTTGGACGTGCCGCAGGTCACGATTTCGTTGTGACTTTGGCAATCCGGCCCGGCTGGGCACGGTCAGAGTTGGAAACCGATCCACAGCACCAGCCCTTCGCCGAGGTCACGCAGCAGACCGGGCGGCTGCGCCACATACGGGCGGGCCGTAGCACGTTCGAGATTGAACCACGCGCTGTAGCGGGCGATATCGCTGGCCTCATGAAATGCCACCATCAGCTCGTAGTTAAGGAACAGGCTGCGACCGTCGAGGTTGGTGGTACCCACCAGTGCCAGCACGTCATCAACAATGGCCAGCTTGGCGTGCAGCATGTGCGGCGCCAGCCAGACATGCACCCCCGCCCCGGCCAGTGCGCGCAGGGAGCGATTCCGCACGATATCGGCGAGCCGATGGTTGGAGCGGGCTGGCAATAGCAAATCCACTTGTACGCCCCGCCTTGCCGCCAGGCACAGCGCCATCAGCAAGGCGTCGTCGAGCACGACGTAAGGCGAGACAAGCGCTATGCGTGAGCACGCGCGGTAGGCGGCGCTGACGAGCAGCGCGTGCACGGTGTCGTCGGGTTGGTCAGGGCCCGAGGCGATGACTTGTCCGGCAGGCTCACCCGGTGATGCGACAGGGGCAGCCCTGGCGTCCGCCGCCGTCGAAGCGCCAGTGGCCGGCGCTTGGTCCCCCGCCGCGAACACCCAGTCGCGCTGGAACAGATCGGCCGCTTGCCGGGCCAGCGGGCCTTGCAGATCGAAGCTCAGGTCGCGCCACGCCACGCGACCGGGCTGACCTTCGAAATACTCGGCGGCGAGATTGCGCCCGCCGCACCACAGCCGTTCGGCCGCGTGGCCGGCGTCGGCCACCACGAGCTTGCGGTGGTTGCGCAGATTCGTGCGGCCTTTCAGGGGAGAGTGCAAGGGGGGCACGAAGAGCCCAACCTGCACACCCGCGTGCCTCAACGCGGACAGATCGGGCCGCCCGCCCAGTAGGCGGCCCACCCCGTCGAGCAGCAGCCGCACCCGCACACCGGCGTGAGCCCTGGCGATCAGATGGGCGCTTACCGCATTACCGACCGCATCGCGTCCGAGCATGAAGGTGCACAGGTCCAGGGTGTGTTGTGCGCCATTGATCACCTCCAGGAGTGCTCGCAGTGACTCTGAACCATTGGCGTGAACGCCTAAATCTCGGTACCTTGAGGGGCGCGGTTGTCCCAGCGCAACGGCCACCTCGGCTGGCCAGGTGCTGTCATCGTTAGTGGGCGGCGCGGCGCGGGTGGGCAGCGATGAATGGGGGGTGCGGGTGAGTTTGCGCGTGCCGAACAGCAGATACAGCGGCAGCGCGGCGTAGGGCAACAGCAGCATAAACAACACCCACCCGATCGCAGCGGATGGATGGCGCCGTTGCTGTAGCACGTGGGAGGCCACCACATACACGACTAGCCCAACGACGGTGAGCAGCCCGTGCAGCGAGAGCCAATGCGAGGCAGTCAGGATGGGCACGCGCGCGGCATAGCGGATGATGAGACGGTTCTAATCGCCGCGCCGTTGGCGCACCGACATCACGGCCAACTCGGTGCGCGTGTTGGCGTGCAGCTTTTCCATGATGCGACTGACGTAGTTCTTGACCGTGCCCTCGGCCAGGAACACCGCATTGGCGATCTGCCTGTTGCTCTTGCCCTCGGTGATGCACTGCAGAATTTTTTCTTCCTTGTCGGTCAGTGGCTCGGTCATGACACTTTGCGCCTTGGTTTGCGCAGCGGCTTGAACCGGCTGCGGCGTCACCGCCGGGCTCAAGGCTGCATCGCCCGGCGGGCCTTCGGGCAGCGGCGCGAGCCGGCGAAATTGATCCATGACCTTGCGCGCGATCTGCGGGGTCAGCCTGGATTCACCGCGATGCACCGCGCGCACCGTCTCCAGCAATTCTTCCTCGGTCGCGTCCTTCAACAGATAGGCATGGGCGCCGGCGCGGATGGCTTCAAAGACCGTTTCTTCAGCGTCCAGCGTGGTCAGCACCAGCACATGCGTGCGCGGCAGCGACAACGTGATCGCGCGCGTGGCGGCCACGCCGCCCATGCGCGGCATGTGCAAATCCATCAGCACCACGTCAGGCAGCAACTGCTGTGCCATCTCAACGGCTTCCGCGCCGTCGCACGCCTGACCCACCACTTCTATGTCCGGTTCAACCGCGAGCATCAACGTCATCCCGCGGCGAACCAAGGCCTGATCGTCGGCAACCAGCACCCGGATGCGCGGCGATTCGTCAGGAGATGCCGCAGTCACTTGACACCCCCTTGGCCGCCGTCGGGGCTGCGCGGGTATTGCGCATCCTCCAATAGCTCGCGGATGCGCCCGACCACCGGGGAGGGTAGCCGCGCCGTGAGGTAGCTCAGCATCTCCGCGATGGCCAGTGCCGCCTGCGCTGGCGAGATACCCGCCCGTTGCGCCACCCGTTGAATCAACTCGTCCACGTTGAATATCCGTGCTGTGGGGGGGATGCGCAGAAATGACCCATTATCTTTTTCATGGATATAAGTCTACTGGATGCCTTGCCGGGTCGCGAGGGCCACAGGTCATGAGCTTGCAGTTACTTTCGTCACTTGTGACAATGCCGGAATGCTTATCTCAATCCCAACTCGCTGAATGCCGCGCCTGCTGCGCTATCTGGATCCTCGACGCAGCCTGGCTAGCGCACTCGGCTGGCTGGTCGTCGCACTGTTCCTGGTCTTCGCGCTGGTTGCGGCGTTGTGGCTCGGGGGAATGGCCCGAACGAGCCTGTTGCAACAACACGGCCGACAGTTAGCATTGAGCACCGGCCAATTGGCCGCCGAACTCGACCAGGCCCTTGCCTTGCGGCTGCAGTCGATACGGGCGGTGGCGACCATGCTACGAACGGATCTGGGTTCCGATACGCCGCGCGCGCTGCGTGCGGTGCTCGACGACTTGCGATTTACTTACCCAGAGTTCGAATGGATTGGTTTAGCCGATGCAAAAGGTACGGTCGTGGCCGCCAGCGGCGGCCTGCTCGAAGGTAGCAGCGTCGCCGAACGCCCCGGGTTCGCGCGTGGGTTGAAGGGGGCTTGGATCGGCGATGCACATGGCACCGTACCGCTGCACAAGAAGCTGGCTCCGCTGCCCGGCGGCGAGGCACACCGATTTGTCGACATGATGACCCCCGTGCGAAATCCGCAGGGCCGTGTCGTGGGCGTGGTGGACGCAGAGTTGAGCTTGCGCTGGATACGAAACTACGTACAGGGTCTGCGAGAGACGCTGCATCTCCCCAGCGCCACCCAGGCATTGGTGCTGGATAAAGATGGACTGGTTTTGATCGGCCCGGACGCGCTTCAGGGCAAGCGCTGGCACGGCACGCAGGTCAAGGACATTGCCTTCGTCGACGCGACACAGGCATTCTCTGGCGCCAGCACTGCTACCTCAGCGCCAGCATTGGAACGTCTCGATGACGGGCAGGTCGTTCTGGTGGCCCGCGCGGAACCATCGACGGGTAGCACGCTGCGCACACTGGGCTGGCGTGTGCTACTCGCTGAACCGGCGGATCGCGCGTATCAGCGTGCCGATGCCTTGTGGTTGCATATCTTGTGGGTCTCTTTGGGACTGGGGGGCAGCGCCGCGCTGCTCGGCGTGCTGATCGCGCGCCATCTGACCAGGCGATTGACGGCTTTGACACGATCCGTCCAGGACGTGGGCAGGGGCAAGGCGCAGCGTATCGAGGTGCCCTCCGGCATCGACGAGGTCGCGCGGGTCGGGGCCGCTTTTGCAAATGTGCTGGGCGCTTTACAGCTTGAGCGCAGCGAGTTGCGCACCCTCAGTGCCGAACTCGAACAACGCGTCGCCACCCGTACCCGCGAGGTCGAACGGCTCGCGAAAGAGACGCGCTACGCCGCGGTGGTGCGCGAACGCCTAAAGATTGCGCGCGACCTGCACGATACGCTCGCGCATTCGATGATGGCCATGCTCACCGAGGTTCGCCTGCTCAAGAAACTGCATGTCCACGATCCCGCGGCCTTGCCTGATGAATTGGCCCACGCCGAGCAAGCGGCCCACCAAGGTCTGAAAGAGGCGCGCGCCGCCATCACCCAATTGCGTTTCAACGCCGTGCGCGATGTTGGGCTGGGTGCGGCACTGGCCGATGCCATCAAGCTCTTTTCCGAGCGCACCGGCCTGGCCGTCGATTACAGCAGTGAACCCCGCGCCGCCAGCTTCGCGGACGAGCGTGCCGAAACACTGTTCCGCATCGTTGAGGAGGCGCTGCGCAATGTGGAGCGTCACGCCATGGCCAGCCTGGTGAGGGTGAGTCTGCGCGATGCTGCTGACGGGCGTCTGGAACTGCGTATCGAGGACGATGGCGTGGGGTTCGATTCAAGTGCGTCGCATCCCGGGCACTACGGTCTGGTGGGTCTGCGCGAGCAGGCACAGTTGATCGGGGCGGAGCTGAGCGTCCAAAGCGCGCCGCACGAAGGCACGACCTTGCGGCTTGCATTGGATAGGGGGCCTAATATGTGGTCGTGACCAAAGCCCTATAGAAGAGTGCGCTTGCCTTGCGGTTCAAAAAGAAGTCTTAGCCGCCCCTGCCAGTTTTGTACCTGTGTAGGCCAACGCATCGGCGGCGTCACCTCCAAGCCATGGGCTGCGGCAATCGATTTCCGATCAAGGAATCACGTCGTCGACTCGCGAAGATGCCATCTTACTCACGTGTCTGCGTCGAATCATCGACGCCGAGGGAGCCTTGCGCCGCCATTGCGCCGGCGGCGGTGGGCTTGCCCTTGAGTATCCACTCGAAGGCGACCCCGATCAGGGCGCCCAGGACCGGCCCCACCAAATAGATCCACGCCGTGCCAAGGTCGCCCCGCACCAGGTCCGGCGCCAATGATCGCACCGGATTCATCGAGGCGCCGCTGATCGGTGCCGCCCAAAGACCCGCCAGAGCAATGTACCCACCCACCGCGATGGCGCCGTTGGTGCCGATGTTGCGCGCCCCCGAGGCCGTGCCCAGGATCGTGTTCACCAATCCGGCTGTCAACACCACCTCCATCGCCAACGCTGTCCCGCTGCTGATACCGCTGCCCGGCACCGTCGCGCCCAGCGCGCCGACGTTGCCGAACATGGTCCGCAGGAAGAGCGCCGCCGCGATACCGCCGACCATCTGTGCCAGGACGTAGCCCGGCACCCGGCGCCACGGGAAGTTGCGCCGCACCGCGAATGCCAAGGTGACTGCCGGGTTCAGATGCGCGCCGCTCACGGTGCCCATAAAGTAGATGATCGCCATCACCATGAGCCCGGGCGCAACCACTATCATGCCCAGGGTGACAGCGCCGCCGCTTTTGGCAGCAACCACCCCGCCCCCCGCTGCGACGAGAACCAGCAGGAACGTGCCCCAAGTCTCGGCGAAGAGACGACGCCACTCGTGCACCGGATCCAGGAAGTCAGGAGATACCCGCTTCTGAACCATCCGTGCCTGCTGCGCCGCGCTATGCCGACTTTTGCGAAATGCTGTCATACATATATCCCCGATTTATTGCTACATCAATTTTGCTTCGCAAGCTGTTTGCGAATAGCCTGCAATTCCTGTCGACGTTTTGCGTCAGTTTCAGGGTAGCGCATCTTGAGCGCCTCGAGCGTGTCGAGAATGATCTGAGAAATAATCAGCCTCGCGTTCTCTTTGTCGTCGGCCGGAACGACATACCAGGGCGCATTGCGCGTGCTGGTGGCGCTCAGGCATTCCTCGTAGGCCAACATGTATTCGTTCCAGAATTTCCTCTCCGTAAGGTCGGCAAGGCTGAATTTCCAGTTCTTTTCCGGTTCGTCGATGCGATCGAGGAAGCGCTTGCGCTGTTCCTCCTTAGACAGATAAAGAAAGAATTTGATGATCCGCGTGCCGTTACGGGTGAGATGATTCTCCAAGTCCACAATGGAACGATAGCGCTCCTGCCAGATAGTTTTCTCGTCGAGCAACTCACCCGGCACGCCCTCGCTGCGCAGAATCTCCGGATGCACGCGAACGATCAGCACCTCCTCGTAATAGGACCGGTTGAAGATGCCGATTCGGCCGCGCTCCGGCAGACACTGGGTAGTGCGCCATAGAAAATCGTGCTCCAGCTCCGCAGCACTCGGATGTTTGAAACTGAAAACCTGACAGCCTTGCGGGTTGACGCCGGACATCACATGCTTGATGGCGCCGTCTTTTCCGGCGGCATCCATCGCCTGAAAAATCAGCAGCACGGCATAACTGTTGGATGCGTATTGCAGTTGTTGCAAGGCGCTCAGTTGCGCAACATGCTCCGCCAGGAGTTTTTGATACTGCTCCTTGGACTGGTAGACTGGCTTCACCATGGTCGGCCACTTCTTGAGTTTGACCTTCTTGCCTGCCTGCACACGGAAATCTTCAGAATTTATTTTCATGCAGTAGTGTCCGGTTTAAATGAGCCAGCAAGGCTGCGAAGCCAATACTGACGGGGGTTTCAAGCGATTCATCGGTGTCCACGATTTGAATTTCAATTTGAACATTTGCGATGCTTTCAGGTTTACACAACCTGGGTGAACGGCTGGCATCGATTCTTGGGCTGGCGTGTCCGATCCAAGATGAACCGTTCTGCGGTGTCCATATCCGATGTCGTCAAGCTTTCTGTAGGCCGGTGATCCGTCACTATGAATCACCGCGCCGGGACGAATCGACTCCCTGACAAAAGGCATCAGGGGCTCATGATCGCCATTCTTACTCATAAGTCAAAACTATAGGCGACAGTTGGATGTTTAAAGAACTGCCTGACCAGTGCTGGGTTTTCCTTGATCTTGGTCAGTTCCTCATCAACCTGCGCCTGCATTTTCTCGCCCGTCTTGATCGGTCCTCGTTTGCTGGCGCTGCGCTTGGCGTGGCTCCACGCCAACTCATCGGGTTCAGATCCGGCGCGTACCCCGGCAGGAAGTGCATCGTCAGTTAGCCGTGCGTGCTGCCAAAAGACATGCAGCATTCGTGCCGCTATTTGTTCACAGGCTCCGAGTCCAGTGCCGGGAGTGGCGACTGGCAGCGGTGTGATGCAGGTGTGGCCGGTGGCCTGCAATAATGGGTGCGCAGCCCGCGAGAACCGCCTTTTCCGCAGTTTTCAAGCCTTTTAGACTGTAGCCCTTTCTGGTTGTGCCTGAGTAGCTATCAAAAACAGAGCATCACGGATGGTCTGGACCCCTAGTACTGCAACCCGAAAATATCGAAACATGAAAGCGCGTCTTCGCACCCATGGCGGCGTTGCAACCCTTGCGAAGGCGCACAGCCTTCGCTGCGGCTTGCGCCTTGCCCTGGGCACGAAGCCATCACTTTCATTTTGTCTCGCTACTTCCGGGTTGCAGTACTAGGCTGTTGTGCTTCACCCATTGCCCCCTTGTGCAGACGGACTTTTCTTGAACGACCTACCTTCTTCTTCCGCTTCCCCGCTGCGTGTGGCCGTCATCGGCGGCGGCCCCGCCGGCCTGATGGCTGCCGAGGTGCTGGCCGGCGCCGGCGTGCCCGGACTACAGGTTCAGGTTTACGACGCCATGCCTTCAGTGGGCCGCAAGTTTCTGCTGGCCGGCAAGGGCGGGTTGAACCTCACACATTCGGAAGGGCCCGAGGCTTTTCTCGGTCGTTATGGCGAGCGCAGTGCGCAACTACAGCCGCTGCTGGCCGCCTTCGGCCCGACCGAGCTGCGTGCCTGGGCGCAGGCGCTGGGGGTGGACACCTTTGTCGGCAGCTCGGGCCGGGTGTTCCCCAAAGACATGAAAGCGGCCCCGCTGCTGCGTGCCTGGCTGCACCGGCTGCGCGCTGCCGGCGTGAAGTTCGCGATGCGGCACCGCTGGCTGGGCTGGGCAGAAGATGGTTCGCTGAAATTTGAAACACCGGCCGGCGAGACAAGCTTCCAGGTCGACGCGGTGGTGCTGGCGCTGGGCGGCGGCAGTTGGGCGCGCCTGGGCTCGGACGGTGCCTGGGTGTCACTGCTGGCCCAACGCGGCGTGGCGGTGGCGCCGCTGCAACCGGCGAACTGCGGCTTTGACGTGGGACCGGAGCCGCACGCGCTGGCAGTCGCGCAGCAGGGCGAAACCCGCCGCGAGTTTTTCCGCGAGTTGATCGGCCAGGGCTCGTTCCAGCAGCCGGGCTGGACCGACCATTTCGCCAGCCGCTTTGCGGGTCAGCCCTTCAAGTCGGTCGCCATTGTTTTCACCGATTCACGCGGTCGCAGCTTCGCCCGCAAAGGCGAGTTTGTTGCGACTGCCACCGGCGTGGAAGGCAGCCTCATCTACGCTGCCTCCAGCTTGCTGCGCGGTGAAATTGTGCTGAACGGCAGCGCCACCTTCCATCTGGACCTACTGCCGGACAAGTTGCCGGAGCAGGTGCTGGTCGAGGTGCGGCACCCGCGCGGCTCGCGCTCGCTGTCCAGCCACCTCAAGAGCCGACTCGGCATCGAAGGGATCAAGGCCGCGATGCTGCACGAGCTACTGGGCAAGGAAGCGATGAACGATGCGGTGCAGCTAGCCCGTGCCATCAAGGCGCTGCCGGTGCGTGTGGTGGCCGCGCGCCCCATCGACGAGGCCATCAGCAGTGCCGGTGGTGTGTTGTTTGAATCACTCGACGCGACGCTGAAAATAGTGGTGCCACCCGGCCTCGACCCGCCGGTGTTTTGCGCCGGTGAAATGCTCGACTGGGAAGCGCCCACTGGCGGCTATCTGCTGAGTGCCTGCTTGGCCAGCGGGCGCATGGCCGGGCTGGGTGTTTTGAGGAATTTCGGGCTGTAGCCCTTGTATGACGGGCGTAACCAGCTATTTATTTGATAGCAGATAGTGCGTCCTTGTACGCCAGGAGCTATTGAGCGTTTCAAAACTCATGACAGTCGGAACGCTCAATCCCTCACCCCGTCCCTCTCCCAAAGGGCGAGGGTGAGAGCCGTCCCATCACTGCCCGTGTATTTGGAAAGATCAATAAGCATGATGGTGCGGTTCTACAGTGACCCGGACGGACCGGACCAGTACGGCTGCCGCGTGAGTTACGAAGATGAAGCGCTGTATAGCGACGCGGGATGTCTCGGCATTGAAGCCTGTATCGTGGCCGCTACCGAAGGCCTGGGCCAGGACGCAGTGGCTGCTGAAGTGGCCTACAAGGGGGTGATCAGCGGCACCTATGCGCTGGCTTCACTGGCATTGGCGCAAATTGCCGATCATGCGCTGCAGACCTCCACCGCGATGAAAGAGGTCTTCAAGTCAGCAGCCCCACCCTGTGCCACCGCAGGCTGGGGGCTTGTTCCCTTGTCCGGGCTGGCGATTGCGACTACGCTTGCGGAACAAAAAAACAGGCTGGAAATTCTTGAAATCAAAGTCGATTCCGTCGATACGTTCTAGGCTGGCTGGCTTGGTGGCGGTTTGCCTGATTCCGGCTGTGTTGCTGGCTGCCGTACTTTTTTATTACGACTATCAGCGTGGGCGTGAGCGCCTGGTACAGGACTTGCTCACAACCGCGCGGGTGTTGGTGTTGGCGGTGGACCGGGAGTTCGAGGGCGTTGAAAGGTCTTTGCGAGCCTTGTCCACGTCACCGTCGCTGGCGCAGCAAGACCTGCGGGCCTTTCATGCGCAAGCCACCGAGGTACTGGCCGACCACTACGTGAACAATTTTGTGTTGATTGATGCGGGCGGTCAGCAGCTACTCAACACAGCCGGGGTTTTTGGGCAAGCCTTGCCCAAAACCGCCAACCTGGCCCAGCTTGAGCGTGTTCTTTCATCAGGCCGGACGGACATCTCCAATCTGTTTTTTGGGCCACTTCTCGGCAGGTTCGTCATCAATGTGGCGCTTCCTGTCCGCGTGGGTGCTGGTACTGGCCTCACCCACTCCCTGGTTGGCGTGCTGCTTCCCGCACATTTTCAAAAGATATTGCAGGCCCAAGGGCTGCCGCCAGACCGGATTGCTGTGATTGCCGATGCGTCTGCCAAGGTGGTGGGGCGCACTCACGAGATCGAGCGCTTCGTCGGAAAAAGTGTGGCGCCGGGCTTGGTTGAGCGGCTGAAAGAACGTAATCAGGGCGCGTTTGAACTCGTCACGCTGGAAGGCATACCTGCTCTGGTCGTTTATGCGCGTTCGGCCAAGTCGGGCTGGAGTGTGGCCATTGCTACGCCGATTGAAAGTCTGACCGCCGACTTGTGGCGTTCGCTCTGGTTGCTCGCTGGTTTTGCCGCGTTGCTGCTCGCTGGCAGCCTGGGTTTGGCCTGGGTTCTGGGCGGGCGCATCGCCTGGGCTATTCACGCGCTGCGGTCTGCGGCTGAAAAACTGGGCTACGGTCAGGCCGTGGTTTTGCCTGCGCTGCCCATCCGGGAAGTCGATGAAGTCGCCAGGGCCATCAGCAAGGCATCCGCAGTTCTGGCTCAGTCGGGACAAGCGCTGTCAGCCAGCGAGGCGCGTATGCGCGGCATCCTGGAGTCGGCCATGGACGCCATCATCACGGTGGACGCAGATCAGCGCATCGTCCTGTACAACCGTGCCGCCGAGCGAATATTTGGCTGGCCGCTCGAACAGGTACTCGGCAAGCGGCTGGAAATGCTGATACCTGAGCGCTTTCGTACCGCCCATGCCGAGCACGTCGGACGGTTTTCTGCCCTGGGCACAACATCGCGAAGCATGGGCGGCGGCACCCTGATTTACGGCCAGCGTGCCAGCGGCGACGAGTTTCCGATCGAGGCCGCGATTTCACAGCTCGATACCGCTGAGGGCAAGGTTTTCTCGGTGATCCTGCGCGATGTCACAGCCCGTGTGCGCGCTCACGAGGCGTTGGAGCGCAGCAACCTGGACCTGCAGCAGTTTGCTTACATTGCCTCGCACGACCTCAAAACACCGCTGCGCTCGATAGGCGGCTTTGTGCAGATTCTCGAAAAAAATTATGCAGACAAGCTCGACGACAAGGCGCTGTCACTGATCCACCGTACTGCTGCTGCTGTCAAAAGGCTGGAGCAACTGACCGAGGACTTGCTGTCCTACGCCCGGGTGAATTCTGAAGTACGGCCCTTTGTGCCTGTGCATTGTGCTGAGATGCTTGATGAAGTCCTTCAACTACTGGATGCCGCCATTGTTGGCCGCGGAGCCCGGGTAAGCTGCGGCGAGTTGCCGGAAATTATTGGTGACCGTACACAACTGGTACAGCTATTTCTCAATCTGATTGGCAACGGTATCAAGTACTGTGCCGACAGGGCGCCAGTGGTGCATGTGTCGGCACGCAGAACAGAGCACGCATGGGAATTTTCAGTCACCGACAACGGGATTGGCATTGACGCCAGGCACCACGAGAAAATCTTTGAGGTGTTTACCCGGCTGCATACCCAACAAGCCTATTCGGGCACGGGCATTGGGCTTGCGATATGCCGCCGCGTGGTTCAGCGCCATGGCGGCAGAATATGGCTAACATCAACGCTGGGTGAAGGAAGCACCTTCTGCTTCACCCTACCGGACACTTTTCCAGAAAGCCGCCCCGCATGAAAGTCACACCGCTTGCTGACAGCCGATTTGCCGAGATTTTGCTGGTTGAAGACAACGAGGACGATGTTTTCCTGACCCGTGAGGCCTTTGATGCAGCCCGCCTGTCCGTGCATCTGCACCATGTGGACAACGGCATGAAGTGCCTGCAGTTTCTGCGCAAAGAGGGGCCGTATGCCGACGTGCCCACACCCGATCTGATTTTGCTGGACATGCACATGCCGGTGATGGACGGCTACGAGGTGCTGTCCGAGATCGTCAAGGACGACAAGCTCAAGCATCTGCCGGTGGTGGTGCTCACCACCTCTTACGAGGCCGCCGACATCCAGAAGATGTACGGCCTGCGCTGCAACTCCTACATCACCAAGCCGGTGGATTTTGACAGTTTTGTCAAGGCCATCAGCCAGTTGGCCGGTTATTGGCTGACGGTGGTGGTGGTGCCTGGCGCGGGCGGCAACCATGGGCCCTGATCCTGGCGCAATGGACGACAACTCTGAACTGCCGCAGCAGGCGCCGCTGATTCTGGTGATTGAAGACGACCTGACGCAGCGGCTGCTCAGCAGCTCTGTGCTGCGCAGTGCCGGTTACGAAGTGCTTGAGGCAGAAGATGGCCCCACCGGCCTGGAGCTGGCACGCCAATATGTGCCCGCACTGATTGTTTGCGATGTCGTCATGCCGGGGCTGAACGGCTACCAGCTAGTGGCGGCGCTCAAACGCGAGGTCGCGCTTTCCACCATACCGGTCATCATGCTCACCGCCATGACGGAACGCGCGCATGTACGCACCGGTATGACGGCGGGGGCCGATGACTACCTGTCCAAGCCTTTCCGGGCGGCTGAGTTGCGGCGGGCGGTCGCTGCCTTGCTGGCCAAGCGGGAAGTGCAGCGCGCGCAGTACGACCGTCAGTTTGCTGAAAAAATGAAAACTGCGCTGCGCGCGCAGAAAGATGCCTTGTCCCTGCGCTACGAAAAGCGCCTGATGCAGGAGCTCAATGAGCGCTGGAGCGCGCAGGACGACACCAATCTGGAGGTTCGCTACGACAACGCGACGGTGTTGCTGGTGGATCTGTTCAGCAGCATCAACCACCGCTTTCCGCAGGCCCGGCGCTTCAACGCCACCCGGCGCGTTTACCAGGCAGCCAGTGACACCTTGTACCTGTTTGGTGCCAGTCGCCTGGTGCCCGCCGGCAACGATCTGCTGGCGATTTTTCCGGACACGGGCGACGCGGGCGCAGCCAACACCGGTTTGCTGGCGGTACGTGCAGCGCTGGGTCTGCAGAAAATCGTCCAGGCTGCCTTTCACGCCATGGTGTCCGAACCGGCGCATGGCGATATTGTTGCTTCGCCGGTCACGATTGCCCTGTGCGGTGGCGCGGTCACGTTGGCTCATATCAAAGACCCGCTGCATGGCGGTGAAGGTCTGACCTTTGCCAGCGGCGAGGCGGTGGATGCCGCCAAGGCGCTCGGTGAGCACGCGCGGAGCGAAGCCTGGCAGATCTGCTGCGCCAGCGAAGTGACCACCGGATTTTCAAAATGGGTGGTGGCTGGCGGCTCAGCCCTGGTCTCGCGCGGGGACGGGTTGAAACTTGTGCCGGTGGTCGAGTTGCATGCGCTTGAGCACGAATGAGCACCCCTTCCATATCGGGCCCTGCTTCAGACCCTGAAGCCGAGACCCGCCGCTTGGCGCGGCTGCGCTTGCTGGCGGTGATGGACAGCGGGCCTGAACCCATTTTTGACGCGTTGACTCGCGCGGCCAGCACGATTTGTGGCACGCCGATCTCGTTGGTCAGTCTGCTGGACGACAGGCGTCAGTGGTTCAAAGCCAACGTCGGTCTGGAAGGCGTAGCCGAGACGGCGCGCGATTTTGCCTTCTGTGCCCACGCGATTGAGGGCGGCGAGCTGCTGGAAGTTGGCGATGCCTTGCTGGACGCCCGCTTCAAGACCAACCCGCTGGTCACGGGCGAGCCCGGCATACGCTTTTATGCCGGGGCGCCGATTGTCATGCCGGGCGGCGAGCGCCTGGGAACCTTGTGTGTGATCGACCGTCAGCCGCGCCAACTCACCGCGGGGCAGCTGCATGCGCTGAGCGACCTGGCCGACGCGGTGGCGCAGGCGCTGCTGCTGCGGGAGCGCTTTCATTATTTCGAGGTGGTGGGTCATGAAGACCGGTTCAAACTGATTGCTGAAACCTCGCCTCTGGGCATCTTTCACGCGGACGCTCAAGGCAACTGCACTTATACCAACCCCCGATGGCGAGAAATTTACGGCATTCCCCGGAGCCAGAGTTTTGGTGGCGCCTGGCGCGATGCGATTCATCCGGCAGACCGGGAAGCTGTTTTCAGCGAACTGACGCAGTCAGCAGCACGCGGCGGTGCCATGCGAATGGAATATCGCCTGCTTCGGCACAACGGTGAAGTGGCTCACGTGCGAGCTCAGGCACGTACCGTAACCTGGGGCGATCCGCCGCAGCGCGGATTTGTCGGGGCGGTGGAAGATATCTCCAGCTACAAACTGGTTGAAGAGGAATTGCGCGCCAGCAACCGCTTTCTGGACCGGGCCGAACGGATCGCTGGTGTCGGCGGCTGGGAGGTCGACTTGCGCCAACGCGCCATCAAATGGACGGACCAGTGCAAGCGCATTTACGAGCTGCCTGCCGACTTTGAGCCCGACTTTGCCACACACCATGCGCATTTTGACCCCGAGTCACAGGCCATCATCGAGAAAACGGCCGAAGAAGCCATGCGCACCGGCAAGCCCTGGGACCTGGAACTGCCCATGGTCACGGCGAAAGGGCGCCGGGTCTGGACCCGCTCCATCGGGCTTGCAGAATACGAGGGTGGGCAGCCCGTTCGTCTGGTGGGAGCACTGCAGGACATCACTGCAAAGAAAGCCGTTGAGGAAGAACTGCGCCAGGCCAACAGGCTGTTGCAGGCGGTGCTGGAGAACCTGCCCTGCGGTATGAGTGTGTTCGACGGCGATCTGCACCTGGTTGCGCACAACGCTCAGTTTCGCCGATTGCTGGATCTTCCCGACAGCTTGTTTGAGACGCCGGTTGTCACTTTCGAAAGCATCATTCGCCACAACGCTGCGCGTGGCGAGTACAGCGATGGCCCGCTGGAGGCTCTGGTGGATGAGATTGTGGAGCGCGCCCGCGATCCGGCGCCGCACCATTTTCAGCGCACCCGCCCCAACGGCACCACCCTCGACATTCGCGGTGCGCCCATGCCGGGAGGTGGCTTTGTGACTACCTATGTGGATGTGAGCGCCGCGAAAGATGCCGAGGAAGCCCTGCGCCTGAGCGAGGAAAGACAGCATCGCGCGTTTGTGGCCTCCGGCGTTGTGCTGTGGGACTTTGATCTTGAAAGCGGTCAGGTCTATCTGTCGGAGAACTGGGCCGAACTGGTGGGCGGCAGCGGCGGCACCACCGTGACCACCTTGCAGGCACTGGTGGCGCTGGTTCCACGCGAGGATCAGCTCGCCATTCGGGATGCCTTTGTGCCGGTACTCAAGGGCACCCAGGAGAGTTATTCGGTGGAGCACCGTGTCCGCAAAGCTGACGGAATGAATGCCTGGGTGCTGAGCGTCGGGCGGGTCACGCGGCGCGATACCAATGGCCGGGCCTTGCGCGCCAGCGGTACCAACCAGGACATCACCGCACGTAAACGCGCAGAGATTGAGCAGCAAAAGGCCGCCGCCATCACCAGCGCCACGCTGGAAGCCACCGCGGACGGTATTTTGGTGGTCAACGACGAGCGCGAAGTCCTGCTCTTCAACCAGCAGTTTCTGGATATGTGGCGCATCCCGAAAGAAATGGAGAGTGCAAGCAACTCGGAGTTGATGGGCTTCGCGCTGACCCAGCTAGAAGATGCGGACAATTTCCGCAATAAGGTGGATCAGCTTTACCGCACGAACGAGGCCGAAAGCTTCGACCTTCTCGAATTCAAGGACGGTCGCGTCCTTGAGCGATCCTCAAAACCGCATCTGCTTGGAGCCCGGTTGAGGGGCCGCGTGTGGAGCTTCCGGGACGTCACTGCGCGACGGGCGGCCGAGGTTGAACTGCAAAAGGCCAAGGAGGCTGCCGAAGCTGCCAACCAGGCCAAGAGCAGCTTTCTGGCGACCATGAGCCATGAGATTCGCACGCCGCTCAACGGTATTCTGGGCATCACCCAGTTGCTGCTGGACGAAGCCTTGAGCCCACAACAAGCCCAGTTTGCGCAGTTGATCGACGGCAGTGCGCAGTCCTTGCTGGTGCTGGTGAACGACTTTCTGGACCTTGCAAAAATCGATGCCGGTCAGACCGTGCTGGAAGATGTCCCCTTCAACCTGCCGCGCTTGCTGGCCGATGTCGCAGACCTGTTTGCCTACCGGGCCAGCGCCAAAAGCCTGATGTTCCAGCGCGTGGTGGACCCTGCGCTGCCGCAATGGATCTGGGGCGACCCGTCGCGCCTGCGGCAAATTCTTGTCAACCTGCTTGGCAATGCGCTGAAGTTCACCGAGGTCGGCGAGCTGGGCCTGCTGGTTGAAGCCGGTGAGCGGACCGGCGACCGGATTGGTTTGAGGTTTTCAGTCACCGACTCCGGCATAGGCATTGCGTCAGAAGTGCAGGCGCGGATATTCAACAACTTTGTGCAGGCCGACACGTCGACCACCCGCAAATACGGCGGGACCGGCTTGGGGCTGGCCATTGTCAGGCAGCTCAGTGCGCTGATGGGCGGTCGGGTTGAGCTGGACAGTGTTCCCGGCAAGGGGTCCACCTTCACACTGGTGCTTGACAACGTGCGCCTGGCGTCAGGCGCGGTCACTGGCAGCCAGTCGGCCCCGCCTGAGCCCGAGGCCCACAAACGTTCCGGCCGGATTTTGCTGGCCGAAGACAACCCGACCAATCAGATTGTGGCTGTGGGCCTGCTCAACAAACTGGGCTATGACGACGTGATGGTGGTGGGCAATGGGCGCGATGCGGTGGAGCAAGGCGGCGCTGGTGATTTTTTAGCCATCCTGATGGATTGCCAGATGCCGGTGATGGATGGTTACGAGGCTACGCGGAGTTTGCGAAAAAATGGTGTGTTGACGCCCATCATTGCGATGACCGCCAATGCCAGTGAGGGCGACGCACAAAAATGCCTACAGGCGGGCATGAACGACTACATCGCCAAACCGGTGGCACGGGCGACCTTGCGGGATGCCCTGACCCGCTGGGTGGCCAGAGCTGATATAGCGGCAGCTGGCGATACGCCTGTACCCAGGCAGCGCGCCCCGGCAGGTTTGCCTGTGTTCGAGCGCGAGGCTGCGCTGGAGCGACTGGGGGGTGATCAGGAGCTTCTGGACGCGGTGGTGCAGTCGTTCGTCGAACGACTGCCCATGGTGATGGCCGAGCTGGAGCGCGCTTTGCAGGATGGCGATTCTTCTCCGGTCGCGCGCCATCTGCATTCGCTGCTGGGGGCGTCATCGGCGATTGCTGCCACTGAGGTGCACATGGCGCTGGTTTCGCTGCACCACAACGCCAGCGAAGGCAATCTCGGCAGTGTGCAGCGCAAGCTGCCCTGCCTGCGGGAGGCGCTTGCGCGGTTTGCGGCTGCGACCGAGACAAGCCGATCACAGCCAAAAAAAGGTGACGAGCCTTGACCCCGGCACTGGCTCCGCAGTTAGGGCTGCTTGGTTCCCCATCTGACCCGGTTGGCCGCTTCACCATGCGGGAAGGCCCGTCGCTTTCTATTGTAAGGGCAGGGGCGGGGACTTAAAGGGCCAGACCCGCAAAAACCCTCCGGGCGGCGCTTTAGAATCGACGCCATGTCCTACCTCGTGCTTGCCCGCAAATACCGCCCCCGGAATTTTTCTGAAATGGTCGGGCAGTCGCATGTGGTGCAGGCCCTGGGCAATGCGCTGACGACGCAGCGCCTGCACCATGCCTACCTGTTCACCGGCACGCGCGGCGTCGGCAAGACCACCATCTCCCGCATCCTGGCCAAATCACTCAACTGCCTGGGCCCGGACGGGCAGGGCGGCATCACCGCCACGCCCTGCGGCGTCTGCCAGGCCTGCACCGACATCGACAGCGGCCGGTTTGTCGACTACACCGAGCTCGACGCGGCCTCGAACCGGGGCGTTGACGAGATTGCGCAGTTGCTGGAGCAGGCGGTCTACAAGCCGGTGGTGGGGCGCTTCAAGGTCTTCATGATCGACGAGGTCCACATGCTGACGAACACGGCCTTCAACGCCATGCTCAAGACGCTGGAGGAGCCGCCCGAGTACCTCAAGTTCGTGCTGGCCACGACCGATCCGCAGAAGGTGCCGGCCACCGTGCTGTCGCGCTGCCTGCAGTTCAACCTGCGGCCGATGGCGCCGGAAACCATTCTCGACCACCTGGGCCAAGTGCTGCAGACCGAAAACGTCGCGTCGGAGCCGCAGGCCCTGCGCCTGCTGGCGCGCGCGGCGCGTGGCTCCATGCGTGATGCGCTGTCGCTGACCGACCAGGCGATAGCCTTTGGTTCCGGCCAGTTGCAGGAGGCCAGCGTGCGCCTGATGCTGGGCAGCGTGGACCGCAGCTACGTGTTCCAGCTACTCGATGCGCTGGCGCGCGGCGACGGCAAAAGCGTGGTCGAAACCTCCGAGGTGTTGCGCCTGAATGGCCTGAGCGCCGCCTCCACGCTGGAAGAAATGGCCACCGTGCTACAGCGCATGGCGGTGCTGCAGGCGGTGCCCGGCATCGGCGAGGGCGACGATGAAGTCGACCCCGACATCGCTGCGACCGCGCGGCTGGCCCAGGCCATGCCGGCCGATGAGACGCAACTGCTTTACAGCCTGTGCTTGCATGGCCGGGCCGAACTGGGCCTGGCGCCCGATGACTATGCGGCGCTGACCATGGTGCTGCTGCGCCTGCTGGCCTTCAAGCCTGCCGGTGCCGTGGCCACCACCTTGGGGAGCGCCGTCGAGCCCCCAAAAAAGCCGCAGCCTGAGCGGGCTCCGGCCGCCCTTGTGGCCACCCCGGCCATCCGTCCGGCCGCAGTGCCAGTGCCGGTTCCAACTCCGGCTGCAGCGCCGGCGACACGCTCGAATTTTGAATCAAATCGCCCTCCGGCCCATATCCAGCGGGCGCCCGCAGCTCCTGATTTGGTAGCACCTGGAGCGCTACAGAGGCCGCCCTGGGAAGACGAATTGCTTGCTACGCCGGCCCCCGCAGCCGGACCAGTGCCTGCACCGGAGCCCGTGCAGGCCACGGCAGCTTCCGCCACACCGGCTGCGCCTGTCGCTGTGATGCCGCCGCTGGACAGCCCGCTGGGCGATGAATGGACGACGCTTGTCAACCGCATGGTGGCTGCCGAGATGGTTGCGGCCCTGGCGCGTGAACTGGCGCTGCAGTCCGAACTGCGCTCGCAGGCCGATGGTGTCTGGACCCTGCGCGTGGAAAGCGAGTCCTTGAACCAGGTTGCAGCGCGTGACAAGCTTCAATTGGCCCTGCTATCCGCGTTTCAGGACACCGGGCAAGCGCTCCAACTGGTAGTTGAACTCGGCCCGGTCAGCGACTCGCCGGCGCGGCGCAATGCTGCCGCTGCATTGGAGCGCCAGCGCCAGGCCGAAGAAACCATACAGAACGACCCTTTCGTGCAGGACATGATTCGCGACTGGGGCGCCAAAATTGTGCCTGGCAGCGTCAAGCCGCGCTCGCCCGCTGCTGGCAAGCCGATATGATCAACAGCAGGTCAAACTCTCCGTTTTAAAGGAAAAATCCATGTTCAACAAAGGACAACTCGCCGGCCTGATGAAACAGGCGCAGGCCATGCAGGACAACCTGAAAAAAGCCCAGGATGAGCTCGCCTTCATTGAAGTCACGGCGGAGTCGGGCAACGGCATGGTCAAGGTCACCATGACCTGCAAACACGATGTCAAACGTGTCGAGATCGACCCCAGCCTGCTGGGCGAGGACAAGGACATGCTGGAAGACCTGGTGGCTGCGGCCTTCAACGCGGCGGTGCGCAAGGCCGAAGACTTGAGCCAGGAAAAAATGGGCAAACTCACGGCCGGTATGCCCGGCCTGCCCGGCGGCATGAAACTACCCTTCTGACTTTGGTATCCGCATTTACCAGCCGGGGCCGCGGGACTGGCTTTGCCAGTCCGCAGGCGCAGCGCCCCTTTTTCAGTGCAAGGGGCAGAGAGCTGCCGCAGGCTCGCAGTGAGCGAACGTGGGGGCTCACAATAGATGGCTGACTCCAACGCCCTTGAGGGCTTGACCCAGGCGCTGCGGCGCCTGCCCGGTGTGGGCGCCAAATCGGCGGCGCGCATGGCGTTTCATCTGCTTCAGCACGACACGCAGGGCGCCCTGCAGATCGCGCGCGCGCTTGAGCATGCGGTGCACAGCGTCAAACACTGCACCCTGTGCAACACCCTGACCGAACTCGATATCTGCAGCACCTGCGCCAACCCCGAGCGCGACCGCAGCAAGCTCTGCGTGGTCGAAACCCCTGCCGACCAGGCGGCGCTGGAGCGTACCCTGGCCTACCGCGGCCTGTACTTTGTGCTGATGGGCAAACTCAGCCCGCTCGACGGCATCGGCCCGCACGACATCGGCCTGCAAAAACTGTTTGACCGGGTGGTGCCACGGGACGCGCAGGGCGAGCCGGTCACGGCGGATGCACGCGAGGTGCAGGAAGTGATTCTCGCGACCAACTTCACTGGCGAAGGCGAGGCCACGGCCCATGTGATTTCGCAGGCGCTCAAGAGCCGCAGTGTGCAGGTCACGCGGCTGGCGCGCGGCGTGCCGGTGGGCAGCGAGCTTGAATACGTGGATCTCGGCACCATCGCCCACGCGCTGGTGGACCGCCGCTAGCCTGCGCCCAGCGCTTTCAGCCCGCCAACCATCCCGACTCCACGCCAGAAAGGCCTCAACATGACTTATGTACGTTTCACTGTCGCCTACTGGTGTGTGTTGGCGGTTGCCCTGCTGCCCATTGCCTGTGCCGCACTGGCCAAATGGGGCCAGATGACAACCCCGCCGAACAAGGGCGGTTACGACAACAACAACCCGCGCGCCTGGCTGGCGCGGCAAACCGACTGGCGCGCCCGCGCCAACGCTGCGCAGGCCAACACCTTTGAAGCACTGCCCTTTTTCTTCGCCGCCGTGATCATTGCGCACCAGTTGCAGGCTTCGCAGGTACGCCTGGACGTGTTTGCCTTTGTGTTTGTGGTCTTGCGGATTGCTTACGTGATGATGTACGTCGCCGACATGGCGAAAAGCCGCAGTGTTATCTGGTTCTTCGCCTTGCTGGTCAACGTCGGCATTCTTTTTCTTGGCTTCCGGTAACGTCTGGTAACTCAAAAACTTTCCGTACAAACCCGCACGGGATGATACCGATGCCGGTTTTTCCGGGCTTGCTTATGCTGTTGCCAATTCATAAAAATACAGAGAGGCCAGCATGAACCCTTCTTTTCCCATCTCGCGCAGAACTTTTGCCGGCGCCGCCGCTTTTGGTGCGGCAGCTTTTGCATGTCCTGCACTGCATGCCCAGGGCAAGCTTGAGAAAACCAAAATTGCCCTGGCTGTCGGCGGAAAAGCCGCGTTTTATTACCTGCCGCTGACCATCACCGAGCAGCTCGGTTACTTCAAGGCCGAGGGCCTGGAGGTCGAGATCAGCGACTTTGCCGGCGGCGCGCGCGCGCTGCAGGCGGTGGTCGGGGGCTCGGCTGATGTGGTCTCGGGCGCCTACGAGCACACCATCAATCTGCAATCGAAAAACCAGATGTTCCAGGCCTTTGTGCTGCAGGGCAGGGCGCCGCAAATCGCTTTCGGCGTGTCCACCAAAAACATGCCCAACTACAAGTCGGTGGCGGACCTCCGCGGTAAAAAAATCGGTGTATCCGCGCCCGGTTCATCCACCAACATGATGGCCAACCTGGTGCTGTCGCGCGCCGGCTTGAAGGCCAGTGACGTGAGTTTTATTGGTGTGGGCACTGCTGCTGGCGCATTGGCCGCTTTGCGCTCGGGCCAGATTGACGCCATGAGCAACACCGACCCGGTCATGACCATGCTGGAGCAAAAGGGTGAGGTGAAGATCATCTCTGACACGCGCACCCTCAAGGGAACGGTCGATGTCTTCGGTGGTCCCATGCCGGCAGCCTGCCTGTATGCGCCTATGGACTTCATCCAGAAGAACCCCAACACCTGCCAGGCGCTTGCCAATGCCATCGTGCACGGGCTGAAGTGGCTGCAGACGGCGGGTCCGGGCGACATCATCAAGACCGTGCCCGAGAACTACCTGCTCGGTGACCGCGGCCTCTACCTCGCGTCCTTCAACAAAGTACGTGATGCGATTGCGCTGGACGGCCTGATTCCCGATGAGGGTGCGAAGACGGCGCTCAAAGCCCTGGCCAGTTTTGACCCCAGCATCAAGGCCGACAAAATCGACCTCAGCAAGACCTATACCAATGAATTTGCTCGGCGCGCGAAAGACAAATTCAAGGCCTGAATATGGCTCCCACGTTCGCTCGCTTCGCGTAGCTCTCTGCCCCCCGAGGGGGCCGCTGCGCCTGCGGCCCGGCAAAGCCGGTTCCGCGGCCCCGGCTGGTATGAAATCCCACAACAACTTCACTTGTCGTTCGCCGCTGGTTGACCAGCCCGGTTCGCGGCGACAATCCAACCCATGTCGCAATCTGCCAACGACCACGCCAGCGACCACGCGCTTGAACTGCTTGACGTCACCTGCACCTTCCGGTCACGGGATGATGCCGGGCAGGCCTACACCGCTGTCGGTCAAACCACACTGCGCATCCGTGCCGGCGAGTTTGTCTCCGTCGTTGGCCCGACGGGTTGCGGCAAGTCCACACTTCTCAACATAGGCGCGGGCCTGCTGCCGCCGACCTCCGGCTCAGTCAAGGTGTTTGGCCAGACGCTTGCCGGCATCAACACCCGCGCGGGCTATATGTTCCAGACCGAGGCACTGATGCCCTGGCGCAGCGCCATCGACAACGTCATGGTCGGCCTGCAGTACCACGGCGTACCTGACGCTGAGGCCAGGGCCCAGGCGCAGGCCTGGCTGGAGCGCGTTGGCCTTGCTGATTTTGGCGACCGGTATCCGCACCAGTTGTCGGGCGGTATGCGCAAACGCACGGCGCTGGCTCAGGTGCTGGCGCTGGACCCGGACATCATCCTGATGGACGAGCCGTTTTCAGCGCTCGACATCCAGACCCGCCAGCTCATGGAAAACGAGGTGCTGGACCTCTGGGCGGCCAAAAAGAAGGCGGTTCTGTTCATCACGCATGACCTCGATGAAGCGATTGCCATGAGCGACCGGGTGGTGGTGCTGTCGGCCGGGCCGGCCACCCGCCCGATGGGAGAGTTCGACATTGACCTGCCTCGTCCGCGCAACGTGGCCGAGGTGCGCACCCAACCGCGTTTCATCGAGCTGCACACCCAGATATGGGACGTGCTGCGCGATGAAGTCCTGAAGGGTTATGCCCAGCAACTCAAGAAGGCCGCGTGACCGCCATGTGGAACTTCCTCAAACCTTCCGACAGGAATCTCCGCTACTGGCAAGTCGGCCTGCTGGTGGTTTTTTTCGGGCTATGGCAACTGGCCTCGCGCGACCAGCAACTGGCGTTTTTCCTGGGTGAACCGATCAAGGTGGCCGGCCGCGTCTGGTCCTGGTTTCTGCCTTTCGGCTTCGGCCCCAGCTTGTTGTTTCCCGACGGTTTGCCGGGCAATGCCGACATTTACCTGCACTTGGGCACCACGCTGCTGGAGACGGTGCTGGCCTTCGGCATTGGTACGGTGCTGGGCCTGGCTTTTGGTCTGTGGCTGGCGCTGGCGCCCATGGCCAGTGCCATCCTGGACCCTTACATCAAGGCGCTCAACTCGATGCCGCGCGTGATCCTGGCGCCGATTTTTGCGATGTGGTTCGGCCTGGGCATCTGGAGCAAGGTGGCGCTGGCGGTCACGCTGGTGTTTTTCATCGTGTTTTTCAATGTTTACCAGGGCGTGAAGGAGGTCAGCCCGGTGGTGCTGGCCAATGCGAGGATGTTGGGCGCGAACCAACGACAACTGCTGCGCACCGTTTACCTGCCCAGTGCGACCAGCTGGGTTTTCTCCAGCCTGCACACCTCGGTCGGCCTGGCCTTTGTGGGTGCGGTGGTTGGCGAGTACCTGGGGTCGGCGCGCGGCGTTGGCTACCTGATCTTGCAGGCCGAGGGCACCTTCGACGTGAACACGGTGTTTGCTGGCATCGTGGTGCTGACGGCCTTTGCGCTGGCGCTTGACGGGATTGTCGGGCGTGTCGAGAAGCGTCTCATGAAATGGCAGCCGCGCCTTGGCGACACGGAAAAACTCTAGGAGCCTGGGCGGCAGAAGGAACGTCGGCTGCAAAGCGGCCGCGACGGTCCATTTTTCACCGGCTTTTTGCCCCATAGCGACGGCTATGGCGCTGCAAACCCGGCAAAAACTGTCCTCGCCGGGGCCACTTTTCGCTTCGACGCCTTCTGCCGCCCAGACTCCTAGGACTGTCTGTTTGCTTCGTCCTACAGACGGGTGACGGGGCTGCCGATACAGTGGGTGCAGCTCAGCGGCATCTGCCGCTGCCCAAACCTCACTGCAAGGACATTGCCATGAATCTCTCCGTTTCCATCGGTCCCATCGTCTCCCTGATTGCCGGCATTTTGATTCTCATCATGCCGCGGCTGCTCAACTATATTGTGGCGATTTACCTGATTGTTATTGGCCTGATCGGCCTGTTCGGAACCGGCTCACTGCGCTTGTAAAACAAGACAGACGCTTGCTCAGCGCTTGCCGAGTGCGACGGCCAGCAAGACTTGTTGTTGGACCGGTGTGCGCGTAGCGATCAGCGCGAGCAATCCAAACCGATCCAGCGCATTGATGCCGTTGCGTTTGGCAAACTCGCGGGCGTTCTCGGTGAAACTCGACGCGGTTGCATAGGTCGCGCGCTTGAGTTGACGCGCCGTCATCAGGACCAGCAGAGGGTGAATTTCGCGAACGGCCAGCGGCTGTCCTGGCCATAACTTGCACACGGCTACCGCTACCGGGCTGTCCTTGCCTTGTTGTGCATTGCGTGAATGAAGCCAGATGGTCACGCCGCCGGCTGCGCCATGGGACTGGACGCGGGTTTCCAAACCACTTTGGGCAAACAATGTGTGACAGACCATGTCGAACTGCTGCGGCGACATGCGGTCGAACAGCTCCGCCGTCCATCTGGTTACCGGCGTTGTTACCGGCGCGGGACTTGCCGCTACCTTGCCGGCCGACATGGGTGGCATGGGCGGTCGGCGGGGTGCAGCGGGCTCCGGAAAATCGATCAGTTTTTCGATGGCAACAGGCGTGCGTGGGGGGGCGGCTGGCTTGCCTGGGGCGGGCAGTCGGGGCGGGCCTTCGCCCCGGCCTAGCTTGGCCCAAGGAGGTTCATAGGCGAGAGGATCGGCATACATGCCGGAAAACAGCCTGCTGGTCAGGTAACCGCCCGTCAAAACGACGCCGAGCAGCAGGCAGACCGCACCGGCAACCCGCAAATCCCGTTGTTGGAAGGACAGCATCAGCAGCACGACGCCGACGGCCAGGACCAGTAGCCCCAACAGAAAAATAAAGCGAAAGGGTGACGCGGTCTGGGTTGCGGGGGCGGGGGGTCTCACGGCCATGGGATATGCAATCTGATCCGCTACTGTTTTGATAGCTGGTTACACAGACTGGATATGGGCAAAGGGCCGTTATTGCTTGAAGCCTTGACTGGACTAGCGCTTCTTGCTCTGGATCACGGTTTTACCCGGACTGCGCTTGATGGCCTTGATGTTGCTGCGTACAGGCGCTGCCTTGCGGGCAGTGTTCGCTCGGACCGGCAGGAACATCACCACCTGCTGACCGAGCTTGAATGCGGCATTGGCACTCACGTCATTCCACTCGGCCACGCTGGCCGCACTCAGGCCGTGACGTTTGGCGATGGTCGCCACGGTTTCGCCCTTGCGCGCCTTGACGGTGCTGCGGCGGGTGACGACCTCCGGGGCAAAGGCCACCTGCGCGGTATCGGCAATGTGGCCGGCCACGTCGTCGCCCATTTTGGCGGTGCGTGGCACCAGCAGGGTTGAGCCGGCCTTGATCAGCATGCGCGGCGGGATGTTGTTGACGCCGCGCAGGTCCGCCTCGCTCATGCCGACACGTTTGGCCGCATCGCTCACGCTGAGGGTGGCCGGCGCGGTCCATGCGGTCCAGCTGGCATATTGGCCTTGGGTGTAAGCCTCGAAGTTGCGCTGAAAAATCTTGGCGTTGTCCCAGGGCAACAGGATTTGAGGTGTGCCTGATGCAATGATCACCGGCCGATGAGCCGACGGGTTGAGCGCCTTGAAGTCGGCCAGCTGGACATCAGCCAGTTTCGCGGCCAGCGCCACGTCGATGTCACGCGTGATCAGCACCTGCTGGAAGTAGGGGTGATTTTCAATCAGCGGCAGCTCGGCGCGGAAGGCCTGCGGGTTGGCCACGATGTTCTTGACGGCCTGCAGCTTGGGCACATAGAGCCGGGTTTCGTCGGGCATGCGCAGCTCGGTGTAGCTGGTGCCCAGGCCGTCCTTTTTGTTTCTGGCGATGGCGCGGCCGACGCTGCCTTGACCCCAGTTGTAGGCGGCCAGCGCCAGGTGCCAGTCGCCAAACATGCCATGCAGTTTTTGCAGGTAGTCCAGCGCGGCTCGGGTCGAGGCGAGTACATCGCGCCGGTCATCGCGGAAGGCGTTTTGCTTCAAATCAAAATACTTGCCGGTGGCCGGCATGAACTGCCACATGCCGGCCGCCTTGGCGCTGGAAACCGCTTGCGGGTTGAAGGCGCTTTCGATGTAGGGCAGCAGCGCCAGCTCGGTCGGCATGTTGCGACGTTCCAGCTCCTCGACGATGTGAAACAGGTATTTGCTTGAGCGCTCGGTCATGCGCTGCATGTAGTCGGGTCGGCTGGCGTACCACTGCTCGCGGTCGGTGACCAGCTCGTTCTGCAGGTCGGGCATGGCAAAGCCGCTGCGTATGCGCTCCCACAGGTCTGACGGTGACTGCAACGGGGCAACCATGCCTGATGACACGGCATGAGCCCGGCTGATAGGCGACAGGGGGCCATTCGGGTACACCGGTGGGCTTGCGGGCGCAGGGGTCGTAGACGTGGTCAGGACCGGGTCGCCAGGCATGCCGGGCGGGCTGCTGCTGGCGCAGCCCGCGAGTACGGCGACAGCGAGTCCGAGAAGAAAGGTTTTGAGACCTGAAGCCTGGCGGGGGAAGCGCCCGCCGGATAGGAAGGGGGAGATGAAAAACGGTCGCTGCGGGTCGGTCATTTGAATTGGTTCTTCCACTGCCGGATGGCGGCAAATACGCTGTTGTCATCATGGGTGGCCGGATCGAAGCGCTGGGCCGCAGCCATGACAGTGGCTTGTCGGGTACGCAAGAATGGGTTGATCAGCAACTCCTGGGCAATCGAGGAGGGCAAGGTCGGCTTGCCATCGGCTCTCAAGGCGGTACAGCGTGCATGGTAACCAATCAGCTCGGTATTGTCAGGTTCTGCTGCCAGCGCAAAGCGCAGGTTGCTCAGGGTGTATTCATGGGTGCAGCAGACGCGGGTGTTGCCGGGCAGGGCGGCCAGGCGGTCCAGCGAAGCCAGCATTTGCGCTGGCGTGCCTTCGAAAAGCCGCCCGCAACCGCCAGAAAAAAGCGTGTCGCCGCAGAACAGCAGCGGCCGACCATCCATCTCCTGCGTGAAAAATGCGATATGTCCGGCGGTGTGGCCAGGCACATCGATCACCTGAAAATCCAAGCCCAGGGTCTGCACCGTGTCGCCGTCCTTGAGCCGCTTGAAGGGCTCGGGAATCGCTTCGCGGGCGGGGCCATACACTGGCGCGCCAGTGGCCTTGTGCAGTTCGGCGACACCACCGGTGTGGTCGGGATGGTGGTGCGTGACTAGAATTGAGGCCAGTTGCAAGCCGTTTTCATGCAGCGCACGCTGCACGGGGCCAGCGTCGCCGGGGTCGACGATGAGGGCGCGCCGGCCATCGTGCAACAGCCAGAGGTAGTTATCGTTAAATGCGGGGATGGGAATTAAGTACATGCGTCGTTCGTGATGGGCTCACAAATTATAGGTTTCACCGACTGGTTCAGGACCCCGCCCGGCGAGTATTTGCTGGCGTGGGAGCGCGAGCGATTTGACCAGGCAGTGGCGGACATGTTTGGCTACCATGCGCTGCAGCTCGGCCTGCCTGAACTTGACGCGCTGCGCAGCAACCGCATGCCGCACAAATGGCTGGCCCTGCAGGGTGCCGATGGCGGCTCGGTCGCGGCTGTCCCGCCGTCAGGCAAGAGCCCCGCTGCGGCCATCGCAAGTTCCCCACGCGTGGCACTGCTGACCGAACCGGCGGCCTTGCCGTTTCCGGAAAACAGCCTGGACCTGGTGTTGCTGCCGCATACGCTGGAGCTCAGCAGCGACCCGCACACCACCTTGCGTGAGGTCGAGCGTGTGCTGGTTCCCGAAGGCCGCGTGGTCATCAGCGGCCTGAACCCGGCCAGCCTGTGGGGCTTGCGCCAGCGCCGCGCGCATTTTTACCGGCGCCTGGGTTACGGTGAACTGTTTTTGCCGGAAGCCGGTGAGTTCATTGGTTACTGGCGGCTGCGCGACTGGCTGCGCCTGCTCAGCTTCGAGGTTGAATCGGGTCAGTTTGGCTGCTACCGGCCAGCTGTCAGCAGCCCCGCCTCGCTGGAGCGTTTTGCCTGGATGGACAAGGTTGGCGAACGCTCCTGGCCGATCTTTGGGGCGCTGTACTTTCTGGTCGCGGTCAAGCGGGTGCGCGGTATGCGCCTGTTGGAGCCGGCCTGGAAGTCCCAGAAAGCGACCGCCAGCGCACCGGTGGCCATCGCCAACCAGGTCGGGCGACCTGGCGCATTCTTACTTCGCCCCGAGCAACGCACCACCCTGGACCCCGATGCATGACTGACACCCCGCAAACCACAGTCCAACATGTGGTGATTTATACCGATGGCGCCTGCAAGGGCAACCCTGGCCCCGGCGGTTGGGGCGCCCTGATGACCACCAGTGGCAGCGTCAAGGAGCTGTTTGGTGGCGAGCTGTCGACGACCAACAACCGCATGGAGATGACGGCTGTGATCGAGGCGCTGGCCGCCCTCAAGCGCCCGTGCCGCGTCACGCTCTACGTGGACAGCCAGTACGTGCTCAAGGGCATGACCGAGTGGATCAAGGGCTGGAAGGCCCGCGGCTGGCGCACGGCGGCCAAGGAGCCCGTCAAAAACGTCGACCTCTGGCAAAAGCTCGACGCGTTGGTCAGCGGCAGCGGTCACACCATTGAATGGGTATGGGTGCGCGGCCACGATGGCGACCCCGGCAACGAGCGGGCCGATGTGCTGGCCAACCAAGGCGTTGATGTCGCCCTGTCCAGGCGCTGACAGGGCTGCCAGGCCGCCCCACCGGAGTCTCTGTCAGGACGCGCCGTAAGCGTGCTTGGTATCTGCGGAGGGCGCCGACCTTCAATTTCGTAAAGGCCTTGTAAAGCTGCCGCGCAAGCCGCTTCACTTTCACCGGTGGCAGTAAAGATGCAATGCGGGGGGTGTCCTGATACATTGGCAACTTGTATCTTTTCAATGACAAGTTTCGTTCCCATGGCATCAAAAGTAATTTACGCAGCCGTTGCGGTGGCTGGTATCGCGCTGGCATCGGGTGGCGCCTGGTGGTACCAAAAGCCCAAGGCTTCCGGCGCCAATGTGCCACCGACGGCTGCAGGGCAGGCTGCGGCCGGTGGCGCCGGCAAACCGGTGACGGTAGAGGCCGCGAAAGTCGAAGTCGTCCGCCTGGTCGATGATGCGCAGGCGGTTGGCAGCTTGCGCTCGCGCCGCAGCGTGGTCTTGCGCCCCGAGGTCAGCGGACGCATCACCCAGCTCAACTTCACCGACGGCCAACGCGTGCGCAAAGGTCAGGTGCTGGTGCAGTTTGACGACCAGCTTCCGCTGGCGCAGGTCCAGCAAAGCCAAGCCGAATTGTCGATTGCTCAGGCCAACCAGAAACGCAACGAGGAACTGGTGGCGCAGAATTTTGTCAGCCAGCGTTCGCTCGACGAAAGCGCCGCCAACCTCCAGGTCGCACAGGCCAAGCTGTCGCTGGCCAAAGCAACGGCGGCGCGCCTGAAAATTGTCGCGCCCTTCGACGGCATCGCGGGCATCCGTCTGGTCAATCCCGGCGACTACCTCAAGGATGGCGCCGACATTGTCAACATTGAAGACATTGACGCGCTGTTTGTTGATTTCCGCCTGCCTGAGCGCTTTCAGAGCAAGGTGCGGCGCGGCCAGATAGCGCATGTTGACCTTGATGCCTTGCCGGGTCAGAAATACACCGCAGTGGTGCAAGCCATCGATCCCTTGATTGACGCCAACGGGCGGTCGGTCGCGGTGCGAGCCTGTATCGACAACCGGCAGTTGCGGCTGCGTCCCGGCATGTTTGCGCGCGTCAATACGGTCTTTGGCCAGCGCGACAACGCCACGGTTATTCCAGAAGAGGCTTTGCTGCCGCAAGGTGACCGCCAATTTGTCATCAAGCTGCTGCCTGGCGCGGATGCGCAAACCTGGACCACGCAGCGTGTTCCCGTGCAAGTCGGTATGCGTCGTCCGGGCAAGGTTGAAATCATGGGCGGCCTGCAGGCCGGCGATACCGTGATCACCACGGGTCAGCAGCGAGTCCAGCGTGATGGCATGAAGGTCAGTGTGGTGGTCCTGAACGCGCCCGCCGCCGTCCGGCCGACCGATGGCGGCGCCCCGGCAACTGCCGCTCTATCCGCAAAATCACCAGCACCCGCCGAGGCTGCGGCACCCCAGGCGGCTGGTGGCACCCAGCCCTGCCTGGTGGGCATGCCCGACATGGGCGTGGCGCCTGCGCAAGGCCGACGCAAGGCCGCACCGCCGCCATCGCCCGGACCGCAGGAGTCCGGCACGCGGCCGGTCCCGCGCAATCCCGCCTGAGTTTGATGTGGCGCGCCCATTGGAATTGGAGAGACCCTGATGCAATTGGCTGAAGTCTCGATCCGCCGGCCGGTATTTGCCACCGTGCTGTCCCTGCTGATTGTGCTGATAGGCGCGGTCAGTTTCCAGCGCCTGACGGTGCGCGAATACCCAAAAATCGACGAACCGGTGGTGACCGTGAGCGTGCGTTACCCCGGCGCGTCGGCCGAGGTGGTCGAGTCACAGGTCACCAAACCGCTGGAGGACTCAATCGCCGGTATCGACGCGGTGGATGTGCTGACCTCCATCAGCCGGGCCGACCAGAGCCAGATCTCGGTGCGTTTTCGGCTCGAAAAAGATGCTGATGCGGCCGCCGCCGAGGTGCGCGACCGCACCTCGCGCGTGCGCAACAAGCTGCCGCAGGCGATTGAAGAACCGGTGATTGCCAAGGTCGAGGCCGACGCCTTCCCCGTGATCTGGCTGGCCTTTACCAGCGACAGCCTGACCCGGCTGCAAATCAACGACCTGGTCAACCGCATCGTCAAACCACGCTTACAGACTGTCACCGGGGTGGCCGATGTGCGCATTTTCGGCGAGCGCAAGTACGCCATGCGCGTCTGGCTTGACACTGAAAAAATGGCGGCTTACCGCTTGACCACGCAAGATGTTGAAGACGCCATCCGCCGCAGCAACCTGGAAGTGCCGGCGGGGCGCATCGAATCCCAGCAGCGCGAGTTCAGCGTCACCTCGGAAACCGGCCTGGTGCGTCCCGAGCAGTTCGGCGAGGTGGTGATCAGAAGCGTGAATGGTTTTCCGGTCAAGGTGCGCGATGTGGCCCGTGTCGAGGAAGGCGCCGCCGACGAGCGCAGCGGCGTCCGTCTGAACGGCCGTTCCGCGATCGGAGCTGGCGTGATCCGGCAGGCGACGGCCAATCCCCTGGACTTGTCCAGGGGGGTGCGCGACATGATCCCCCAGCTCAAGGCCGATCTGCCGACTGAGGTCAACGTCGACATTGCCAACGACAACTCGGTTTTCATCGACCGTTCCGTCAAGAACGTCTACACCACCATTGCCGAGGCGGTGGCGCTGGTGGCGCTGGTGATTTTTGTATTTTTGCGAACCTTCCGCGCCTCCATCATCCCGATCGTCACCATCCCGGTCAGCCTGGTTGGCACCTTTGCGCTGATGGCGCTGGCGGGCTTCACCATCAACACGCTGACCTTGCTGGCGCTGGTGCTGGCCATCGGCCTGGTGGTGGACGACGCCATCGTGATGCTGGAAAACATCTTCCGCCACATCGAGGAGGGGCTGGACCCGTTCTCGGCCGCCATCAAGGGCGCGCGTGAGATAGGCTTTGCCGTGGTCACCATGACCGCCACCTTGGTCGCGGTTTATGCACCGCTGGCCTTCACGCCGGGGCGCACGGGTCGGCTGTTTGTCGAATTCGCGCTGGCGTTGGCGGGCGCCGTGGTGGTGTCGGGCTTCGTGGCCCTGACACTGACGCCCATGATGTGCGCCAAGCTGCTCAAGCACAACCCCAAGCCAAGCGCCTTTGACCGTGGCATCGGGCGGTTTCTCAATGCGGTGTCCGACCGGTATGGCCGCCTGCTGCGCTGGATACTCACGGCGCGTTACCGGGCGGGCACCGCCAGCGGTACCGGCCGTGGAGGGCGTCTCGGCGCGTTCCTGTTACAAGCGCGCTGGATCGTGGTGGGCATCATGCTGGCCAGTGCATTGGCGATTTTGCTGATTTTCCCGACCATGAAGCAGGAGCTGTCTCCGCTTGAAGATCGGGGCACGATTTTGGCGACCGTCAATGCGCCTGATGGCGCCACGCTGGACTACACCAACCGCTATGCGCAGGCGCTTGAAAAAATGGGCCAGTCCTACCCGGAGTTTGATCGGATTTTCGCCAGTGTAGGCAACCCCACTGTGTCGCAAGCCAGCGTGATCTATCGCACGGTGGATTGGGAGGACCGGTCTCGCAGCACGCTGGAGATGGCGCGTGAACTGCAGCCCAAGTTCGCCAGCCTGCCTGGTGTGACTGCCTTCCCGATCACACCGCCGTCTTTGGGACAGGGCTTTCGCGAGCGGCCGCTTAATTTTGTGATCCAGACTTCAGACAGCTACGAAAACCTGAACCTGGTGGTCGAGCAGATGTTGGCCGAGATCGCCAAGAACCCGGGCATTCAGTCCCCTGTTTCAGATCTGCGACTGAACAAGCCCGAGCTGCGCATCGACGTGAACCGGGAGAAGGCGGCTGATCTGGGGGTCAGTGTGGAGGTGGTGGCCAAGGCGATTGAAACCATGCTGGGCGGGCGCAACGTGACACGTTACAAACGCGATGCCGAGCAGTACGATGTGATCGTGCAGACCCAAGCCAGCGGCCGCAGCACACCGGAAAACATCGAAGGCATTTATGTGCGCGGCCGCAGCGATGTGATGATCCCGCTGTCCAGTCTGGTCACGGTGCGCGAAACCGTTTCCCCGCGCGAGCTCAATCACTTTGGTCAGCGCCGCTCCGCCACGATCACCGCCAATCTTTCGCCGGACTACTCGCTGGGACAGGCGCTGGCCTTCATGGACCAGACGGCGGCCAAAGTGCTTAAACCCGGCTACACCACCGACCTCAATGGCATCTCGCGCGAGTTCAAAAGCTCGCAAGGCGCGCTCATCATCGTGTTCGTGTTGGCGCTGGTGTTTATTTTTCTGGTGCTGGCAGCGCAATTCGAGAGTTTTGTCGATCCCCTGGTCATCATGCTGTCGGTGCCGCTGTCAATGATTGGCGCCTTGCTCGCGCTCAAGCTGTCAGGGGGATCGCTCAATGTCTATTCGCAGATCGGGCTGATCACACTGGTGGGCTTGATCACCAAACACGGTATTTTGATTGTTGAATTTACCAACCAGTTGCGCGGGCGGGGCATGGACATGCTGGAGGCGCTGATCAAGGCATCGTCGCAGCGCCTGCGCCCGATACTGATGACCACGGGCGCCATGGTGCTGGGCGCCATGCCGCTGGCGCTGGCCAGCGGCGCCGGTGCCGAAAGCCGCATCCAGATCGGCTGGGTGATTGTGGGCGGCATGTCGCTGGGCACGCTGCTGACCATCTTTGTGGTGCCCACCATGTACGCGCTGTTTGCCCGCAAGAAAATTCCGGGCGCCAACAAGACTGAGGCCAAAGAGGAACCGCAAGCCCCCCACGGCGATCCGGAATACATAGCCAAGTAGCACGAGGTACCAGCAGCGCCCGATGCAGTGAGTGGGCGGGGGTTCTTCAAATTAGCCGGGGCTGCGGATTTGGCTTTGCCAGTCCGCAGCCGCAGCGAGCGACCGTGGGGTCATATCACTCCGTCGAACATCATTACATCGACGTCTTCACCTGCGGCCACATGGCCCTGACCGTGATGAAGCACGATCAGGCCGTTGGCCTCGGCCATCGATGAGAGCACGCCCGAGCCTTGGTTGCCAGTGATTTTGACCTGCAGCGAGCCGTCGGCCGCCGTGCTCACCGTGCCGCGCTGGTATTCGGTGCGGCCGGGTTTTTTGCAGATCGCTTCGAGGCTGCGCGCCCGCAGCAGCGGCGGCGGCGCAGCCGTGCAGCCCATCATCTGCAGCAGCGCGGGACGCACAAACGCCAGAAAAGTCACCATCACGGCGACTGGGTTGCCGGGCAAACCAAAAAGAATGGCCCCGTTCGGGTTGCTATTATTTTGGGAGCTGCTTGCGCTCGTGGATAAAGGGCTGGCGCCTGTTTTTGTTTGAAGAATCCGGCCCACCGCCATGGGCCGCCCCGGGCGCATGGCGACGCGCCAGAAGGCCACGTCGCCGAGCTTTTTCATCATGCCCTTGGTGAAGTCGGCCTCGCCGACACTGACGCCACCCGAGGTGATGATGGCGTCGGCCTGCGCCGCAGCGCTCGTGAAAGCGGCTTCCAGCAGCGCCGGATCGTCGCGCACCACACCCATGTCGATGACTTCGCAGCCCAGCCGCCTGAGCATGCCGAAGACGGTGTAGCGGTTGCTGTCGTAGACCGCACCTTCGCGCGGCGGCTCGCCCAGCGACAGGATTTCGTCGCCAGTGGAAAAGTAGGCCACCCGCAGCGGCCGCAATGTGCTGATGGTTTTTATGCCCAAAGAGGCCGCCAGCCCAAGTCGGGCGGGCGTGAATAGCTCACCTTTTGATAGCGCCGAACGGCCCTGCATCAGGTCCTCGCCGCGCAGCCGGCGGTTGTCGCCAGGCTTCAGCAGCTTGGCGGGGACGGTGATGCTGTCGCCCAGGACGCTGACAAACTCCTGCGGCACCACGGTGTCCAGACCGGCCGGCATGACGGCGCCTGTCATGATCTTCACGCATTGCCCGGCCTGCACCTTGCCTTGCCAGGCCTTGCCGGCCAGCGCCGTGCCAACCACCTTCAGTTGCAGTTCACCGCCCGAACCCAGGGAGGCGCCAGCCAGGGCATAACCGTCCATGGCCGAGTTGTCGTGCGGCGGCACATCGAAAGGCGAGACCACATCGTCCGCCAGCACCCGGCCCAGCGCTTCGAACAGCGGCAGCGCCTGCCGGTCGGAAACGGGCGCGACCAGCAGTTGCAGAAAGCGCGAGACATCGGTAGCGGACAAGGCCTGCGGGTCGTAGCCCTGCAGCTCGGCCGCGATCTGGGCTATGGATTTCACGGCCGCAGGGCTTCGAGCTGGTGCAGTTCGGCCAGCGTGTTCGCGTTAAAAAAAGCGCGCGGGTCGTCGCCCGGCTGGTTGAAGGGCACCAGCACGGTCTTGTGCCGCGCCGTCCAGGCGTCGATCTTGCGCCCGCCACCGGCGGTGAACACCGCCAGGCTCTCCAGCATGCCGGCGCGCATCAGGCAGAACACCGGTTGGGCGCGCAACTGCCCGTCTTCCTCGGGCGCGGCCACCACAGCGAAGTCGGCGTTTTCGCGCGCCAGCGCCTCTGCAAGCCGCAGCACCATGTTTTCATTGAACAGCGGGCTGTCGCAGGGGACCGTCATCATGTAAGGCGTTTCGCAGCGCTCCAGCCCGGTGATGAAACCGGCCAGCGGCCCTGAGAACTCGCCCATGCCGCCCGCATCGGGCCAGACCGGTACACCAAACGATTCGTAGGCCGCCAGGTTGCGGTTGGCATTGATCATGACCTCGCCGACCTGTGGCGACAGGCGCAGCAGGGTGTGCAGCGCCAGCGGCACACCGTTGAAATTTTGCATGCCCTTGTCCACGCCGCCCATGCGTGAGCCGCGCCCGCCCGCGAGGATCACCCCGGTGATTTCTGCGCCGTCTATCGTGTCAATCATGTGTTTCCAATTTTTTATGCGATTCCAATGCAGGGCAAGGACACTCTTTACCAGCAGGGGCCGCGGGTCCGGCTCCGCCGGCCCGCAGGCGCAGCGCCCCCTCGGGGGGCAGCGCAGTACGCGAAGCGACAAGCGTGGGGGCCATATTCATCCGCCTATGTAACTCATCTCGACGCGTTTTGCGTTGCTGTCGGGCATGCCGGTATCCGGCGGCAGCGCAGCGCGCAACTCCGAATAACGATCATCGCGGCGCTGCCAGATGTGGGCCACAGCGGCAGAAATCTGCTCGTCGGAATAGTTGCCACTGCGCAGCAGGGCGCGCAGGTCATGGCCCTGGCTGGCAAACAGGCAAAGAAACAGCTTGCCTTCGGTCGAAAGTCGGGCGCGGTTGCAGTCACCGCAGAAAGCGTTTGTGACGCTGCTGATCACGCCGACTTCACCGGCGCCGTCCAGGTAACGCCAGCGCTCTGCGGTCTCGCCGAGGTAGTTCGCGTCGATCGCTTGCAGCGGAAATTCGGACTGCAGGCGTTCAACCACCTCAGCCGAGGGGAGGACCTCGTCCATGCGCCAGCCGTTGGTCGCGCCCACGTCCATGTATTCGATGAAACGCAGCACCACCCCCGAGTTGCGGAAGTGCCTGGCCATGGGCAGGATCTCGGCGTCGTTGGTGCCGCGCTTGACCACCATGTTGACCTTGATCGGTGCCAGGCCGACTTTGTGCGCGACCTCGATGCCGCGCAACACATCGGCGACCGGGAAGTCCACATCATTCATGCGGCGAAACACGGCGTCGTCGAGGCCATCGAGGCTGACTGTGACGCGCTGCAGTCCGGCGTCTTTCAGCGCCTGGGCTTTTTTGGCCAGCAGCGAAGCATTGGTGGTCAGCGTGATGTCCAGCGGCTGGCCGCCAGGCGTCTGGAGCTTCGCCAGCATCTCTATGAGCACTTCCAGGTGCTTGCGCAGCAGCGGTTCACCACCGGTCAGCCGGATTTTCTCGACGCCATGCGCCACGAAAATTTTCGTCAGGCGCGTGATTTCTTCGAAACTCAGCAACGAGGTTTGCGGCAAAAACGTGTAGTCCTTGTTGAACACCTCGCTGGGCATGCAGTAGCTGCAGCGGAAGTTGCAGCGGTCGGTCACGCTAATGCGCAGGTCGCGCAGCGGCCGCGCCAGCGTGTCTGCCAGCAGGCCGGTGGGCGCCTGCAATTGCGCAGGCACATGCGGAACGCGCGCGGCGTAACGCATGTCTGCAAGGGGAATTACTTTGGCTGTTGTCATAGTGAGCTCAGAGAGAGAATTTACTCCATCGGCACGCTCAGCGAAAAAGTAATGTCTTATTCCCCAGCGTTGGTGCGCGACCGTGGGGACCTTTCAGACACAACGCGCACCGTCCACCTCGATGCACACGCCGCTGATAAAAGCCGCTTCATCGCTGGCCAGGTAAAGCGCGGCGTTGGCCACGTCCAGGGCGGTCGAGAAGCGCCCCAGCGGAATGCTGGCCAGGAATTTGGCGCGGCGCGCTTCGCCCTCTGGCCCGGTGACGCTGCCGCCGGCAAACTGGGTGGACAGCGCGGTGTCGGGGTTGAACACCGGGTTGATGCAGTTCACGCGGATGTTGTCGGGGCCGAGTTCGGCGGCCAGCGACTTCGATGTCGTGATCACTGCACCCTTGGAGCCGTTGTACCAGCTCAGCCCCGGCCGTGGCCGCACGCCGGCAGTGGACGCGATGTTGATGAAGCTGCCGCCACCATTGGCGCGGAACACCGGCACCGCGTGAATGGTTGAGAGGTAAATACTTTTGACGTTGATCGCGTAGCAGCGGTCGAACGCTTCCTCGGTAGTTTCCAGCGCAGGCTGGTTCAGGTGCGTCCAGCCGGCGTTGTTCACCATCACGTCAAGCTGACCGTGACGCTGCACAGCGGCATCCACCAGCGCTTTCATCTCGGCGGTTTTGGTGACGTCTGCCTTGAAAAACGAGGCAGTGCCGCCGGCCGCAACGATGTCGGCCACGACTTGTTCGCCCAGCGCGCTGTTGATGTCGTTGACGATGACCTGGGCGCCTTCAGCGGCCAGCCGTTTGGCGATGCCTTCGCCAATGCCGCCGCCGGCGCCGGTGACGATGATGGATTTGTTCTTGAGTCGCATGGTGTTTCCTTGGTTGCTATTGATTTTGTAGCTGCTTGCGCCCGCTGTGAAAGGGCTGGAGGCTGATTTCATTCGTAATGCGTCCACATCCGCAAGACGTCGATGCCCCGGCTGTCTTCATGAACCCGGTAGACCAGCCGGTGTTGGCGGTTGATTCGGCGGGAATACGCACCGGCCAGTTCGCCAACGAGTTTTTCATAGGGCGGTGGGTTTTGCCAGGGGTTGTGGCGCAACACGTCCAGCAGTTCTTGTGTCTTGGGCTTGAGGCCGGCTGCTGCGAGCTTCTTGACGTCTTTGCCTGCGGCGTTGCTGAACTTCAGCCGCCAGATCACCAGTCGAGCTCCGACTCTTTCACAAACTCGCTGCGCGGGGCGTTCATCGCCTCAAGAATCGACTCACGCATTCCCGGAATCGAGGTGAGATACAGCGTTTCCTGAATCGACGCCCAGTCTTCGGCGGACACCAGCACGGCGGTGTTGCGCTTGCCCTTGATGATGACCGGGTGGTGTGAGGCAGCGCTTTCGTCAATCAGGCGGTACAGATTGGCGCGCGCTTCGGAGGCGGTGATGATGTTCACGGAACAAATGGTACGTTATTACGTACGAAGATGCAACAAGTTAGCCGTGCTTGACCGCCACCGTTTTGAGTGTGGTAAAGCCATACAGCGCCTCAAACCCCTTCTCCCGCCCATGGCCCGACGACTTGACGCCGCCAAAGGGCAGCTCCACACCGCCACCGGCGCCGTAGTTGTTGATGAACACCTGGCCACTTTTAACGCGTTTGGCCATGCGGAACTGGCGAGCGCCGTCCTGCGTCCAGATGCCGGCCACCAGGCCGAACTGGGTGGCGTTGGCGAGTTCGACCGCGTGGTCTTCATCGCGAAAGCTCATCGCGCACAATACCGGTCCGAAGACTTCTTCCTGCGCCAGGCGGTGCATCACCGGCACGTCGCGCAGCAAGGTGGGGGCCTGGTAAAAGCCGGTGTCGGGCGCTTTATCGACGATCTGGCCCTGCGCCACCCTGGGGATGCCTGCGACCTGCGCATCGCTCAGAAAGTCCCAGACGCGCTGCTGCTGGGTCTGGCGGATCAGCGGACCGACGTCCAGGTCCATCGTCGCGGGACCGACGCGCAACTTCTCGAAGGCCTGGCCCAGCCGCGCCAGCAGGGGCTCGTAAATGGTGTCGTCGACCAGCAGGCGCGAACCGGCCGAGCAGGTCTGGCCGGCGTTTTGCACGATGGCGTTGACCAGCGCCGGAATCGCCTGCTCCAGGTCGGCATCGGCAAACACGATTTGCGGGCTTTTGCCGCCCAGCTCCAGCGTGACCGGGCAATGCCGCTCGGCTGCCACCTGCTGGATCAAGGTGCCGACGGTCGGGCTGCCGGTGAAACTGATGTGGTGAATGCCGGGGTGGCGAGCCAGGGCGTCGCCCACCTCGTGGCCGTAGCCGGTGACGATGTTGATCGCACCGGCTGGAAAGCCGGCCTCGGCGGCCAGTTGGGCGACGCGGATCAGTGACAGGCAGGCGTCTTCGGCCGGCTTGACCACGCAGACATTGCCGGCCGCGAGTGCGCCGCCCACACTGCGGCCGAAGATCTGCATCGGGTAGTTCCACGGAATGATGTGGCCGGTCACGCCGTGCGGCTCGCGCCAGGTCATCACGCTGTAGCCGTCCAGATAAGGCAGGGTCTCGCCGTGCAGCTTGTCGCAGGCGCCGGCGTAAAACTCGAAGTAGCGCACCAGCGCAGCGGCGTCGGCTTTGGCCTGCTTGGTCGGTTTGCCGCAGTCGCGCTGCTCGATGGCCGCGAGCTCGTCGGCGTGCTCGGCGATCTTGCGCGACAGCGCCATCAGCAGCCGCCCGCGTTCTGCCGCGCTGACCTTGTGCCAGACCTTGTCCAGGCAGTCATGGGCGGCCTGAACCGCGTGGTTGATGTCCTGCGCATTGCTGCGCTGAATTTCGTCGAAAGGCTGGCCGTCCGACGGGTCAATGACCGGAATGGTTTTGCCGGAGGCGGAGCGGACCGAGGCGTTGGCGATGTAATTGAGTTGCATGCATATGATTTTCGGCGAAAACACGCTTGCCGCAAAAAATCAGGCGAATTGGCCCTCAGCCCATGCCAGGCAAGCGCAGGCAGCTATGCAATTGATAGCGTGTCAGGCCGCGCCCTGAGCCACCGCGCCCACCATGGTGTAGGCCCGCGCGTTGTCGGCCAGCCAGCGCGCCGACAGCTCGGTGGCCTGCTGGTCGGGATGAAAGTCCTCACGCAGGTAGGCGCGCCAGGGCTTGAAGGTCTGGCGGACCAGCCCACATTTGCCGAACAGGAAGCCGGCCGCGCTTTTCCAGGTGGACCACTTCCACAGTGTGCCGTCATGGCTCAGGTTGTTGACGGTCTGGCGCAGCGTGTCGCTCAAAAAGACCACCGTGATGCGGCGAAACCATTTGATGCGCCAGGTGTGGTTGCCGCCCAGCGCGGCGTACACGTCGAAGGCGGTGTTTTTGTGCTCTGACTCTTCGGCGCTGTGCCACAACCACATGGTCTGCAGCCGAGGCTCGCAGGGCGCCAGCAGGTCCGGGTTGCGCAGCAGCCATTCGGCAAAAATGGCGGTGAAGTGTTCGTTGGCGGCGGTGATCGCCAGCGCATGCAGCGGGTTGGTGCCGGCCAGCATCTGCATGTTGCGTTCGGCGCGGGGCGCCCAGTCGTTGACCAGGCCCTGCTTGTCCAGATGGTCGTTGAAGAGGCTGTGGATGCGGCGGTGGGTGGCTTCCTGGCCGATGAAACCCTGGACCTCTGCCTTGTAGCGATCCTGCTGGTCAGCCGGCAGGTTTTTCAGGCCGTTGCGCACCGCGTCAATGAAAAACTGCTCGCCGACCGGGAAACTCATGGACAGGGCGTTGAAAAAAGCCGTGCGGAAGGCGTCGCCGGCACACCAGTGGCGCGGCAACGGTGTTTCGAGGTCGATCAGCAGGCGGCGTACAACAAGTTCGCTCATGGGTTTTCCTGAAAAATGGCCTGGTACCGATGAGTACCAATTTGAGTGACTATAAGATCCGGCTGTGGTACTGTCAAGTACCAAAAAGGTTTCACCCATGTGTCCTGACACTGTTACCGCCGATACAAATACCGATATCGCCAGCCCGCCGGCTGCTCCGGCCAACCCTTACCGCTCGCGACTGATCGAAGGTATGGCGCACAGCGTGGCCGCTAAGGGCTACGCCGACACCACGGTGGCCGACATCGTGCGCGAAGCCGGCGTGTCCAAACGCAGCTTTTACGAGTGTTTTGCGACCAAGAGCGACTGCCTGATCGCCCTGTATGTGGCGGCCAGCCACGGGGCGCTCAAGGTGCTGAAGGAATCCATAGACCCGCGCCGCGACTGGAAAACCCAGGTCGAACATGCCCTGGGTGCCTACCTGGCCTGCCTGGCCAGCAACCCGGCGTTGCTGCGCACGCTGTTCATCGAGATCCTTGGCCTGGGCGACCAGGGCCTGCAGGTGCGCCGCCGCATGAATCAGGAGCTGGCCGACTTCGTGGTGCAGGTGGTGCATGCCGGCCACCTGCACACGCCGCAGGAGGCGGCGCGCAACAGCACCATGGCGATGGCCGTGGTCGGCGGCATCAACGAACTGGTGCTGCAGGCTATCGAATCGGGCCGCACGGCCGATCTGGCCGAGTTGACCCAACCCTGTAGCGCGCTGGTACGGGCTGTGCTGGCCACGAACGATTGAGCCTCCCAAACACAAAAAAGCCCGCCGAAGCGGGCTGAAGATAAGCGTGGCTTTTTCTTCTTTTATTTGGCTGGCGCGGGCGTTGGTGTGGCCGCTGCGTCCGCTGCCTGGGTCGGCGCCGGTGCGGGCATGCCGCCGGGCGCAGTGACCGTCGTGGCCGGCGCGCTCATGGTCGCTGGTGCCGCCGTCGGCGTAGCTGGTGCTGCAGTGGCGGGGCCGCCATGGAACTTCATCATCAGCGGCACGATCAGCAGCGCCACGATGTTGATGATCTTGATCAGCGGGTTGATGGCCGGGCCGGCCGTGTCTTTGTAAGGGTCACCCACGGTGTCGCCGGTCACGGCGGCCTTGTGCGTCTCTGAGCCTTTGCCGCCATGGTTGCCGTCCTCAATGTATTTCTTGGCGTTGTCCCAGGCACCGCCGCCGGTACACATGGAGATCGCCACGAACAGGCCGGTCACGATGGTGCCCATCAGCAGGCCGCCCAGCGCAGCCGGGCCAAGCACCAGGCCCACAACAACCGGCACGACCACAGGCAACAGCGACGGAATCATCATTTCCTTGATCGCGGCCTTGGTCAGCATGTCGACGCAAGTGTCGTATTCCGGCTTTCCGGTGCCGTCCATGATGCCCTTGATGTCGCGGAACTGGCGCCGTACTTCAACCACCACCGCACCGGCAGCGCGGCCCACGGCTTCCATGGCCATCGCGCCGAACAGGTAAGGAATCAGGCCGCCAATGAACAGGCCGATGATGACCATCGGGTCGCTCAAATCAAAGCTGATGGCTTTGCCATAGGCTTCGAGCTTGTGGGTGTAGTCGGCAAACAGCACGAGTGCGGCCAGACCAGCCGAGCCGATGGCATAGCCCTTGGTCACGGCCTTGGTGGTGTTGCCCACCGCGTCCAGCGGGTCGGTGATGGCGCGCACGCTGGCCGGCATGTCGGCCATTTCGGCAATGCCGCCGGCGTTATCGGTGATCGGGCCGTAAGCGTCGAGGGCGACCACAATGCCGGCCATGCTCAACATCGAAGTTGCCGCAATCGCAATTCCGTACAGGCCAGCCAGCTGGAACGACACCCAGATCGCGATACACACAAAAATAACCGGCCAGGCGGTCGAGCGCATCGACACACCCAGACCGGCAATGATGTTGGTGCCGTGGCCGGTGGTGGATGCCTGCGCAATGTGGCGCACCGGGGCGTACTGCGTGCCGGTGTAGTACTCGGTGATCCAGACCAGCGCGCCGGTCAGCACCAGGCCGACGGCGCAAGCGCCGAAGAGGGCCATCTGCGTGCCCGAGGCCTTGATCGCGTTGTCGGGCATCAGCCAGACCGTGACAAAGTAAAACGCTATCAGCGACAGGCCGCCAGCGACTGCCAGACCTTTGTACAGCGCAGGCATGACGTTGGTCATGCCGGGCGAGGCCTTCACGAAGAAGCAGCCGATGATGGACGCGATGATGGACACCGCACCGAGTGCCAGCGGGTAAATCACCGCGCTGGTGCCAGCGTTGGTGACCAGCAGGGCGCCCAGCACCATGGTGGCAATCAGCGTGACGGCGTAGGTTTCAAACAGATCGGCGGCCATGCCGGCGCAGTCACCGACGTTGTCGCCCACGTTGTCGGCAATCACCGCCGGGTTGCGCGGGTCGTCTTCGGGAATGCCGGCTTCAACCTTGCCCACCAGATCGGCGCCAACGTCGGCGCCCTTGGTGAAAATACCGCCACCCAGTCGGGCGAAGATGGAGATCAAGGAGGCACCGAAGGCAAAACCGATCAGCGGATTGAGCAGGGCGGCAAGGTTCGAGGCGGGCGTGTAGTTGCCATTGCCGACCAGGAACCAGTAGAAGGCCGTGACACCCAGCAGGCCCAGGCCCACCACCAGCATGCCGGTGATGGCGCCGCCGCGGAAGGCGATGTCCAGTGCGGGGCCAATGCCTTTGGTGGCTGCCTGCGCGGTGCGCACATTGGCGCGCACCGAGACGTTCATGCCGATGAAACCGCAAGCACCTGACAACACCGCGCCGACGACAAAACCGATGGCGCTGGGCACATCCAGAAAAATGCCAATCAGAAGGGCCAGCACGACGCCGACGACGGCAATGGTTTTGTATTGACGCGCCAGGTAGGCCGCGGCGCCGGTTTGAATCGCGGCTGCGATCTCCTGCATGCGCGCGTTGCCTGCGTCCTGGGAAAGAATCCAGCTGCGTGCCCAAAAACCGTATCCGACGGCAATGAACCCGCAAACTAGCGCGAGTATCAGCGCTGAGTTGCCAACCATGTTGTTCTCCTAAATTGATGACGTAAGGATTTCGGTGCACCGCGAAGGCACACCGCCTTGCGTTGCTTCCTCATCCCCAGTCAAACCGGGACAATTGGCCAACCCCGGAAATTTAACGCCAAAACGTGACAACTTGACGCGGCGCCAGGCTTGAATCGGTAAAATGAGGGTAAATACTGATCACGCGCAAGTTCTTTCTTTTATTCCTTTTATTTATCTCAACGCAAAGCGACCATGTCCCTCGATAAAGTTACTCCCGGCAAAAACGCCCCCGACTCGTTCAATGTGATCATCGAAATCCCGATGAACGCCGACCCGGTGAAATACGAAGTGGACAAGGAGTCCGGCGCAATTTTTGTGGACCGCTTCATGAGCACGTCCATGCATTACCCGACCAATTACGGTTATGTGCCCAAGACCCTGAGCGGCGACGGCGACCCGGTCGATGTGCTGGTGATCACGCCCGTGCCGCTGATCCCCGGCGTGGTGGTGACTTGCCGCGTGATCGGCATCTTGAAGATGACCGACGAGGCTGGCGAAGACGGCAAGGTGCTGGCAGTGCCCATCGACAAAAAGTGTTCGCTCTACAGCCACTGGCAAAAACCGGAAGACATGAACCCGCTGCGCTTGAGAACCATTGCGCATTTCTTTGAGCACTACAAAGATCTGGAAGAAGGCAAGTGGGTCAAGATCGAAGGCTGGGAAGGCCCGGAAGCCGCCCGCAAGGAAATCATGGACGGTATTGCCAACTACAAAAAAGAACACCCTGAAGCGGCTTGAGTTACTACTAACCTTGTTCGTTATAAGTGTTTTTGTGCTCCAGCCCTTATTCGGAGGGCGTAAGCAGCTATTAAAAAGATAGCGCCTGCCGCGTGAGCTGCAGGCGCTTTTGCATTCAGGGTGCCGTCTTCAGCCCGCGCGTGCCGGGTCGGGGTAAATCAGCCCATGAAAAAACGTGCCCTTGCGCTCGAAGGCCTGCCAGCTGCCGTCGGCCTGCGCCAGCCGGTTGGCCACGGCCCACCAGGCGCTGGGGTTCAGGCCCAGGCCGACGTGGCTGGCAATCACCTCGATGTTTTCGGTTTGCGGGTTGTGCGGCGCGGGTTTTTGCACACTGCCCTGCCAGGCCACGATGCCGTCGCTGCGTGAATAAATGCTGGTGGTCGGCACCGGGGGCGCGGCAGGCAGGTCGTAATTTTCAGTTTCTCGCGCCAGCTTGCGACCACTGGCCAGCTCGTAGATACGCCAGGCGTTGGTGGAGCGGTGCGAACCGCCAAACGGCGTTCCAAGTGTGATCACATTGCGCACCATGTGGGGCAGCTCTTTGGCCAGCTCGCGTGCGTACACACCGCCCAGACTCCAGCCGATCAGGCTGACCTTGCGCCCGCCCTGATTGAAAGCCCGGGTGACCTGCGCACGTGCGGCTTCCAGCACACCGGCGCGCGGGCCAAAGTTGAAACCCTGCTCCCAGCCGCTGGTCTGGTAGCCCAAAAAGTCCAAATATCGGCGCAGCGGGATGGTGGAACCGTCGCTGGCTGACAGGCCGGGGAACACCACCACGCTGTGTTTGTCGCCCCGGGGCGCCCGGGCCAGCACCGGCCAGGCTGGCAGCAGCGCACCAAACTCCCAAAAAGCGCGAAATTCAAGTGCCAACAGCCAGACGTTAGGCGCTGGTCCCTCGTGCAGTTCGTGTTTTTGACTTTGTTTTTGCGTCGACTGCCGGGGTGCGGGTGGTGCCATGGGTGGAAGCATTGGATGGTTCAGCTTTGTTCTTGATGGCGACCATCTTGGGACCACCAGCGCGTTTCACAGAGGGAGACTTCCCTAAAGGCGTCACTGGCGTCCTGTCTCTACCCCGCAGACTGTCGCGGCATCACCATGAGTGCCCCGAAAGCCATCAAGCCCAAGGCCGTAGACAGCCACAATGCGCCCGTTCCCCAGCGCTCAAGGCAAAACCCGAACAGCGCCGGTGCGATGGCCTGGCAAATGCGCGCCGGCACCATCAGCATGCCTTGCCGTCCACCGTAGCCCAGAGGGCCGAACAGTACCAGCGGAAGCGTGCCTTTGGCGATGGTGAGAATCCCGTTGCCGGCGCCGTGCAACACTGCAAACAGAGCAGCCACGGGCGCACCGAGGGTAAGAGGGAATAACGCCCCGATGGGGTTCGCCATCGTCGCGAGCCGCGCCGACAAGAGCGGGTGTACGCGGCGCAGGAACCCAAACTCCAACAGTCGCCCGGCGACTTGTGCAGGGCCTATTAACGCACCAATGCCGACGGCGACGGCGAGTGTGGCCCCGCTCGCCTGAAGCAACTGCGGCAGATGCGCCGCCATCGCGGTGCTGGTGAACCAGGTGGCAGCGAAGACGAACGCCAGGAGCCCTGCTGCGAGCCGTGGACGTTCGGTTGGCTGAGGCACAGTCGAGGACGCCTTGATGGCAGCATTCGCAGGCGCTATCGCCACGCTTTCTCTGGAAACCTTCGAAATCGACCAGTTCAGAGGAAGTCCCACGAAAAGATGAAGGGCGGCCCAACCCAGGCACGCGCCACGCCATCCGGACTGCGCTTCCATCAAGGTCGACAGCGGCCAGGCTTGTCAGCCCAGCGGCAAACACGAGGTTGGTTCCCATGAGTACGGGGCGCCCGCCCCAATGGTCAATAGCGCGGCCTGAGATCGGCCCCATCAACGCCGAGACGATGAGCGCGAGCGAGAACGCGATGAAGATCGTCGGTGTCGAAACCCCCCAGATCCCGCGCCATGGGCACTGCAAGCATCGCCGGCAGGTAGTACGACGACGCCCAAGCCAAGGTTTGCACCGTGCCAAGCGCCGTGATCGTGGGCCAGCGTTGCGCGCTGCTCATGTCACGACGCTCGGACTTTCAGTGCTTCGAGCGATTAGCAGCATGCGGCCTTGTCCATCGCGGGCTGCTTCGTGGACGTGCCGCATGAACTCGTTCCGCACCCTCCGGTTAATGACGGGAATAGTTTGCTATAAAGGTGATAGCAGTCATCGCTGATTTGCCATGCTCAGTGGTAGTCTTCTTCCCGTTGATGGCGCACCGCCAGAATAGTGACGGTACTTGCATCGTCTATCTCAAACAGCGCCACGTAGCCAGACGCACCGAATGAGATCACAAGTTCCCGAATGCGTGGCCCATGTAATCCGTTCGCCGCTTTCCGGCATGAAAACGGAAATTGCTCAAGCAAACGGAAGCCGTCCTTGATGACCAGCAGGGCACGCTCGGCAATCTCCATGTCGAACTGCAGCAGGAAATCGTAGAGCCTCAGCAAATCGTCTTGTGCATCCGGCGTAAACCGAACCTGGTACCGGTTCATGCGCCGCTGGCAGCGCGTTTGGTGGTTTTGCCCGCTGTCGCAGGCTGCTTTGCGTCGATCAGTTTTTTATCGAGTTTGACAAATACCGCTTCTGCGCTGATGTAGCGGTTTGCTTCTTTGGCTTTTTGCGCCGAGCGCAAGCCACGGGCAATAAAGTCATCTTCGGCGGCGCGGTGGGCGATGTAGCTCTCCAGCGATGCTTCCATCAGGTTGGACAGGGTTTCATTGGGGCGAAGAGCGCGTTCTGCGGCTTCGCGCAGTTCTGGCTTGGCGCGCAAGGCGGGAAAAGTTGAGGTCTTCACGAGCAGCTCCTGTTTTGCATTGCAATTGTAATGCAACACAGAAGCCTGGCTCAGGCCGGCTTCAAGGCCTGTCTGAAAGGATTGCGCCGCTCCAGCTCTTCCATGTAGCCTTCAATTCCTTCGCCTTCACGCTCCAGAAAGCGCTCAACCGCATCGGCAAAGGCGGGGTGCGCCAGCCAGTGGGCGCTGGTGGTCTTGACCGGCAGCAGGGCGCGCGCCATCTTGTGTTCGCCCTGGGCGCCGCCTTCGAAGCGCTGGTAGCCGTGGTTGATGCACCATTGCAGCGGCTGGTAGTAGCAGGCTTCGAAATGCAGGCAGTCCACCCGCTCGGTCGCGCCCCAGTAGCGGCCGTAGGCGATTCCGGCCCCGGATTCAGTGCCAAATTGGCCTGCAGCCCCGGCCCTGCTTGCGCTGACAGCTATCAAACTTGTAGCAATCGGGATGCTGTTGCGCTCGCCGACGAACAGCAGCCAGTTCTCCGGCATGTCCTCCTGCATGCGCTGGAAGAAGTCGCGGCTCAGGTAGGGCGCGTTGCCGTGTTCGTAGTAGGTGCGCTCGTAACAACTGTAGAAAAAATCCCAGTCGGCGGAGGTGATGTTTTTGCCCAGCGACCAGCGAAAGCGCACGCTGGCATCCAGCACCTTGCGCCGCTCCTGGCGGATTTTTTTTCGCTTGTCCTGGCTCAGCGACATCAGGAAGTCGTCGAAGTCACGAAAGGAGCGGGGGTTGCCGGACGACACCGGGATTTCCGTGGAGATATTTGTCCAGTGGAATTGCACGTTGTGCCTCAACATGAGTCCGGCTTCCTCGCAAGCCACCACATCCGCATCGCTGGTGAAGAGCAAATGCAGCGAAGACAGGCCCTCTTCACCGCACCACGCCACCAGCGCCTTCACCAGCAACAAGCGCGCGGCCGAGTCACGCGCCAGCAGGCGCGGGCCGGGCACCGGTGTGAAGGGCGGGGCCACGAGCGCTTTCGGGTAGTAACTCAGGCCATGCTGGTGGTAGGCGTTGGCCCAGGCATGGTCGAAAACATATTCGCCGTAGGAGTGGTCCTTGAGGTACAGCGCGCTGGCCCCAGCCAGTTCATCGCCGTGCCACAAGGTGATGAAGCGAGGCGTCCACCCGGTCGTGGGCGTGGCGCTGCCGCTGTCGTGCATGGCGCACAGGTACTCGTGGCGCATAAAAGGGTTCAGCCCGCCGTCCGGGTCCTGCAATGCCAGCAGGGTGTTCCAGGCGGCGCCATCGACCTGCCCCGGCGCGTCCAGCACACGGATGACATAATCGTTTTCAGCCACAGCACCTACCGTTTTCTTCTTTTTCCATGACTCTCAAGATCTGCGTTGCCCAATTGAACTACTGCGTTGGCGACATGCTTGGCAATGCGCAAAAAATCATCGACGCGGCCCGCACCGCTTATGCCGACGGGGCCAGGTTACTGCTCACGCCCGAGATGGCGATTTGCGGTTATGCCGCCGAGGACCTGTTTCTGCGCCGATCTTTTATTGCAGCCTGTGATGATGCCGTGAATCACATCGCCCATGAACTCGCCGGGTTAAAAGGCCTGGTGGTAGTGGTGGGCACGCCGACCCACGGCGACAACGGCAGGGGATTGCGCACCAAAAGCGTGGAGGTGCAGCAGCGCCACAACGCCGCACGGGTGCTGCGCGATGGCCGCGTCATCGAGACGTATGCCAAGCGTGAACTGCCCAACTACCAGGTGTTTGACGAGCGGCGTTATTTCACGCCGGGGCAGGGTGTGTGTGTGTTTGAGGTAGGCGAAGGCGCCGACGCGGTCCGTATCGGCCTGCTGATCTGTGAAGACGCCTGGTTCGAGGAGCCGGCGCGGCTGGCCAAGGAGGCTGGTGCCGAGCTGCTGGCGGTCATCAATGCCTCGCCTTTCCATGTGGGCAAGGGCAGCGAGCGCGAGCAGATGATGCGCGAACGTGTGCTGGCCACTGGCCTGCCCTTGGTTTATGCCCACCTGGTGGGCGGGCAGGACGAGATTGTCTTTGAGGGCCGGTCCTTTGCCCTGCAGGCCGACGGCGCGCTGGCTGGGCGGGCTGAAAGTTTCAAAGAAAATCTGTTCGTGGCCCATGTGCAGCGGGCGCAGACAGCTATCAAATTGGTAGCAAATATGGCCCCAGAACGCAGCGCCGAAGCCGACCTGTGGGACGCGCTGGTGCTGGGCGTGCGCGACTACCTGGGCAAAAACGGCTTCCCTGGCGCCATCCTGGGCCTGTCGGGCGGCATCGACTCGGCGCTGGTGCTGGCGATTGCAGTTGATGCCCTGGGCGCCGACAAGGTGCGTACGGTGATGATGCCGTCGCCCTACACGGCCGATATCTCGTGGATTGATGCGCGTGAGATGGCCGCGCGTTTGAAGGTGCGCTACGACGAGATTTCGATCATTCCGGAGTTTGAAGCCTTCAAGGCCTCGCTGGCCGGTGAATTCAAAGGTCTGCCCGAAGACACGACCGAGGAAAACATCCAGGCGCGAATTCGCGGCGTGTTTTTGATGGCGCTGTCCAACAAGTTTGGCGCCATCGTGCTGACCACCGGTAACAAGAGCGAGATGGCAACCGGCTACTGCACCCTGTACGGCGACATGGCCGGTGGTTTTGCGGTCATCAAGGACTTGCTGAAAACCACGGTGTTTCGCCTGGCCGAGTGGCGCAACGCGAACGACCCCTGTGGCACAGGCAGCAACCCGATCCCGGAGCGAATCATCACGCGTCCGCCGAGCGCCGAGTTGCGTGCCGGCCAGACTGACCAGGACAGCTTGCCCCCCTACGAGGTGCTGGACGCCATTTTGCGGCGCTACATGGAAAACGACGAAAGTATAGAAAGCATTCTCGCCGCCGGTTTTGACCGCGTAGTGGTTGAGCGGGTGACGCGGTTGATCAAGACCAACGAGTACAAACGCCGCCAGGCGCCTATCGGCATTCGGGTTAGCCACCGAAGTTTCGGTAAGGATTGGCGCTATCCTGTCACCAATAAATTTCGCGCCTGATCAAAAACCAACGGAGCCATTCAGTGAAACAAATTACCGCCGTCCTCAAACCCTTCAAGCTCGAAGAAGTCCGCGAAGCGCTGGCCGAATGCGGCGTGACCGGCCTGACCGTTACCGAAGTCAAAGGTTTCGGCCGCCAGAAGGGCCATACCGAGCTCTATCGCGGTGCCGAGTATGTGGTTGATTTTTTGCCCAAGGTCAAGGTGGAGGTGGTGGTGAAAACCGAAGACGTGGACCGCTGCGTGGACGCCATCGTGCGGGCCGCCCGCACCGGCAAAATTGGCGATGGCAAGATATTCATCACCAGTGTCGAGCGCGTGGTGCGCATCCGCACCGGGGAAGAGGACGAAGCGGCAGTCTAGGCAGTCTAGAAAGCCCCCACACTTTTCACTTCGTGTAATGCGCTGCCCCCGAGGGGGGCCGCTGCGCCTGCGGGTCGGCAGAGCCGGACCCGCGGCCTCGGCTGGTAAAAAGATAGTCTCCCCCACGAAGGCCGGAAGCAAGCACCTTAAATCTGGTCTAGCCTCGAACCCTCGGGCGCCATGCCCGCGACCTGCACCAGTTGCTCCAGCAGGGCCTGCGGTTCGGCACCGACATGGATCAACTCCATCTGCCAGTCGCTCATGAAGCCGCTTTTGACCGATGAGGCCAGAAAGGCCAGGAGATCGGTGTAGTAGCCGTTCAGGTTGAGCAAGCCCACCGGCTTGGCGTGGTAGCCGAGCTGGCGCCAGGTCCAGACCTCGAAAAACTCTTCCAGCGTGCCAATTCCGCCGGGCAGCGACAAAAAAGCGTCGGCATGTTCGGCCATGATGCGTTTGCGCTCATGCATGGTGTCGACGATGTGCAGTTCGGTGCAGCCGGTGTGCGCCCATTCCTTTTCCACCAGCGCTTTGGGGATCACGCCGATCACGCGTCCGCCGGCCGCCAGCGTGGCGTCGGCTACGATGCCCATCAGGCCATTGCGGCCGCCGCCGTAGACCAGTTGCCCGTCATGGCCGCCTATCCATGTGCCTACCGCGCGCGCGGTGTCGGCAAAGACCGTGTCTGCGCCGGGGCGCGAGCCGCAATACACACAGATTGAAAAAGCCGGCGTCATGCAACAAACCGGTGGAACAGCGCCAGCGCCCAGGTGCCGGCGCACAGCAGCAGGCTCAACAGCACGGCGGCGCTGCCCATGTCCTTGGCGCGTTTGGACAAATCGTGCCACTCGGGGCCGATGCGGTCGATGGCGGTTTCGATGCCGGTGTTGAGCAGCTCTATGATCATCACCAGGATGACCGAGCCGGCCAGAAGCACGGTTTCGACCCAGCTACGGCCCAGCCAGAAAGCGGCCGGCAGCAGCAGCAGCGAGGCGATGGCCTCCTGGCGGAACGCGGTTTCATGCCAGCCGGCACGCAGACCGGCCACTGAGTAGCCGAGCGCGTGCCAGACGCGGTTCAGGCCTTTGCGGTCTTTCTGGGGGTTGACGGGGGAGGCCGGTGGAGGAACGGCGGCATCGGGAACGCGGAAAGAAGCGGAGTTGGGCATCGGTCGATTGTCGCGCGGCTGTGTGGCAGTTTGATGTGAAGTCTGCATGCCGGGCCGCCTCAGGCCGCTTTGGGCGGTTTGCCAGCCGGCAGACTGGTGACCAGCCGGGTACCGGCGATGGCGTCGTGCCAGAACTGCCGGTCGGGATGAAAGCGCGCCAGAATCGCCCAGATCGGCACCCAGCCCAGAGCAAGCACGGCGGCTTCACGGCCAGGCAGACCCAGGGCCCAACTGACAGCCAGCGGCGGCAAGAACCACAACCAGCTCAATACATAACGCAGCAAGGCGTGTTGTTGGGTGATGGGCGCCCCCTGCTTGTCCACCACGCGGATGTTCCAGGTTTTCATGGCCAGGGTTTGGCCTTTGGCCCAAAACCAGACGAAGTAGATCCCGAAAATAACGAATAAAAAGGCCTGCAGCGCATGGCGGTTGTCCAGCGCATTGCGCGTCTGGCTCAGCGCGCCGAACAGGTAACCGGCGATGAAGACCACGCCGAACATCAGCAGGCCTTCGTACATCCAGCAGGCCATGCGCCTGCGCAGCGACGGAGTAACAGCTTGAGGGGCAGAATTAACTATCAATTTTGTAGCAACAAAGTGAGAGCGGACATGGGCTACAGCACGAATTGATCCTATAAGCCGCGCATGCCGCGCGGCACGCGGGCGTTCAAAGCCTATTGGGGCTCAACCGGCGTACCGATGGGGCTGGCGGGCGTGGCGGCGGGCGCCAGGCCGGGCGGGGAGTCAATCGACTGCGAAACTGCAATTTTAGGCGCAGCTTTGGCTTTGGCCTGATCCGCAGCCGAAGGGATGGTGGCCAGTTTTTGCCGGGAGACGGGTTTGGACGCTGGCGCTGCACCGACCGGCTTGGCCGGCGCTTTGTCGGCTAGTTTTTGTTTTTCCTCGGTGCTGAGCGACTGGTACGCCTCCCATTTGGCTTTTTTCTCTTCAGCCGTCAGCTCTTTGGACAATTCTTTAGTTTTTGCAAAATTTAGCCGAGCCTGGGTGCGCTGTTGGGGGCTGAGTGCCACCCATTCCTTCATGCGGCCCTGCATCTTGGCCTGTTCTTCGGGGGGCAGCGATCGGTAGCTACGGGCCATTTCAAGCCACTTGCGCTTGTGGCTTTGGCTCAGGGAGGGCCAGGCCGATGCCAGCGGCGTCAGCACTTCGCGTTGCGCCGGGCTTAGCTCGTTCCAGCCGGGTCCGGCAAAAGCCTGGGCGACCACGGTTTTCGCCGGTGTCGCCGCTGGCGCAGGCGTGACAGTCTGGGCAGTAGACACCGCAGAGGCCGCCACTAAAAGCAGCAGAGCCCACCGGCCAGCCGGCCTCGCACGCGCCTTGCCGGGCAGGCAAAACATGTTGTCAGCTAGGAAGATTGGCGCAGTCATGGATACAGGTGTTGACGGGTTCGGCAGTGGCAACCGGCGGGTTCAAAGCGTTGTTTTGAGAAATTGCACAAAGCCAGGGTCGGAAAAAGCATCTGGCGGCAGCTCGTCGGTCAGCAAGGCCGAGTCCACTTCGGCAAGTTCCTGCACCAGCTTGTCGGTTTGCAGCGAACTGATAGCCAGCAGGCCCACCACCAGGGCAATCAGGGGCAGGACTGAGCCAATCTGGCTCCACAGGCTGAAACCTTCGTCCGAGCCCCAGGTCAGGGTGGCACCCGTGCTGGCCCTGGCGTTAACAGGCGCAGACTGCACTTTGGCGATCCGGCGCGCCGCCACGGCCTGGGCGCGCGCAGCGCGCAGGCGTTCAGAGATGTCGTAAGGCAGGTCGGCAGAGCCGGCCGACAGGTAGGAGGCGGTTTTCAGGCCGTAGCGGTCTTGCAGGATGTCGATGTGGTTTTGCGGTGAGCGGTTCATAATTTGATTCCCCTGGCGGCCAAAGCTTTACTGAGTGCATGGACGGCTCGCGAACAATGCGTTTTCACGCTACCTTCGGAGCAACCCATGGCAGCAGCCGTTTCAGCCACATCCATTTCCTCCCAGTAACGCATGAGAAAGGCTTCCCGTTGACGGCCGGGCAGTTCCTTGATCTCAAGCTCGATTTCTCGCAAGATTTGAGCCCGCTCCGTTGCGTCCTGGGCGCTCTCAGTCCCCTCTGAGTTGGTTGAGGACTCTAAAGTTTCAAGCAAATCAAAATCTCCGTCGTCGCCGGCCGATTCGAAGTCGCTCATGTTGGAGAAAAGTGCGTTGCGGGTTTTGCGGCGCCGGAACCAGTCCAGCGTGGTGTTGGACAGGATGCGCTGGAACAGCATGGGCAGCTCGGCGGCGGGCTTGTCGCCATAATGATGCGCCAGCTTCATCATGCTGTCCTGAACAATGTCGAGCGCCGCCTCGTCATCCCGAACGTGGTAAACGCTGCGCTTGAAAGCGCGTTTTTCAACGCTTTTCAGGAAATCGGAAAGTTCTTGTTCGGTTGCCAACGGTTGATTTCCGGTTTGTCCCGGCGCTGTCCTTGTTTTTACTTGTTGCCGGCCGCTTTGGGGTGCGGCCGGCCCGACAGGCCTTGTGCCAGTGACGCTCACCGGCAGCAAAATTATCGCATCAAGCACCACTCCGCCGGACATTATTGCTGCCAGCGACTGCGCGCCAGCCTGTACCCTATAATTCCGCTTGCAATTCAAACAGCAAACGGGTCATGACCCGGCGGTTTATGTTTCCGCCCATGGTTTTGGCCTCAAGTCTCGACGCTACTCCACAAGAGTCAGTGAAGAGGCACCCAAGGTATTTCGTTAGAGAAATTCACAAAGGTTCATCATGGAAATCACAAAAGCCGAACTCGCTTCGGCAGCAGCGGCAGCTTCTGCCCATTCAAATTCTCAAGAGCTTCGTGGCGCAGAAATCCTGATCAAGGCGCTGCAGGCCGAGGGCGTCAAACACGTCTGGGGCTATCCGGGCGGCGCTGTATTGCACATCTACGACGCTTTCTACAAGCAGGAAACGATTCAGCATGTCCTGGTGCGCCATGAGCAGGCGGCGGTGCATGCCGCCGACGGTTATGCGCGTGCTACAGGTGAGGTCGGCGTGGCGCTGGTCACCTCCGGCCCCGGTGTGACCAATGCGGTCACCGGCATCGCCACGGCTTACATGGACAGCATTCCGATGGTGATCATCACCGGCCAGGTGCCCACACACGCGATTGGCCTGGATGCCTTCCAGGAGTGCGACACGGTTGGCATCACACGCCCCATCGTGAAGCACAACTTCCTGGTCAAGGACGTGCGGCAGATGGCTGAGACCCTGAAAAAGGCTTTCCATATTGCGCGCAGCGGTCGTCCCGGCCCTGTGGTGGTGGACATCCCCAAGGATGTGTCTTTCAACAAGACGACGTATGCCGGGTATCCGCAGAGCGTTGAAATGCGTTCCTACAACCCGGTGCGCAAGGGCCATGGCGGGCAGATCCGCAAGGCCTTGCAATTGCTGATGACGGCCAAGCGGCCTTACATCTACACGGGCGGCGGTGTCTTGCTGAGCAATGCTTCGCAGGAGCTGCGCACATTGGTGGACATGCTGGGCTACCCCTGCACCAACACGCTGATGGGCCTGGGCGCTTATCCGGCCAGCGACAAAAAGTTTCTTGGCATGCTGGGCATGCACGGGACCATGGAAGCCAACAACGCGATGCAGAACTGCGACGTGCTGCTGGCCGTCGGCGCACGTTTTGACGACCGTGTAATCGGCAACCCGAAACACTTTGCGCAGAACGAACGCAAGATCATCCACATCGACATCGACCCGTCGAGCATTTCAAAACGCGTCAAGGTCGACATTCCCATCGTCGGCGACGTCAAGGACGTGCTGACTGAACTGATCGCCATGATCCGTGAGTCTGGTCTGAAGCCCGACGGCGATGCGCTGGGCGGCTGGTGGGAAACCATTGAAGGCTGGCGCAAGCGCGACTGCATGAAATACAGCCTGGGCAAGGGCGATGTGATCAAGCCGCAGTATGTGGTCGAGACGCTCTGGAACATGACCAAGGACGCCGATACCTACATCACGTCTGATGTGGGACAGCACCAGATGTGGGCGGCGCAGTATTACAAGTTTGACGAACCGCGTCGCTGGATCAACTCGGGTGGCCTGGGCACCATGGGTGTCGGCATTCCCTACGCGATGGGCATCAAGCTGGCCAAGCCAGACAGCGAGGTGTATTGCATCACCGGCGAAGGTTCGGTGCAGATGTGCATCCAGGAGCTGTCGACCTGCCTGCAGTACAACACGCCGATCAAGATCGTCTCGCTGAACAACCGCTATTTGGGCATGGTGCGCCAGTGGCAGGAAATCGATTACGAAGGCCGATACAGCAGCAGCTACATGGACGCGCTGCCCAATTTCGTCAAGCTTGCCGAGGCCTATGGTCATGTCGGCATGCTGATCGAAAAGCCGCAGGACGTCGAGCCGGCGCTGCGCGAGGCGCGCAAGCTCAAGGACCGCACCGTGTTCATGGACTTCCGCACCGACCCCACCGAGAACGTGTTTCCGATGGTCAAGGCCGGCAAGGGCATCACCGAAATGCTGCTCGGGTCCGAGGACCTGTAAGCGCTACACATCATTTTTTCAACCGTCACCTGACGAATCTATTGCCTGCCGAGCCCGCGCATTACCGTGCGTGGGGGAGGGCAGCGAAAAGAGGAATCTTCACATGAAACACATCATTGCTGTTCTGCTCGAAAACGAGCCGGGCGCCCTTTCCCGCGTGGTGGGCCTGTTCTCTGCGCGTGGCTATAACATCGAAAGCCTGACCGTGGCGCCGACTGAAGACGCCAGCCTGTCGCGCATGACCATACAGACCACCGGCTCGGACGACGTGATCGAGCAGATCACCAAGCACCTGAACCGGCTCATCGAAGTCGTCAAGGTGGTGGACCTGACCGAGGGCTCCTATATCGAACGTGAGCTCATGATGGTCAAGGTGCGCGCTGTCGGCAAGGAGCGCGAGGAGATGAAACGCATGGCTGATATATTCCGTGGCCGGATCATCGACGTGACGGAAAAGAGTTACACCATCGAGCTGACCGGCGACCAGTCCAAAAACGACGCCTTCCTGGAGGCGATCGACCGCAGCGCGATTCTGGAAACCGTGCGAACCGGCTCCAGTGGCATAGGCCGCGGCGAAAGGATCCTCAGGGTCTGATTTTTTATCTGTCCGTGCGCGCGTTTTCGACAGGCGGGGCGCGAACGGACGAGAAGTGGCGATGTGTGTTTACCGTTCGCCCTGAGCCTGTCGAAGGGCATTTTCGCCAGAACCATCAACGACATCTACGGAGAGAGAAATGAAAGTTTACTATGACAAAGACTGCGACCTGAGCCTGATCAAGGGGAAAACCGTCGCCATCATCGGCTACGGCAGCCAGGGCCATGCCCACGCGCAAAACCTGAACGACAGCGGCATCAAGGTCGTGGTCGGCCTGCGCAAAGGCGGGGCATCGTGGCCGAAGGTCGAGAAAGCCGGCCTCAAGGTCGCCGAAGTCGCTGACGCCGTCAAGTCGGCCGACGTTGTGATGATCCTGTTGCCTGACGAGCAAATCGGTTCGGTCTATGCCAACGATGTGGCCCCGAACATCAAGCAGGGTGCCTCGCTGGTGTTTGCCCACGGCTTCAACGTGCACTACGGCGCCGTGATTCCACGCGCCGACCTCGACGTCTGGATGGTCGCGCCCAAGGCCCCCGGCCACACCGTGCGCAATACCTACACCCAGGGCGGCGGTGTGCCCCACCTGGTGGCTGTGCACCAGGACAAGAGCGGCAAGGCGCGTGACCTGGCGCTGAGCTATGCCATGGCCAACGGTGGCGGCAAGGCCGGCATCATCGAAACGAATTTCCGTGAAGAAACCGAAACTGACCTGTTCGGCGAACAGGCCGTTCTGTGCGGCGGCACAGTCGAGCTGATCAAGGCCGGTTTCGAGACCCTGGTGGAAGCCGGTTACGCGCCTGAGATGGCTTACTTCGAATGCCTCCACGAACTCAAGCTGATCGTTGATCTGATTTATGAAGGAGGCATCGCCAACATGAACTACTCGATCTCCAATAACGCCGAATACGGCGAGTACGTGACCGGCCCGAACATCGTGACCTCGGCCACAAAAGAGGCCATGCGCAAGTGCCTGAAAGACATCCAGACCGGCGAATACGCCAAGAGCTTTCTGCTGGAAAACCGTGCTGGTGCGCCGACACTGCTGAGCCGCCGCCGCCTCAATTCCGAGCACCAGATTGAAGTCGTGGGCGAAAAGCTGCGCGCCATGATGCCCTGGATCGCCAAGAATAAGCTGGTTGATCAGACCCGCAACTGATGAGCCTGCCGGGCCTCACCCGGCCCGGCCATGTTCAGCTTCAAGCCGCGCAAAACACCTGCGCGGCTTTTTTCATGTGCGCCCAGCATGGGCGCACTCTCGCGGGTGCAAGTCCCGCCGTATGTTGATCACAACGAACGAAGTGAAGCGCAACTGCATGAGGGCGACCGAGTGTGGGAAGGAAGCGTGGAGCATAAATTGCGAG
>NZ_JAUYEY010000035.1 GCF_030689685.1 Polaromonas sp. | reverse complement strand
CTCGCAATTTATGCTCCACGCTTCCTTCCCACACTCGGTCGCCCTCATGCAGTTGCGCTTCACTTCGTTCGTTGTGATCAACTTACGGCGGGGCTTGCACCCGCGAGAGTGCGCCCATGCTGGGCGCACATGAAAAAGCCCTGGAACCTTGCGATTCCAGGGCTTGACGTCTGGTGCGGCTGGCAGGAATTGAACCCACGACCCCTTGGTTCGTAGCCAAGTACTCTATCCAACTGAGCTACAGCCGCTGAGCTTCGAATTATAGCGTATTTGGGTGGTAGGGCGTCACAGACTTGAACTGTGGACCAAAGGATTATGAGTCCTCTGCTCTAACCAACTGAGCTAACGCCCCACGTCGCCAGCGCAGATTGTAAGGTGTTGCTACTTGCTGTGGCTGAGCGCGCTGCTGACCATTTTGGCGGTGATGTCGACGATCTGGATCATTTTTTCGTAAGGCATGCGCATGGGACCGATGACGCCCAGGGTGCCAACGACTTTGCCGTCGACCTCGTAGGGCGCTGTCACCACCGACAGCTCGTGGTAGGGCACGACCTGGCTTTCGCCACCGATATAGATGCGCACGCCCTCGGCGCGGCTGGACACGTCAAGCAGGCGCATGAGCTGGGCTTTCTGCTCGAACAGGTCGAACAGCTTGCGCAGGTTGCCCATATCCCCCGAAAAGTCGCTGACGGCCAGCAGATTGCGCTCGCCCGAGATCACCACCTCGTCGCGCGACTCGATGGCTTCGGAGCTGACCTGTACCGCCGCCTGCATCAGGCTGGCGATCTCGCCGCGCAGAACTTCCACCTCACGCTGCAGCCGCTCACGGACTTCCTCGATAGCCATGCCGGCGTAATGCGAATTGAGGAAGTTGGACGCCTCGACGAGCTGGGTCTGGGTGTAGTCGGTCTCGGTGAAGATCACGCGATTCTGCACATCGCCGTCGGGCGAAACGATGATGACCAGAAAACGCTTTTCCGACAGGCGTAAAAATTCGATGTGGCGAAACACCGAGGTGCGGCGCGGCGCCATCACCACGCCAACAAACTGCGACAGGCTGGACAGGATGTTGGCGGCGTTGCTGAACACCTTTTGCGGCTGGTCGGGTGCCAGCCGGGGCGGCGCCAGCGCACCGGCGGCTGAAAACTGGTCGCGCTGCATGGTCAGCATGGTGTCGACAAACAGGCGGTAGCCGCGTGCCGTGGGAATGCGGCCGGCCGAGGTGTGCGGACTGACGATCAGCCCCAACTCCTCAAGATCACTCATGACATTGCGAATCGTCGCCGGCGACAAGTCCATGCCGGAAGCTTTGGACAGCGTGCGTGAGCCAACCGGCTGGCCGTCGGCAATATAGCGCTCTACCAGCGCTTTGAGCAGGTGTCGGGCACGTTCGTCAAGCATGAAGGCATTCTACGAAGCTTGTCGCAGATGTTGTGATGTAATTTGACGATGAAGTCGCAATTCCGTCACGTCGCCCTGATCGGGAAGTACCACGCCCAGGGTTCACGCTTCGCGCTGGAGGAAATTGCCAACTTCCTGCACACCCAGGGCTGCGAAGTCACGCTGGAAGAAGAGACGGCCAGCAATACCGGCCTGACACAATACCCGGTGCTTGATGTGGCGGGTGTGGGCAAACACTGTGACCTGGCGCTGGTGATAGGCGGCGACGGCACCATGCTGGGCATTGGCCGGCAACTGGCGCAGTTCGGCGTGCCACTGGTCGGTATCAACCAGGGCCGGCTGGGTTTCATCACCGACATCGCCTTCGAGGATTTCCAGACCGCGCTCGAACCCATGCTGCGCGGCGAGTTCGAGGAAGACCGGCGCTGGATGATGCAGGCCAAGGTGGTGCGCGACGGCCGCTGCGTGTTCGACGCCACCGCCATGAACGATGTGGTGGTCAACCGCGGGGCCACCGCCGGCATGGTGGAACTGCGCGTCGAGGTCGATGGTCGTTTTGTCGCCAACCAGCGCGCCGACGGCCTGATCATCGCCTCGCCGACCGGCTCCACCGCCTATGCGCTGTCGGCAGGTGGCCCGCTGATCCATCCTTCGATTCCCGGCTGGGTACTGGTGCCGATTGCGCCGCACACGCTGTCAAACCGGCCCATCGTGCTGTCCGATGCAGGTGAAATCACCGTTGAAATCGTCGCGGGACGGGACGCCAGCGCCAACTTCGATATGCAGTCGCTGGCCAGCCTGCTGCACGGCGACCGCATCACGGTGCGGCGTTCGGAGTTTCAGATGTGTTTTCTGCACCCCAAGGGCTGGAGCTATTTCGACACCCTTCGCAAAAAACTTCACTGGAACGAGGGAGTGGCATGAGCCTGAAGAACATTTCCCTGCGCGACTTTGTGATCGTCCGCGAACTGACGCTGGACCTGGACAGCGGCTTCACCGTTCTGACCGGCGAAACTGGCGCTGGCAAATCGATATTGATAGACGCACTGCAACTGGCCCTGGGTTCGCGCGCCGACGTCGGCGTGGTGCGCGAAGGCGCCCAGCGCTGCGAGATCAGCGCCACCTTTGAGGCACCCGCATCGCTGGTCGGCTGGCTCGAAGAAGCCGGCTTTGCCAATGACGACGAGTTGCTGCTGCGCCGCACCGTCGACGCCCAGGGCAAAAGCCGCGCCTGGATCAACGGCAGCCCGGCTACAGCCACGCAGTTGCGCGAGATCGCCGACTTGCTGGTGGATATCCACGGCCAGCATGCCTGGCAAAGCCTGACGCGGCCCGATGCGGTACGCGGCCTGCTCGACGCCTATGCCGGCCTGTCCAACCAGGCCCTGGTGTTGGCCTGGCAGGGGTGGCGCAGCGCGCACAAGGCGCTACTCGACGCGCGCGACGCGCAGGACAGCCTGCAGCGCGAGCGCGAACGGCTGGCCTGGCAGATCGGCGAACTCGACAAGCTGGCGCCTGAGGCCGAAGAATGGGACGAACTCAACACCCAGCACAGCCGCCTGTCCAACGTGCAGTCGCTGCGCGATGCGGTGCAGACTGCGGTCGATGCGCTGCAGGAGGCCGACGACAATGCCGCCGCCCTGCTGGGCCGCGCGCTCACCGCGCTACAGAATCAGGAGCACATTGAGCCCGAATTCAAAGGGTTGACCGAGGTTTTGGGCAGTGCGCTGGTGCAGGTCGAGGACGCCGTGCATTCGCTGCACGGTTACGCCCGCCATGCCGATCTGGAGCCACAGCGCCTGGCCGAACTTGACGAGCGCCTGGCGCTCTGGGTCAGCCTGGCGCGGCGCTATAAACGCACGCCGGCCGAGCTGCCAGAGCTGCTGGCCGCCTGGCGCGCAGAGCTGCAAAAACTCGACGCCGCAGCCGACCTGGCTGGCTTGGAAAAAGCCGAGCAGTTGGCCAAAACCGCTTACATGGAAGAAGCACGTGCCGTTTCCAAAGCCCGCACCAAGGCCGCTCCGCTGCTGGCCAAGGCGATTACCCAAGCCATGCAGGGCCTCGGCATGCAGGGCGGCAAGTTCGAGGTGGCCTTGGCCAAGCTCGAACAGCCGGCCCAGTACGGGCTGGAGCAGGCGGAGTTTCTGGTGGCGGGCCACAGCGGAAGCACCCCACGCGCTGTCGGCAAGGTCGCCTCGGGCGGCGAGCTCTCGCGCATCGCGCTGGCGATAGCCGTGACCACCAGCCAGCTCGGCCAGGCGCAAACCCTGATTTTTGATGAAGTCGATTCCGGCGTCGGCGGCGCAGTTGCTGAAACCGTGGGCCGCCTGATGAAGCAACTCGGCAAAGACCGCCAGGTCATGGCCGTCACCCACCTGCCCCAGGTCGCGGCCTGCGCCGACCAGCACTTGATGGTGGCCAAACGCACTGAGAAGGGCCAAACCGCCAGTACCGTCGAAGCAGTGCACGGCGAGCAGCGCGTCGCCGAAGTCGCGCGCATGCTGGGCGGTGAAAAACTCTCGGGCACCACGCTGGCCCACGCCAAGGAAATGTTGGGCCAATGAACACCGCCGCCAATACCTCCCCCCTGCTCGACATGGTGCTGATCACCGGCATGTCGGGCTCGGGCAAGTCGGTGGCGCTGCACGCGCTCGAAGACGCCGGGTACTACTGCGTGGACAACCTGCCGCCAGAATTGCTGCTGTCGTTTGTGGCGCTTGAAAAGCAGCATGGCGCGAGCAAGGTGGCCATCGCGATGGATGTGCGTAGCGCCGTCTCGCTGCCGCTGGTGCCGCAGCAGCTCCGGCAGATGCGCGAACAGGGTGTGGCCGTGCAGTCGGTGTTTCTCGACGCCAGCACCGACACGCTGGTACGGCGTTTTTCAGAAACACGGCGCCTGCACCCGCTGTCACGCCGCGATGCCTCGGACCAGCAGCGTGCGCTGGTCGATGCCATCAACGAAGAACGCGAACTGCTTGGCGAGTTACGTGAACATGCGCATGTTATCGACACCAGCATGATCCGCTCGTCGCAGTTACAGGGTTATGTGAAAGCGCTGATCTCGTCGCCGGCAGCCCAGCTAACCCTGGTGTTCGAATCCTTTGCCTTCAAGCGCGGCGTGCCGGTCGATGCCGACTATGTGTTCGACGTGCGCATGCTGCCCAATCCGCACTACGAAGCCGGCCTGCGTCATCTGACCGGCAAGGACAGTGAGGTCGTGAACTACCTGCAAACGCATGCCGAGGTCGACGACATGTTCCGCCACATCGAGCAGTTCATTGGCCACTGGCTGCAGGCGCTGGTGCGCGACCACCGCAGCTATGTGACGGTGGCCATCGGCTGCACTGGCGGCCAGCATCGCTCGGTCTATCTGGTCGAGCGGCTGGCAAAGGCTTTCAGTGCGAACTGGGTCACCCTCAAGCGCCACCGTGAGCTCGATGCGGTGCCGCCCTCAAGCGCTGGGGTGGCATCGCACAAACCCTGAATTGCTCCTGATTTGATAGCTGCTCGAGCCCGCTGTATATGGGCTAGAGGCCAATTTTTCTTACAAAACTGGCAACTATCCGCCCAGCAGCTTGCGAATCGGTGCCGGCAGGCCGAGCACGATCCAGTCGTCGCGTCCGAACCAGGCGCCGTCCTCCGGAAGTTGCAGCGCCCTGGCCGGACGCGCCGACAGAACCAGCCGCATCGGCGACAAACGCAAATCCTTGTGTGTCAGCACATGCACAAAGGGTGGCACCGCCTGTAGGCGGTCCTGTAGCGACGCTGGCAAGGCGGCGAGTAACTCGTCCTCGCCAGCGAACACCGGAAAACAATACAGCCCACCCCAGATGCCGGTGACGGGCCGGCGCTCGAGCCAGACCGCGCCGTCGCTACGTTCGGCCCACAGCAGGCTCAGCGACAGGGCACTGCGCTTGAGCTTGCGGGTCTTGATCGGAAAGCGCTCGGGCGCGCCGCTGGCCAGTCCCAGGCACAGGGTCTGCACGGGGCACAGCAGGCAGGACGGCTGGCGGCTGGTGCAGATGGTGGCCCCCAGATCCATGATGCCCTGGGTGTAACGCGGCATGTCCTCCCGCAGATTGCGGCGCGGCAGCAGTTCGGTGGCCATGCCCAGCAGGGTGCGCTCCTGGGCGTTTGAAGCCAGGTCGCCGGAAAACGCGGTCAGCCGTGTCAGCACCCGTTTGACGTTGCCGTCGAGGATGGCCACACGTTCGGAAAAACAGAAGGAGGCAATCGCTGCGGCCGTTGAAGGGCCGATGCCCGACAGGGTTTGCAGCCGCTCCGCCGTCTGCGGAAACTGCCCGCCGTGCAGCCGCACCACGTCCTGCGCACAGCGGTGCAGGTTGCGGGCCCGACTGTAATAACCGAGACCGCTCCACAGGCCCAGCACCTCGTCCGGCTTTGCCAGGGCCAGGTCAACCACTGTGGGAAAGCGCTGCAGAAAGCGCGTGTAGTAGTCCAGCACCGTGGCCACCTGGGTTTGCTGCAGCATGATCTCGGACAACCAGACGCGGTAGGGATCACGCGTGTTCTGCCAGGGCAGGCTGTGACGGCCATGGCTTTTTTGCCAGCGCACGAGCTGGGCTGAAAAAGCAGGCACCAACGCAGCGGTCACGCCGGCCGGATCAGGCATGTCGGCAAATGATGTTTTCTCGGGAGGAAGCGAGGACACGCCAAGGCGGCGCGTGCGGGTCAGCGCCATCGCGCGTTCATTCAGGCGGCTTGAGTCAAGGGCGCAGCTTCGGTGTCCGGCACAGGGTCCTGCCTGCTGACCGGCGCGCTGGTCAGTTGTGTCGTCAATTCATCGAGCTTGCCGTCCAGCTCGTTAATCTCGCACTCGTGGCGATCAATTTCGTCGATGCGCTCATCAAGACCGGTGGCCGCTTGCTGAATGCGCTCTATCGCCTCGATGCGGCGGCCGAAATTTTTACGTCGCTCTTTCAACTGGGCATCAAGCTGCGAGGCCGCCGACTTGTTCCAGAGTTCGACCTCGCCCAACGCGGTTTCGTAGACCACCCGCAACCGCGTCGCCAGCGCACGCACCAGGCGTTCGGAAAATTCCGGCTGCGCCAGCTTGAGGATGTTGGCAACGCCCAGGTACTGCAAATGGCTGCGTTCGATCTGCTCCAGATCGGCCAGGAAGCGGGACATCTCGGGCTCTTTTGGAGCTTGCAGCGAAAACCCGAACTCGGCATTGAGCTGCTTGAACGAGCCCGCCAGCATGCTCTGGATCTCGGCACTGGTGCGCTGAGCGTTTTTTAAACTCTCGTGCAGCCGCCCAAAGGTCTGCCCATAGGCCTTTTTGACGCCCAGCTTGATGCCAGGCTGCTTGAGCACTACGGTGAGTTGCGCCAGCTCGGATTTCAGCGTGGGCGTGCCCAGCAGAGTAAACACTTCCCGCAGCAGCTTCAGGTGAATCGAGCGCACCGCCTGAATCTTGGCGCCGCTGGTATTGAACTCGACCTGCTCTTGCTCGATGCGCGAACGCATGTGTTTGATGACCGATGTATTTTTACCGCGCAAGCCACGCAACTCCATCATCTGCTCGGCCAGGTCGCGCCGGCGAATATGAATGACGCGGCCGGCCTCGGCGCGAAGCTCGGTGATGCCACCGATGACGGCGGAACGCAGAATTTTCTGCCGCTGCCCCATCACCCCTTGCGCCAACGCCAGCTCCAGCCCCGGCAGGCAGCTCGCCTGCAGCAGCTTGTCGTCGGCAGTGACTTTGGCGACCAATCCTTTTTGGGCGGAGACGGGAATCACCTGAGACACCGGCAAACCGAGGATTTCGGCCGAGGTAGCCCGCTGCCGGTCTATCTGTGCCTGAATCTGCGCGGGTGTGCTCAGTGCATCCCACAAGGTGTCGATTTTGTTGAGCACCACCAGGCGGGTGTCGTTGTCGTCGCCATCGGTGACCAGGTGTTCGCGCCAGATCGCCAGATCGGACTTGGTGACACCGGCGTCGGCTGCGAGGATAAACACCACCGCATGCGCCTGCGGAATCAGGCTGACCGTCAGTTCCGGCTCCGCGCCTATCGCATTGAGACCAGGGGTGTCGAGAATGACCAGCCCCTGCTTGAGCAGCGGGTGGGCGATGTTGATCAACGCGTGGCGCCACCTGGGCACCTCGACCATACCTTGCGCATTGACGCGCGGATTGTCCTCGGGAGCGTCGTCATGCCAGAAACCCAGCGCGCGCGCTTCATCACGGGTCACGTGGCGAATCTCGGCAACTTTCTCGAGAGCCTGTGCAAGCTGCACGGGGTCGTTCACATCGAGGTCCACGCGCGTCCATTTTTCGGGAACCGCGCGCCACTCCATCAGCGCCTGGGGCTTGAGCCGGGTTTCGATAGGCAGCAGCCGCAGGCAGGGCGGAACGTCCAGGTCGTAGCCCAGTTCAGTCGGGCACATGGTGGTGCGGCCGGCACTGGCCGGCATGATGCGCCGACCATAACCGGCAAAAAAGATCGCATTGATCAGCTCGGACTTGCCGCGCGAAAACTCGGCGACAAAAGCCACCATGACCTTGTCGGATCGGACCTGCGTTTCCAGCCGGAGCAGGCGCTCCTCCACAGCGGCATTGATCAGGTCATGCTCTTTCAGCCATTCGGACAACAGCTTGAGCCGCAACGCAAATTCGCGCCGCCATGCGCCATGCTGGTCAAATTGTTCGTTAAAAGACATGATGGGCAGTAGACATAGGTCAATCAATATAGCATCGCTCACCCGAATCGGCCATCAGCGACTCTGTGCGGTTTTCAGGGTTTCTGACAGTTGACACAGAAAAAAGTAGAGCGCTGACCCTGCCGCATGCTGCGTATGGGCGCCGCGCAGACTTTGCACGGCAGGCCTGCGCGGTCGTAAACCCTGGCTTCAAGCTGAAAATAACCGCTGTCGCCTTGCGCGTTTGAAAAATCCCTCAAAGTGCTGCCGCCTTTGGCCACGGCTTGCGCCAGCACCTCCCGAATCGCCGCATGCAGCCGGGCGGCGCGTGGCTTGCTGAGCCGCGCGGCCCGCACCGTGGGCCGTATCCCCGCCATGAACAAGGCTTCAGAGGCATAGATATTGCCCACCCCCACGACGATTTCGCCGCCCAGCAACACCTGCTTGATCGCCGTCTGCCGCAATTGCAGGGCCGCGTGGAAAGCCAGCGCGTCGAAGTCCTCGCCCAGCGGCTCCACCCCCAGCCGCCCGAGCAGCTTGCGCGCCCCCGCATCGTCCTCGGAAGAGGCATAGACGACGGCGCCGAAACGGCGCGGGTCATGCAGGCGCAGGCTGCCAGCGGTGGTTCCCATCTCGAAGTGATCATGTTTGCCCGGCGGGGGCAGGTCCACGGCAAAACCCAGGCTGCCGGACATGCCCAGGTGAATCAGCAACAGGCCACCACTGGTGTCGAGCAGCAAGTATTTGCCGCGTCGGCGTACCTGCAGCACGGTGTGCCCAACCAGTTGCGAGGGATCACAGCCCAGTGGCCAGCGCAGCGGCTTGCCCATCTGCAGGCTGATGATTTTTGCGCCGGCGATACGGTTGACAAAGCTCAGGCGGGTCACTTCAACTTCGGGCAGTTCAGGCATGGGCTTACAACAATCATTGACATGCCCGGCAGGGGGGCGGAGCTTGAATTATCATGGTTCGATGAAACAACTGATCTGCGCCTTGACCGCGCTTTCTGCGCTCTGCCTGGCCCTGCCGGCAGCGTTGGCCCAACCCGCCCAGACGGCGCCGCCGGCACTGCCGGAAGCCGCCCGACCGCAGGCACCCGCCACGGTACAGGCGCCGCCAGCACCATCCAGTCTGGACGGCGAGTTGTTCTATCAGTTGTTGATCGGTGAAATCAACACCCGCGCTGGCGAACCGGCTGCGGGTTTTGCGCTGATCCTGGACGCCGCACGCAAAACCAAAGACGCCCAGCTCTACCAGCGCGCCGCCGACATTGCCCTGCAATCGCGCTCCGGCGATGCCGCGTTGCAGGCGGCGCAGGCCTGGCGCCAGGCGCTGCCGGCTTCGCGCGAGGCCAACCGTTACGTGCTGCAAATTTTGATCGCGCTGAACCGCATCACCGAAACTGTGGAACCCCTGCGTACCGAACTGAAGCTGACTCCCCTGATTGAGCAGTCGCAGGTCATTGCCACGCTACCGCGGCTGTATGCCAGGGCGGCTGATAAAAAACTGGCCGCAGGCGTCCTTGAGCAAGCGCTGGCCGACCCCTTGGCTGCACCAGCCACCAGCGCTGCCGCCTGGACCGCCGTCGGCCGCATGCGGCTGGCTGCCGGTGAGCTGATGGGCGCTCTGACCGCCGGCGAACGCGCACAGATCGCCGAAGCGACCGCCGAAGGGCCCGCCTTGCTGGCGCTGGAATTGATGGACCCCAAGCTCCCGCGCGCTGAAACCCTGGTCAAAAAATACCTCGAGGGCAATGCCAAAGCCTTGCCAGAAATCCGCATGGCCTACGCGCGCAACCTGCTTGATGCACAACGGTATGCCGAGGCCAGCGCGCAGTTGCAGGTGGTCACCCGTGAAAAACCCGACTACCCGGAAGGCTGGCTGGTGCTGGGGTCTCTGCAGTTGCAGGACAACCAGCTTGCAGCGTCGCAAACTTCGCTGCTGCGCTACGTTGAGCTGGCCCAGCAGGGCGAGCAAAACGAGCAGGCCACGCGCGGCCTGTCCCAGGCCTACCTGTCGCTGGCCCAGTTGGCCGAAAAACGCAAGGATTTTGCCGGTGCCGAAAGTTGGCTCGGCAAAATTTCCAACTCGCAGGCGTTGGTGCAGGCGCAGAGCCGCCGCGCCTCAATGCTGGCCAAGCAGGGCAAGCTGGCTGAAGCCCGCCAGTTGATCCGGGCTTTGCCCGAACGCAAGCCCGAGGATGCCCGCATCAAACTGATGGCAGAAATCACCCTGCTTCGCGACCAGAAGGAATACAAAAGCGCGTACGACTTGCTGGCGCAGGCAGTCACGCAATTTCCGAACGAGCCCGAGCTGCTTTACGATCAGGCCATGATGGCCGAAAAGCTCGGCTCCCTGGCGGAAATGGAACGACTGCTGCGCCAATTGGTCCAGCTCAAACCCGACCACCACCACGCCTACAACGCGTTGGGCTACTCGCTGGCTGATCGCAATGTGCGCCTACTCGAGGCCAAGCAGCTGATCCAAAAGGCACTGGAATTTGCGCCCGCCGACCCCTTCATCCAGGACAGCCTGGGCTGGGTCGAATTCCGCCTGGGCAACAAGGCTGAAGCCGTCAAGATTTTTGAAGCTGCTTACAAGGCCAAGCCCGATGCTGAGATCGCCGCGCATTATGGTGAGGTCATGTGGAGTCTGGGCCAGCGCGACAAGGCCATCGCCGTCTGGAAAGAGGGCATGCTGCTCAACCCCGAGAACGAAACCCTGCTCGAAACGCTGAAACGGCTTCGGGTGAAGCTGTAGCCCTCGTCAACCGGAGCTTCCGATTTGCCCACTTTGCCGCGCCTGCGCCAGGCCTTTGCTTCCTGCCTGCTATTTGCTACTTTTTTTATAGCAGGTTGCGCCCACCAGTCGGGGCCTGAAGGCCAAAATGATGCCCAAAGTACGGTCTGGTCAGGGCGTATCAGCCTGCAGGTGCAGAGCGACCCTGTACAGGCCTTTTTTGCCGGTTTTGAGCTGCGCGGCAACCCTGCACAAGGTGAGCTGGTGCTGAACAGCCCGCTGGGCACCAGCCTGGCCGTTCTGCGCTGGTCGCCCGGAGAAGCCGTGCTCGACTCTGGCGGCCAGGTCCAGCGTTTTGACTCGGTCGATGCACTGATCGAAAAAGCCACCGGCGCGGCGCTTCCCCTGCCGGCCCTCTTTGACTGGCTGGCCGGCAAAAACACCGCACTGGCCGGCTGGAGCGCCGACCTGTCGCAGCAGGCCGAGGGCCGCATTTCGGCCAGCCGGACCATGCCCCAACCGCGCACCGATCTGCGCATCGTGCTGGCGCGATGAGCTCCGCTTTGAAGGCGATCTACGACGTCGCGGCGCCGGCCAAGCTCAACCTGTTTCTGCACATCAACGGCCAGCGCGCCGACGGCTACCACCTGCTGCAATCGGTGTTCATGCTGATCGACTGGTGCGATACCCTGCATTTCGAGTTGCGCAGCGACGACCGGATCACGCGCAGCGATCTGGGCACGCCGGACCAGGCCCTGCCGGCCGAGGACCTGGTGATGCGCGCGGCGCGTGCGCTGCAAAACGCCAGCGGCATCGCACTGGGTGCTGACATCTGGCTGGACAAACGGATTCCTTCGCAGGCCGGCATGGGCGGGGGTTCGTCGGACGCGGCCAGTTGCCTCTTGGCCCTGCAGCGCCTGTGGGGGGTGACACTGCCGCCTGGCAAGCTCCAGGAGATCGCCCTGAGCCTCGGTGCGGATGTGCCTTTTTTCCTGGCCGGCGGCCATGCCTGGGTCGAAGGCATCGGCGAACAAATCACGCCGCTGACCTTGCCCGCCGCGCGTTTTGTGGTCGTGAAACCACCGGCCGGGCTGCCGACCGACGCGATTTTCAAGGCGCCTCAGCTCAAACGCGATACAGAAACTGCTACAATCCAAGGCTTTGCTGCAAACTGTGAAGGCCGTATTTACGGATTCGGCCACAACGACTTGCAGCCAGTCGCGCAGACCCTGTGTCCGCAGGTTGGACAGTCCCTTGACTGGCTGTCCATGCAAGGCCTTCCAGGGCGCATGACTGGCTCGGGAAGTGCAGTTTTTGCGCATTTGCCGCACGAAGTGAAATTGGCGGTCGCCCCTGGCGGCTGGCAGGTCCGAAAGTGCAGCAACCTGGAGGCGCATCCTCTGGCCGGTTGGTAAAATAACGGCCATGGAATGTGTGTCTATGAACAACGGTTAAAGGGTCGGCTGCAGATTCTGCAGTTGACCTGTGTAGGGGTGTCGCCAAGTTGGTTAAGGCACCGGATTTTGATTCCGGCATTCGCAGGTTCGACTCCTTCCACCCCTGCCAAAATTTTCGGGTCCCCTAGGGGGCCCGTGTTTTTAGACCCGACGAAAAAGGGTCCGTGCTCGCTGACTGTAGAGTGTCTTCGGTCTGACGGCTTCGGTCACGCTCTTCATAGGGTGGCTCGCAACCCAGATCCTGCGGATAAGCCGCCGTGACATGGAATGGGCACAGAGCGTTCGTGTTTTGATGCTTTTATTGCCGACCTGATTTCAGCCACGATTTCCCACCTAGACATCCGCTGGGCCCCACATGCAAACGCACCACCCCGACTTCATGCTTTTCACCGGCAATGCCAATCCGGGCATGGCCTCTGAAATTGCCCAGCATCTGGGCATTTCGCTGGGTGCGGCTCATGTTGGCCGCTTTTCGGACGGCGAAGTCACCGTCGAGATTCAGCAGAACGTGCGTGCACGCGATGTGTTTGTGGTGCAGTCCACCTGCGCGCCAACCAACGAAAACCTGATGGAGTTGCTGATCATGGTGGACGCGCTCAAGCGCGCTTCCGCAGAACGCATTTCCGCGGTCATCCCCTACTTCGGCTACGCCCGCCAGGACCGCCGTCCGCGTTCGGCCCGCGTGCCCATCACGGCCAAGGTGGTGGCCAACATGCTGCAGGCCGTCGGTGTCTCGCGCGTGCTGACCATGGACCTGCATGCCGACCAGATCCAGGGTTTTTTCGACATCCCGGTGGACAACATCTACGCCTCACCGGTACTGCTGGGCGACCTGCGTCAGAAAAACTACAACGACCTGATGGTAGTCTCGCCCGACGTCGGCGGCGTGGTGCGCGCACGCGCGCTGGCCAAGCAGCTCGGCTGCGACATGGCCATCATCGACAAGCGTCGGCCCAAGGCCAATGTGTCGGAAGTGATGCATGTGATCGGCGACATCGACGGGCGCAACTGCGTGATCATGGACGACATGATCGACACCGCCGGCACGCTGGTCAAAGCCGCCGAGGTGCTCAAAGAGCGCGGCGCCAAAAAGGTTTACGCCTATTGCACGCACCCGATTTTTTCGGGTCCGGCGATTGAACGCATTGCACAGGGCGACGCGCTCGACGAGGTGGTGATCACCAACACCATTCCGCTGAGCCAGAGCGCGCAGGACTGCAAGAAAATTCGCCAACTCTCCGTGGCCCCGCTGATTGCCGAAACCATCCAGCGTATCGCCAGGGGAGAGTCGGTCATGAGTTTGTTTTCGGACCAGGACAACCTGTTCTGATCCGGGACAAAAAGCCGGCTGCCGCAGCACAATGCTGCAGCAGCTTTTTTACGGAAGGTTTCAGAGATCCGATGATTGGGATGCAGGGCAACGCCGCCATGCGCCCAGGAACTGGATTTATGAAATTTTCCAATGTCGGGGTGCGCTGGTCGCGGCACACCTCTTTTGGAGAATAGTATGAAATTCGTCGCTTTTGAGCGCGCCAAGCAGGGTACGGGTGCGAGCCGCCGTCTCCGCATCACCGGCCGCACGCCCGGTATCGTTTATGGTGGTACCGGTGAGCCGTCGCTGATCGAACTCGATCACAACGCCCTGTTCCACGCCATCAAGAAAGAAGCTTTCCACGCTTCCGTCCTGGAGATGGAAATGGGCGGAAAAACCGAAAAGGTTTTGCTGCGCGATCTGCAGATGCATCCGTTCAAGCAACTGATCCTGCACATTGACTTCCAGCGTGTGGACGCCCGGACCCGGCTGGCCATGAAAGTGCCGCTGCACTACAGCGGTGAAGAAGAGTCTCCTGCGGTCAAGACGGAAAACTGCCTGGTCAACCATGTGATGACCGAGCTGAGCATTTCCTGCCTGCCCAAAGACTTGCCTGAATTCATCGCCGTCGATCTGAGCGGCCTGAAAAAAGGCAGCCCGCTGCACCTGAAGGACATCACGCTGCCAAAAGGCGTGAAATTCGTGGCCAAGGGCCAGGAAAACCCGGTGCTGGTGTCTGTGTCTTCGGTCTCGGAAGAAGCCGAAGCCGATGCTGCTGCAGCCGCTGCTGCTGCCGCGCCGGTCGATCCGAAAGCAGCCAAAGCCGCTGCCGCCAAGGACGCCAAAACCGGCGCCAAGGCTGATGCTGCCAAGCCTGTTGCCAAGAAGTAACTCAAGGCACCCGGCGGCCTGAAAAGGCCAGCGGCCCCTGTCCTCTGCGGAGGCCGGGGGCCGTTTTCTTTGGGGACGGCGCTCTGCTGCACTGATAATCCCGTGGCGGGCTCAACCGCTCCCCCTTCCGACCTCACGCATGATCAAACTTTTTGTTGGCCTGGGCAATCCGGGCGCTGAATACGAAGCCACCCGCCACAACGCCGGATTCTGGTGGACCGACGCGCTCGCGCGCGAGTTGAAGGTGTCGCCTGCGTTGGACAAAAACTACCATGGCCGCGTGGCCCGTACCTCCCTTGCCGGGCAAGCCGTCTGGCTGCTGGAGCCGCTGACGTTCATGAATGTGTCCGGAAAATCGGTGGCCTCGCTGGCGCGTTTTTTCAAGATCGCCCCCGAAGAAATCCTGGTAGCCCATGACGAACTAGACATCGTCCCCGGCCAAGCCAAACTCAAGTTCGGCGGCAGCCACGCCGGCCACAACGGCCTGCGCGACATCCACGCGCAACTGGGCACCGGCGACTACTGGCGCCTGCGCATCGGTGTCGGTCATCCGGGCGTGAAGTCCGAGGTCATCGACTGGGTACTGAAGAAGCCCTCGCAGGAACACCGCGTGGCGATTGAGGACAGCATCGCCCGTTCGCTCAAGGCGGTACCGGCGCTGTTGGCCGGCGAGATGGAAAAGGCCACCATGCTGATTCACACCAACGCCCCGCCGCGGCCGAAACCGCCGCGCAAGCCTGAGCCAGAGAACTCTGAAAACGATTAAACCTGCGGCGCGGCCGCTTAACTAGGAGCCTGGCAGCTCCCGCAGCACCAGCCTGGCCGATAATCTCTTCCATGCCCGCCGTTTTCGACAAACCTTCTGTTTTCCAGCGCGCAGCCCCGATGTTCCAGGGCTTTGACGGCCTGCTGGCGTTTGCTGTTTTTCTGCTCGCTGGCGCCGGGCTGTTGATCATGTATTCATCCGGATTCGACCACGGCAGCCGCTTTGTCGACCATGGCCGCAACATGCTGATTGCCGGCGTCATCATGTTTGTTGTGGCGCAGGTTCCGCCGCAGCGCCTGATGGCGTTTGCGGTGCCCCTGTATATCGCTGGCGTGGCCTTGCTGGTGGCGGTGGCGATTTTCGGCATCACCAAGAAAGGCGCCACACGGTGGCTCAATGTGGGCATCACCGTGATCCAGCCCAGCGAAATTCTGAAAATCGCCATGCCACTGATGCTGGCCTGGTGGTTTCAGAAACGCGAAGGCCAGTTGCGCCCACTCGACTTCATCGTGGCGGGCTTGCTGCTGCTGGTGCCTGTCGGCCTGATCATGAAACAGCCCGATCTGGGCACCTCGCTGCTGGTGCTGGCCGCCGGCCTGGCGGTGATCTTTTTTGCAGGCCTGAGCTGGAAATTGATTTTGCCCCCCGTGCTGCTGGGCCTGGTCGGCATCTTGCTGCTGGTCTGGTTCGAGCCGGAATTGTGCGCAAAAGGCATGCGCTGGCCGATATTGCATGACTACCAGCAGCAACGCATTTGTACCCTGCTGGACCCGACACGCGATCCGCTGGGCAAGGGCTTTCACATCATTCAGGGCATGATTGCCATCGGCTCCGGCGGGCTGCTGGGCAAAGGCTTCATGCAGGGCACCCAAACCCACCTCGAGTTCATCCCCGAGCGCACCACCGACTTCATCTTTGCAGCCTATTCCGAAGAGTTCGGGCTGCTCGGCAACCTGGCCTTGATCGCCGCCTTTATCTTCCTGATCTTCCGCGGGCTGGTCATTGCACTGGAGGCGTCTACGCTGTTTTCGCGCCTGCTTGCCGGGGCCGTGACCATGATCTTTTTCACCTATGCCTTCGTCAACATGGGCATGGTCAGCGGCATCCTGCCAGTGGTCGGCGTGCCCCTGCCCTTCATCAGCTACGGCGGCACAGCCATGGTCACCCTCGGGCTGGCAGTCGGCATATTGATGTCGATTTCAAAAGCCAAGAGGCTGGTGCAGTCATGAGCCTCCTGGCGAGGGGCCCCGCAAAGCGGGGATCGACAAGGCGAAGGACTGCGAAGACGCCGAAACCTCCAGGCTTGAGTGCTGGAGATGCAACTGAGGCGTCGTCGTGATGCCTGCAGAAAAAAAGGTCGCCATCATCGGTGTTGGCAACATGGGCGGCGCCATGGCAGCCAACTTGCTGACGCAAGATTGGAGCGTTCAGGTCTGCGACATTGACCCCTCCAAAGTCACCGTTCTTAAGAAAAAAGGGGCTGTAGCCCTTGCCAGTCCTGCACAAGCAGCTATCGATTCCGTAGCATTCATCGTCTGTGTGGTGGACGCCGCGCAGACGGCCGAGGTGCTGTTCGGCGACCACGGACTGGCCCGCATGCTGCAGCCTGGGCATACCGTGCTGCTGTGCCCGACGATCGCGCCGCAGGAGGTCGAGACTTTTGCCAACCGGCTGGCCGCCATCGGGGTGTTCACTGTAGATGCGCCGATGTCCGGCGGTCCGGTGCGGGCGCGCGACGGCTCCATGAGCCTGATGGTGGCCTGCGCGCCATCGGTGTATGAGGCGCAGGCGGCACTGCTGCAGTCCCTGTCAGCCAAGGTGTTCCGGATCAGCCACCGGCCCGGTGATGGCGCCCGCACCAAGCTGGTCAACAATTTGCTGGCAGGCATCAACCTGGTCGGTGCCGCCGAGGTGCTGGCGCTGGCTGAACGACTGGGGCTGGACGCCAGCCGCACGCTGGATGTGATTGAACAATCGAGCGGCCAAAGTTGGATTGGCTCGGACCGCCTGCGCCGCGCGATTGCCGGCGACTACGCACCGCGTGCGCATGTGACCCTGCTTGAAAAAGACACGCGGCTGGCGCTGGAGGCTGCGAAAGCCGTCGGCTTTGAGGGGCCGCTGGGCGCGCGTGCCAGCCAGGTGTTTGCCGAGGCGCACCAGGCCGGGCTGGCCGAGCTCGACGACGCGGCAATTTTCAAGTACCTGGCAAACCGTTAGTCCAGGATACGCCTGGATTGCCAGGCGCGCAGCGCTTCGCTCGGAGAAAGCCCTGCGGCGCAGAGGTGGGTCAGACTGCCTACAATGACCGCATGACCTCACTCAAATCATCGCCGTCTTCCGCCCATCGGCCGGCCTCCGCATCCAGCGCCCGGCCCAGCGCCGACGCGACCTCGCAGCGGCTGGAGATCGCGCACAAGCTGTTGCTGGCGCCGTTCGGACTGACCGAGGCGCACCTGTCGCGGGCATTGGGTGAAATCACGTCCTGGGGTGTGGACGACGCCGATTTGTATTTCCAGTACACGCGCAGCGAAGGCTGGAGCCTGGAAGAAGGCATCGTCAAGACCGGTTCCTTCAGCATCGACCAGGGTGTGGGCGTGCGTGCAGTCAGCGGCGAGAAGACCGCGTTTGCGTACTCCGACGACATCTCCGAAGCCTCCCTGCTCGACGCCGCGCGCACCGTGCGCACAATTTCGGCCGCCACCCGCGCCGGCCGCGTCAAGGTGCCGGCGCGCAAGGTCGCGCCTGGCCGCGCGCTGTACCAGGACATGGACCCGATCACAACGCTGAACAGCACAGCCAAAGTCAAGCTGCTCGAAAAAGTCGAGAAACTCGCCAAAGTCAAGGACCCGCGCATTGTGCAAGTGATGGCTGGCCTGGCGAGTGAATACGACGTGGTGATGGTGGCGCGCGCCGACGGCACGTTGGCAGCCGACGTGCGGCCGCTGGTGCGCCTGTCGGTCACCGTGATTGCCGAAAAAACCGTCGGCGGCGTGAGCCGCCGCGAGATGGGCTCAGGCGGCGGCGGCGGGCGTTTCGGCCTGGCCTATTTCGACGAAGTGCAGATCAACGAATACGTCAACGACGCGGTGACTGCGGCGCTGTCCAACCTCGAAGCGCGGCCAGCGCCCGCGGGCGAGATGACTGTGGTGCTAGGCCCTGGCTGGCCCGGCATCCTCTTGCACGAGGCCATCGGCCACGGCCTGGAAGGCGACTTCAACCGCAAGGGCTCCAGCGCCTTTGCAGGGCGCATCGGTGAACGCGTGGCGGCCAAGGGCGTGACCGTGCTCGATGACGGCACGATTGCCGACCGCCGCGGCTCGCTCAACGTCGATGACGAGGGCCACGCCAGCCAGCGCAATGTGCTGATCGAGGACGGCATCTTGAAGGGCTACATTCAGGACTCGCTCAATGCGCGCCTGTCCGGCGTCAAGCCCACCGGCAATGGCCGCCGTGAAAGTTATGCGCATGTGCCGATGCCGCGCATGACCAACACCTACATGCTGGGCGGCGACAAGGCGCCCGAAGAAATTGTCGCCAGCATCAAGAAGGGCCTGTACGCCACCAATTTCGGCGGTGGCCAGGTCGACATCACCTCGGGCAAGTTTGTGTTCTCCGCGAGCGAGGCCTTCTGGGTCGAAAACGGTAAAATCCTGTACCCGGTCAAGGGCGCCACCATTGTTGGCAACGGCCCCGACGCGCTGACCCGCGTAACGATGATCGCCAACGATATGCAGCTCGACAGTGGTGTTGGCACCTGCGGCAAGGAAGGTCAGAGCGTACCGGTGGGCGTGGGCCAGCCGACACTGCGCATCGACGGGCTGACGGTGGGCGGCACCGCCTGAGGCCAGGCGCATGAGCCCTGCGCCGAACTCTCGGCTGGCGATTGATCCGTCAACCCAGCTCCCCAGCATCCAGAGTTTCGGCGAGCTCAACCACTTCCTGCGCTCGGCGATGGCCGACGAGGAGTCCTTGCAACTGGCTGACGGCATGGGTGGCCTGTCGGTCAGCATCGAAGCGGTGCTGTCCCGGCTCAAACCCCCTGGCGGGCCGGCCGAAGCAGCCACGCAGTTGATCGATCTGATGACCACTTTGCGTGAACACCGCGCACTGGTGATTGGCCTGAGTCCGGCCTGGCGCGGCCTCTACGAATACGCGTCTTACCTGGCCGCGCTGAACAATTTCCGGGTGTTGATCGGCCAGTGGCTGCTGCCGCCCGGCCACGGCGACGCCGTGCCGGTACAGGACATCGGCCTGGAGGACTTTGAGCTGATCGCCTGGCGCACTTTGGGCGAGGGCATGCTGTTGATCGACATGCATGAGCAACTGCGCGGACAGATGCCCGTCGAATCCGAGTCGGGCACGCTGGATGCGACGCAGCTGGAGCGAGCCAGGAGCTGGTGGGGACGGTTGAGAAAATAGAGCCCCCACGCTTGTCGCTTCGCGTACTGCGCTGCCCCCCGAGGGGGCGCTGCGCCTGCGGGCCGGCGAAGCCGGACCTGCGGCCCCTGCTTGAAAGGAGATGCCTTCATGGTCGCTTGCTGGCTTGTTCGTGCGCTTGCTTTCGGCCTGGTTGCGCCTTGTGCTACATTCCAGCCATGACCTCAGCGAAATTTTATTTTTCTTACTTTTGGTTCTCAAGCGCCTCCGGCGGTAGAGAGATCCTCGCGTAAGCAAAAAAGTACGCAACAGATTCTTGAACACCGCCGGACCCCGGCGGTTTTTTTTTGCCCGTTGTTATTGCCTCTTGTTATTTGCCGATTGCTAGTTGGACGTTTTAAAAGGAAACCAGCCATGAATGCCAAAACCACTCAAGCCAGCGATGCCTGGTATGCGAGCCCCGTCGATAAAACCAGCCAGACCGACGACGAACGCATCAAGGACATCACTGTGTTGCCACCTCCCGAGCATTTGATCCGCTTCTTTCCGATCAGTGGCACACCCGTTGAATCGCTGATCACGCAAACCCGCCAGGCCATCCACAACATCATGGCCGGCAAAGACGACCGCCTGCTGCTGGTGATTGGCCCGTGCTCCATCCACGACCCGATGGCGGCGCTGGAGTACGCACGCCGCCTGGCCGAGCAGCGCAAAAAATACGCCGGCACGCTGGAGATCGTGATGCGTGTGTATTTTGAAAAACCGCGCACCACCGTCGGCTGGAAGGGCCTGATCAACGACCCTTACCTCGACGAGACCTTCCGCATCGACGAGGGCCTGCGCATCGCGCGCCAACTGCTGATCGACATCAACCGCCTGGGCCTGCCAGCGGGCAGTGAGTTTCTGGACGTGATTTCGCCGCAGTACATCGGTGATCTGATCGCCTGGGGCGCGATTGGCGCGCGCACCACCGAAAGCCAGGTGCACCGCGAGCTGGCGTCCGGCCTGTCGGCGCCGATTGGCTTCAAGAACGGCACCGACGGCAACATCCGCATCGCTACCGACGCGATCCAGGCAGCAGCGCGTGGCCACCACTTTTTATCGGTTCACAAAAACGGCCAGGTCGCGATTGTGCAAACCACAGGCAACACAGACTGTCATGTGATTTTGCGCGGCGGCAAGGCGCCCAACTACGACGCGGCCAGCGTCGCTGCGGCCTGCAAGGAGCTCGAAGCCTCGAAACTGCCGGCCAGGCTGATGGTCGATTGCAGCCACGCCAACAGCGCCAAGCAGCATGAAAAGCAGCTCGAAGTGGCGCGCGAGATCGGCACGCAGGTGGCCGGTGGTTCGCACCAGGTGTTTGGCCTGATGGCGGAAAGCCACCTCCAACCCGGCGCGCAGAAATTCACCCCCGGCAAAGACAAGGCCAAAAACCTGGAATACGGAAAAAGCATCACAGACGCCTGCCTGAGCTGGGACGACTCATTGAGTCTGCTGGATGTGCTGTCCGAAGCGGTCAAAGCCAGACGCGCCCGCTCTTATTGAGCGTTTCAAAACTCATGACAGTCGGAGCGCTCAATCCCTCACCCCACCCCTCTCCCAAAGGGCAAGGGTGAGAGCCGTTCAAATCACTGCCGTGTATTTGAAAAAGATCAATCAGCCCAAGCGCTTGGCCCGTCTCACCTATTTATTCCATTTCTACTTCATAAATGAAGTAATCAAGGAGCTCACAATCCAATCCCAAGAGACAATGGTGCGCACAGTTTCAGGGTTTTGCTCCAAAGTTCTGAGTCCCAGTGCAAGCTGCTCCTCCAGCGCGTCAAGGCTG
>NZ_JAUYEY010000024.1 GCF_030689685.1 Polaromonas sp. | reverse complement strand
GGCTGCAAAGCGGCCGCGACGGTCCATTTTTCACCGGCTTTTTGCCCCATAGCTACGGCTATGGCGCTGCAAACCCGGCAAAAACTGTCCTCGCCGGGGCCACTTTTCGCTTCGACGCCTTCTGCCGCCCAAGCTCCTAGCCCATCCCGTGCAAGCGAATTACCTGTTTAGCTGCGCGCCCTGCACCTGAAAGAGGAATTTAGAGAAACGCTCCTGTTTTAGTAGCTATTCACGTCCATTCCAGTTGGGCTGGAGGGTGATATTTCTTAAAAAAAGACTTTCATCGGCTGGTGCGCAATTTCGCATGAATGCGGCGCGTGGTCCGCCACACGCTCCATAACACCACTGGGATCAAGACACCGGTTGCGATTTCCGCGTTCAACGGCACACCTGCAGATTTGAGTGCTTTGGCGGCGTACAGCAGCAAACTGACGATGTAATAGGAGATCGCCATGATCGACAGTCCCTCCACTGTGGATTGCAGGCGTAATTGCAGTTCCTGACCGCGGGTAAGCTTTTCCAGCAACAACTGATTCTGTGCTTCGGTGGCAATGTCTACCCGGGTTCGCATGAGGGCGCTGGTGCGCGAGACCCGCTCCGACAGCGAGGCCAAACGTTGTGCTGTAGCCGTCACAGTCGCCATCGCGGGCGATAGACGCCGTTGCATGAACTCTCCTATAGTCTGAGTGCCGGGAATGGCTTTTTCGCGGAGCTCGGCGATGCGCTGGCTGACCAGCGTGTTGTAGGCCTGCGTTGCCGAGAAGCGGTAGGTGTGTTCTGCCGTGGCGCGTTCCACACGAGCAGCAAGTGATACCAGTGTGTCAAGCAACTCCTGGTCTGAGGCCGCCTTGTTCTCCAGCAGCGCCGTGATGGCCGCCAGTGAGCTTTCGGCCTCTGCCAGTATGGGCCCCAATTGCTTGGCTACTGGCAGCCCGCGCAAAGCCATCAGGCGGTAAGTTTCCAGCTCCAGCAAACGCTGGGAGATACGTCCTGCGCGCGTCTGGCTGATGCCCGTCTGAGCGATTGCCAGGATGCGCTCAAACCCGTTGTGGGCAAGGTGAAAGTCTGTCAGTGCCCAGGAGTGTCCCCCGCCCAGTTGCGAAGCCACCAGCGTGCGCCCGCCGAACCAATGCTGAGCGCGGGCCATTGTTGCGGATTCATCGCTCAGGTCAGCATGAACCATGACCAGCTGGATGGCTGCGATCGTCCGCCCCGGAATGTTGCGTAGCCAATCGGGCGTAACCATCAGCGTTGAGAGCAGATTCGGTTCTGAAGTACCCAACACTGCATCGGTCTCTAGCGGTTGTACGATGGAGTAGCGTGTGAACTCGGTGTGCCGCTCCCACTTGACGGTATAGCCTTCGAATCGCAAAAGCAAAAAGTTGCCGTCAAGACTGTCCAGCGCCAGATTTTTCTGGTCCGGCAGACCGCGAAGATGCTCGCATTCCTGTTCGCGGCTTATGCCCGCGTTAAGTACAGCCACATAAACAATGAAGGCAGGTAGCCGCACGCGGGCTGACGGCCGTGCATGCACTTCGTTGTGCAGCACGGTGCGCAGCAGGTCGTCGGTAGGCAAAAAGCTTGTAACCATGATTGGGTTGGTAAGAAAGGGACTTAGGGCGCCATAGCCCGGTCGGTGTCGCTCTGGCCCAGCACCCGCTGCCGGCTCTTCGGCCTCCTCGCCCAGCGGGCGTATGGTAGCGCCATTGGCTGTGCATCAATTCGAGACAATACTGCCGCAACCATCAGTGCTGCCGCAGTGGCAGGCCCCACTGACAGCGTGCGGCTGCTTTCAATGCTTTCAAGTAAGGCATATGCGCTCATTGGAAGAACACTTGCTGCCAGGCCCGCTTGAGGCGGATGCCCTGCGAATTGTGTAAATGCGACGGCCTGAGATATCAATACCATTCCGGTAGTCACGCTAGCTGCTGCATCAGTCGTTTTGATAGAAACTCAATCCCGCTCCAGCTCCAGATAGGTACGGCTGGCATTTCCCGGCAACAGGTCTGTAGCGTTCAGCAGCGCCGCCCATGGCTGGGCGTTAAAAGATTTGACTGCGGCGCTGATGTCGACGGAGTCGTCTACAGCTTTCTTCATGTGCGAGCGCAGCGAACGCAGGTAGTCGCGTGTCTGGCGTTGTGCGGTGACCAGATCGGTGATGTCGCCGTGTCCAGGCACCACTCGCTCCGGCCGCAAGGCATCAATGACATCGAAGGTGGCCAGCCATGCCCGTGTGTTGCTCACGGGAATGACACTCAGCAGGCGGTCTACATACACAATGTCCCCCGAGAACAGCACTTGCGGTTGCGCCAGCCAGACCATCATGTCGCCCGGCGTGTGGCCGCCGCCGCGATGACGCAGGGCGATCACCACACCGCCCAGAACAAGTTGCGCATCTTCGCCGGTTATCCAGCGTGTAGGCAGTGTAGGGGAGGTTCCGTTGGTGCGCTCCCCAAGCGCAACCTTCAAAGCGGCCAGGTGGTCACCGCCGCGCGCCATCATGTCAGCTCGGGCGTTTTCATGGGCAATGATTTGTGCGCCCTGCGCTGCAAAATAGCCGTTACCCAGCCATCGATGGTCCTGGCCGCCGGTATTGATTACCCATTTGACGGGTTGGCTGGTGACGGATTTGACCGCCTCGTGAATCTGGCGGGCGGATTCAAACGTGGCACCACTGTCGATGAGCACCGCGCCCCCGGATGTCACCACCAGGCCAATGTTGGCGTTCAGCCCTTCGTTGGCATAGCTGCGCGCGCCCTTGTCTCCGACATGCGCGAAAACCCCTGCGGCGACAGACTGAAACTTTACTTCTACAGCCGCAGCAGACATGCTTGCCAGCAGACCGCCCGTCACAAAAACGGCAATAGCGCGCAAAATGAAAATCGGCAAAGAACGCATGGCTGGTTCCTGGATGAATGGCGCGTAAAAAATTTCCTGGCGTTTACTGCCAGGAAAGTGGATAGCCCAGGCCGCGAGGGTCAGGGTTTGATGTACGCAGCTCGCTCACGTAGCTGCAGCTCCGCGATGCGAGCAACCCCCGACGGCGTGAACGCCGCATCCAGAGTGAACTGTTCTTTCTTCAAGCTTCTGTTTATGAGCGTGATTTCGCACACCTCGAAAGTGACGCCGCGCGCCTTCAGGGCACTGACCAAAGAGCCGTAGTCAACCGACGGGTTCTTTGCGTCCTTGGCATCTTCCATCAGAAAATCCACGCCGTTGGCGTGTGTCACCACCGTGATCCTGGTTTTCGGTGCCACGTCCAGGTGGTTGCGAACATTACGTAGCCCCTTGGTGGCCTGGGTTGCCGCATCGTCAATGTGGTAGACCACCCGGTCTTGTGCCATCGCGGCACTGCTTATCAACACAAAACAAATAACGGCAGAAAAACGTTTAATGATGAAATGCATGTCAGTCTCCTGAGATAGGGTGTTGGAAGCGCCAATACATCTTATATCAGCGATATCGAATGTAATATCGGGGTTTTACTCCCCCGCGTTGCGGCGATTCGCGGCGGCAGTATGCGGTGTGGGGGTAAATCGGCCGAATTGTTCGGCCATGAAGCCTTCTCCGCGCTCCAGCACAAAGTAGCGAAAGGCCTCGGCCGCCGGGGAAAGCAGCTTGGACAGGGTATGCACGCAATTCCAGGCGCGCACTATCGGAGTGCCTTCCACCTCCAGCACCGCTATCAGCTTGTTGTCCAGTTCCAGCCCTAGCGTGTGCAGCGACAAAAAGCTCAGCCCCATGCCCGCCATCACGGCCTGCTTGATGGTCTCATTGCTCCCCATTTCCATGATTACTTTGGGCTCCAGCCGGGCTGACTGAAAAAACTGTTCCATGGCGGCGCGCGAGCCCGATCCCGGTTCACGGACGATGAAGCCATACGGGCGCAGAGATTCCACGGTCTGGTCGCCAAACCTCAGCAAGGGGTGGTCGATGGGTGCGACGAACACATGGGGATGCGCAGCAAAGGGTTCGGCGCGCGTGGCCAGCTCTCTTGGCGGGCGGCCCATGATGGCGATGTCGACCTCATTGGCGTGCAGCATCTGCACCAGCAGTTCGCGATTGCCTACGACCAGCCTGATCTCGACACCCTCGTGCTCACGGCGAAACAGCGTCACCAGGCGCGGCAGAAAATATTTGGCGGTGCTTACCATGCCGATGGTCAACCTACCCACTTCGACCCGCCTGAGCCGTGCCGCCGCATCCTCGGCGTCCTTGAGCGTGGCAAGCATCTTGCGCGCATACACCAGCATGTATTCGCCCACAGTGGTCAGCGTCACCTGCCGGCCCTGGCGCTCGAACAGCGGCAGGCCCACATGGCCCTCCAGCTCCTTGACCTGCATGGTCACGGCCGGCGGCGTCAGGTGCAGAGCCTGGGCTGCTTTGGAAAAGCTCAGGTGGCGCGCTACCTCGTTAAAAACGCGCAGTTGCCGGAAGGTGATATTTTTCATTCAGCTTTACCTTAATTTAAAATTAACTATTCTTGAATTTACCTTATTTAAGTTAATTCTTATAGTCTGCCTACACCGTATTTCACTTTACCGAACAGGAGCAAAGCGATGGGCAACACACAAATTACCGATGCCAAGGAGCGTTACAGCGCAGGCGTCATTCCGTACAAAAAGATGGGCTACTGGGATCCTGATTACGCGATCAAGGAAACCGACGTGCTGGCCATGTTCCGCATGACCCCCCAAGACGGTGTCGAGGCCGATGAATGTGCGGCTGCCGTCGCTGGCGAATCCTCCACCGCCACCTGGACGGTGGTTTGGACCGACCGCCTGACCGCTTGCGAGATGTACCGCGCCAAGGCCTACCGGGTTGACCTGGTGCCCAACACCGGCCCCGGCACCAACACCGAGGCGCAATATTTTGCCTACATCGCCTACGACATCGACCTGTTTGAAGGCAACTCGATTGCCAACCTGACCGCTTCCATCATCGGTAACGTGTTTGGCATGAAGGCTGTTAAAGCCTTGCGCCTGGAAGACATGCGCATCCCGGTGGCTTACCTCAAGACTTTCCAGGGCCCGGCCACTGGCGTGGTTGTCGAGCGCGAGCGTATGGACAAGTTTGGTCGACCGCTGCTGGGGGCGACGACCAAGCCGAAACTGGGTTTGTCTGGCCGTAACTATGGCCGCGTGGTGTACGAAGCGCTCAAGGGCGGTCTGGACTTCATGAAAGACGACGAGAACATCAACTCGCAGCCCTTCATGCACTGGCGTGACCGTTTCCTGTACTGCATGGATGCGGTGAACAAAGCGTCTGCCGCTACCGGTGAAGTCAAGGGCCACTACCTGAACGTGACCGCCGGCACCATGGAAGAGATGTACGCGCGTGCTGAATTCGCCAAATCGCTGGGCTCGATCATCATCATGATCGACCTGGTGATTGGCTACACCGCCATTCAGTCCATGGCGGTCTGGGCACGCAAGAACGACATGATTCTGCACCTGCATCGCGCCGGCAACTCGACCTATTCGCGCCAGAAAAATCACGGCATGAGTTTTCGCGTGATCTGCAAGTGGATGCGCATGGCGGGTGTCGATCACATCCACGCCGGCACCGTGGTCGGCAAGCTGGAAGGCGACCCGATGATGATTCGCGGTTACTACGACACCCTGCTGGACACGCACACCCCGGTGCAGCTCGAAAAGGGCCTGTTCTTTGAACAAGACTGGGCTTCGCTGAACAAGGTGATGCCGGTAGCCTCCGGTGGTATTCACGCCGGTCAGATGCACCAGTTGCTGCATTACCTTGGCGACGACGTGGTTCTACAGTTCGGCGGCGGCACCATCGGCCACCCGGACGGCATCCAGGCCGGTGCGATTGCAAACCGTACCGCACTCGAAGTCATGATCATGGCGCGCAACGAAGGCCGCGACATCTGGAACGAAGGCCCGCAGATTCTGGCTGATGCAGCCAAGTGGTGCGGCCCGCTCAAAGCCGGTCTGGCGACCTGGAAGGACGTGTCTTTCAACTACGCCTCCACCGACAGCCCCGACTTTGTGGCGACCCCTACAGCCAGCGCCTAAAACCCATTCAGGAGAAAAACCATGATGACCAATCTCGGCGGCCGCGTTACGCAAGGCCAGTTTTCATTTCTGCCAGACCTGACCGATAAGCAGATCACCGCACAGGTGCAGTACGCACTGGACAAAGGCTGGTCGCTCGGTATCGAATACACCGATGACCCGCACCCGCGCAACACCTATTGGGAAATGTTCGGCAACCCGATGTTTGACATGAAGGACCCGGCCGGCATCTTGATGGAGATCAACAACTGCCGCAAGACGTACCCGAACCACTACATCCGCGTGACGGCTTTCAGCGCCGTGCGGGGGGTGGAGAGCGTGACCATGTCCTACATCGTCAACCGTCCCAAGAAAGAGCCTGGCTTCCGCCTCGAGCGCCATGAGACCGATGGGCGAACGATGCGCTACACCATCCACTCCTACGCGACCGACAAGCCCGAAGGCGAACGTTATTAAGCGTACCGCTATAGTCTTGCAGACCTGACTGGCGAAGGAACTTTTCGATCATGAACGCACCAATGCATTCGATTCCCGGTCAGGTGGCGGGGCAAGCCGTTGTCGCAAGCGCTCCCGCGGACAACTCGCTGGCCGCAGCACGTACGGTGGCCGAAGTGCTGGCGCATTCCCATGTGGAGCCGGTACTGCAGGAACTGGACGACTCGCTGGTGGGGCTGGCTCCGGTCAAGGCACGCATCCGTGACATTGCCGCGCTGCTGGTGATCGACAAGCTGCGCCTGAACCTGGGTCTGGCCGCCCAGGCGCCTTCCCTGCATATGTGTTTTACCGGCAACCCGGGCACAGGCAAGACCACGGTGGCCATGCGCATGGCTGAAATATTGCACCGACTGGGCTATGTGCGCAAAGGGCATATGGTTGCGGTCACGCGTGACGATCTGGTCGGCCAGTACATCGGTCACACCGCGCCCAAGACGCGTGAAGTGCTTAAAAAAGCCATGGGCGGCGTGCTTTTCATTGACGAGGCCTACTACCTGTACCGCCCTGAAAACGAACGCGACTACGGGCAGGAGGCCATCGAAATTCTGCTGCAAATCATGGAAAACCAGCGCGATGATCTGGTGGTGATTCTGGCCGGCTACAAGGACCGGATGGACACCTTCTTCCAGAGCAACCCGGGCATGAGTTCGCGCATTGCCCACCATATTGATTTCCCCGACTATGCGGTCGGCGAGTTGATGCAAATCTCGCAAAAAATGCTGGGCGACCAGAACTACCGCTTCGGCTCAGGCGCAGCCCAGGTGTTTGAGGAGTACCTCACACTGCGCATCGGGCAGCCTCATTTTGCCAATGCGCGCAGCGCCCGCAATGCGCTGGAGCGGGCGCGGCTGCGCCAGGCCAGCCGCTTGTTTGAAGACCGCGACCGGGTACTCACCGTGGACGATCTGACCACCATTGAAGAGCGCGATATTCGCGCCAGCCGCGTGTTCCAGTCGCCGGTGAAAAGGCAGCCATGATCAACCCCCCTTTGCAGGCGCTGATTTTTGATGTCGATGGCACGCTGGCCGACACCGAACTGGCCCACATGGCAGCGTTCAATGCAGCTTTTGTGCAGGAAGGCTTGCCCTGGCAGTGGGACGAGCCGCTCTACACCCGGCTGCTGGAGGTGTCCGGCGGCAAGGAGCGCATCACGCACTACTGGCGGCAGGTGCAGCCGGATCTCAAAATCATCGACAACGCCGCGTTTACCGACACGGTGCAGCGCATTCATGACCAGAAAACAGCGGTGTATGAGCGCATGGTGGGCGACGGCGGGGTGCAGTTGCGGCCTGGCGTGTTGAAGCTGATCGAGAAAGCCCATGACGCCGGCATGCAAATGGCCATTGCCACGACCACCTCGCCAGTCAATATTTCCGCGCTGCTGCGCACCGCCATCGGTCCGGACTGGTCACGGTTTTTCAGGGTCATTGAAGACGCCTCCACCGCGCCCCGCAAGAAGCCGCACCCGCAGGTGTATCTGCAAACGCTGAGCCGGCTGCAGTTGCCCGCATCCGCCTGCCTGGCCCTTGAAGACTCTGCCAACGGCTTGCGTGCCGCGATGGCGGCGGCGCTGCCCACCGTCATCACCACCAACGCTTTCACCGCGCACCATGATTTTTCAGGTGCGCTGGCCGTTCTGCCTGATCTGTCCGGTTGCAGCCTGGCGCAGCTGGCAAGCCTGCATGCCGCCGGACCCATGCATGCGCCACGTCGTTAATGTTCGTTTCACAGGCAAGCCCCACCATGTCCCGCTCCCTCCGCATTGCGCCGTCCATCCTCTCTGCAGACTTTGCCCGCCTGGGCGAAGAGGTTCGCGCCATCGAGGCCGCCGGCGCCGACCTGGTTCACTTCGACGTGATGGACAACCATTACGTGCCCAACCTCACCATCGGGCCGCTGGTCTGCGAAGCCATTCGCCCGCATGTGACGATCCCGATTGACGTGCACTTGATGGTTGAGCCGGTGGATGCACTGATTCCACTGTTTGCCAAGGCCGGTGCCAACATCATCACCTTCCACCCCGAGGCCTCGCGTCATGTGGACCGCACGCTGTCGCTGATCAGGGAGCACGGTTGCAAGGCCGGGCTGGTGCTCAACCCGGCAACGTCTGTGGATTGGCTGGACCATGTCATGGACAAGCTGGACATCGTTTTGTTGATGAGCGTCAACCCCGGCTTTGGCGGGCAAAAATTTATCCCAGCCACGCTGGGAAAGTTACGCCTCGTGCGTCAGCGTATTGAAGCGCATAAAGCGCGCGGTGGCCAGCCGATCTGGCTGGAAGTCGATGGCGGTGTGAAGACCGACAACATCGCTGACATTGTGAAGGCCGGTGCCGACACTTGCGTGGCGGGAAGTGCCGTGTTTGGCGCGCCCGATGCCGATGGTGGCTACCACGGCATCATGCGCGAACTGCGCAGCCAGGCCGATGCACACTGAAACCGAAACTTAAAAAAACGACGAAACACACCATGCCTTTAACCAACCGCTCGACCCTGACGCAATTCCTGATCGAGGAGCGCCGCCGCTTCCCCGAAGCCAGCGGAGACTTCAATGCCCTGATTCTGGACGTGGCCCTCGCCTGCAAAGCCATTGCCCGTGCGGTTGCTTTTGGTGAACTGGGTGGTGTGATGGGCAATCACGCGGTCGAGCAGGGCGGCTCTGTGAATGTGCAGGGTGAGACGCAAAAAAAACTCGATGTACTGAGCAACGACGTTTTCATTCGGCGCACCGAGTGGGCGGGCAACCTCGCAGGTATGGCTTCGGAGGAGATGGATTTACCCTATCAAGTTCCAGGGCAGTACCCGCGGGGCAAGTATTTGCTGGTGTTTGACCCGCTCGACGGATCCAGCAATATTGATGTGAATGTGTCCGTGGGCAGCATTTTTTCGGTACTCCGGGGGCCGGATACGGGGCGCGATGTGCTTGAGGCGGATTTCCTGCAGCCCGGTTTGCAGCAAGTCGCTGCAGGTTACGCGCTGTATGGCCCCACCACCATGCTGGTTCTCACGGTGGGTGACGGCGTCAACGGCTTCACCCTCGACCCCAATTTCGGTGAATTCATGCTGACGCACCCGAAGATGCAGATCCCGAAAGAGACGCAGGAGTTCGCGATCAACGCCTCCAACAGCCGCTTCTGGGAGGCTCCCGTCAAGCGCTATGTGGATGAATGCCTGGCTGGAAAAACCGGGCCCCGCGCCAAAGACTTCAACATGCGCTGGATTGCCAGCATGGTGGCCGAGGCGCACCGCATCCTGATGCGCGGCGGCGTTTTTCTCTACCCACGCGACACCAAAGACCTGTCCAAGCCCGGTCGCCTGCGTCTGCTGTACGAGGCCAATCCAATTGGTTTGATCATGGAGCAAGCCGGTGGTCGCGCTTCGACCGGCCACCAGCCGATGCTGGAAGTGCAGCCCACGTCGCTGCATCAGCGCATTGGCCTGGTGTTTGGGTCTAAAAGCGAAGTGGAGCGGATTGAGCGCTACCACGCAGAGCCCGTGAAAACCGAGCAGGATAACCCGCTGTTTGCCGAACGCAGTCTGTTCCGTGTCTGATTCGTTTGTTGCCAGCCGGGCGCTATTAATATAGTAGCTGTCTGCGCCCGTCGTACAAGGGGTTGAGGCCTTTTTGAACCATATTTCTTACCTACGGATACACCATCATGTCTGAGCGCCATCCCATCATTGCCATCACGGGTTCGTCCGGTGCAGGCACCACCTCGGTGACTCGCACGTTCGAAAATATCTTCCGCCGCGAAGGGGTCAACGCTGCTGTCATCGAGGGCGACAGTTTTCACCGTCACGACCGCAAGGCAATGAAAGTCAAGGCGGATGAGGCAGAAAAAGCGGGCGACAACAATTTCAGCCACTTCGGACCCGAGAACAACCTGTTCCCTGAATTGGCTGCGCTTTTTCGCGCTTATGCCGAGACCGGCACGGGCAGGCGCCGCAAGTATCTGCACGACACCGAAGAGGCCGCGCCCTACAAGCAGGAACCGGGCACCTTTACCCCCTGGGAGGACGTGCCTGCCAACACCGACCTGCTTTTTTACGAAGGTCTGCATGGTGCGGTTGTCACGACGGAAGTCAACATTGCCCAGCACCCCGACCTGCTGGTGGGCGTGGTGCCTGTGATCAACCTGGAGTGGATCCAGAAGCTGTGGCGCGACAAGTCCAAGCGGGGTTACAGCACCGAAGCGGTGACTGACACCATCCTGCGCCGCATGCCCGACTATGTGAACTACATCTGTCCACAGTTCATGCACACGCATGTGAACTTTCAGCGCGTCCCGATGGTGGATACCTCTAACCCGTTCATTGCCCGCGACATCCCTTCGCCCGACGAGAGCATGGTGGTGATTCGTTTTGCCAAGCCCAAGGGCATTGATTTTCAGTACCTGCTGAACATGATTGACGCCAGCTTCATGAGCCGCGCCAATACCATCGTGGTACCCGGCGGCAAGATGGAGTTGGCCATGCAATTGATCTTCACGCCCTTTGTTTGGCGAATGATGGAGCGCCGCAAGCGGGCGCTGGGTTCGAACTGAGGCATTGGAGAAACGCACCATGAATACGCCCACCCCTGAACTCGCTCGCCAGATGGCCAATGCCATTCGTATGCTCGCCGTCGATGCGGTTGAAAAAGCAAAGTCCGGTCATCCCGGCGCTCCCATGGGTATGGCTGACATTGCCGAAGTTTTGTGGAACCGCCATTTACAGCACAACCCGACCAACCCGCTGTGGCCTGATCGCGACCGCTTCGTCCTTTCCAATGGCCACGGCTCGATGCTGATTTACGCGCTGCTGCACCTGACGGGTTATGACCTGCCCATGGAGGAGCTCAAAAAATTCCGCCAGCTACACAGTAAAACGGCCGGCCACCCTGAGGTGGGCGTGACGCCGGGCGTGGAAACCACCACGGGCCCGTTGGGTCAGGGCATTACCAATGCCGTGGGCATGGCGCTGGCGGAAAAACTGCTGGCGCAAGAGTTCAACCGCGAGGAAGACGGCGTAAACCACAACATCGTGAACCATTTCACCTATGCTTTTTTGGGTGACGGCTGCCTGATGGAAGGCATCAGCCACGAGGCCTGCTCGCTGGCGGGTACCTTGCGCCTCTCGAAACTGGTCGCGCTGTATGACGACAACGGCATTTCCATCGACGGCCATGTCGAGGGCTGGTTTACCGACGACACGCCCAGGCGCTTTGAGGCCTATGGCTGGCACGTGATACCGGTGGTGGATGGGCACGACCCCGCCGCCGTCGATGCTGCCATTCGGGCTGCCAAAGCCCAGGCCATTGCGCCTGGCGGAAAGCCTACGCTGATCTGTTGTCAGACGGTGATCGGCCAGGGCTCACCCAATAAAGCGGGTACCCACGATGTGCATGGGGCTGCGTTGGGTGCCAGCGAAGTAGCCGCTACTCGCGAAGCACTGGGTTGGACCGCCGCGCCGTTTGAAATCCCTGCCGGGATCGGTGCTGCCTGGAACGCGGTAGAGCGTGGCCAGTTTGCCGAACGTGCCTGGCGCCTGCGTTTTGAAGCCTACCGCACCTTGTACCCACTGAAGGCCACCGAGTTTGAGCGCCGTATGGCGGGTGACTTGTTGCCCGAGTTTTTTGAAAAATTGCCCTTGCTGTTGGCCAACATCGCCGCCAAACCCGATGCGCTTTCCACCCGCAAGGCCAGCCAGAACGCGCTGGATGTACTGGCCCCGTTACTGCCCGAGTTTTTTGGCGGTAGCGCCGACCTGACTGCCTCCAACCTCACCAACTTCAAGGGCTGCATCAAGGCTGGGCGCGACCAGTGGGGCAACCACATGAGCTACGGCGTGCGCGAATTCGGCATGGCGGCGATGATGAACGGCATGGCGCTGCATGGCGGCTACATCCCTTATGGCGGCACCTTTCTCACGTTCAGTGACTACAGCCGAAATGCCATCCGCATGGCCGCGCTCATGAAGCTTCGGGTGATTCATGTGTTCACGCACGACAGTATTGGCCTGGGCGAAGACGGCCCTACGCACCAAAGCGTCGAGCATGTCCCCAGCCTGCGCATCATCCCCGGTCTGGACGTCTGGCGTCCGGCGGACGGGCTGGAAACTGCGGTGGCCTGGGCCTGTGCCGTAGAGCGCGAAGACGGCCCGAGCGCCCTGTGTCTGTCGCGCCAGAACCTGCCGCGACTGACCGATGTGGGCATGCTGGATGCGATTCGCCACGGTGGTTATGTGCTGTCGGACATGGAAGGCACGCAGGCGGTGATCGTGGCGACGGGCTCGGAAACCTCCTTGGCCATCGAAGCGCAGGCTGCACTGGCGGCTGAGGGCATTGCTGCCCGGGTGGTGTCCATGCCTTGCACCAATCTGTTTGACCGGCAGTCTAAGGCCTATCAAGAGATGGTGTTGCCATTGGCTTTGCCCACTGTGGCTATTGAGGCGGCGCATCCGGACTTCTGGCGCAAATATGTGGGCCGCACAGGCGTGGTGGTGGGCATCGCCAGCTTTGGTGAATCCGCCCCGGCCAAAGACTTGTACGCCCACTTTGGCATCAGCGCCCAGCGTGTGGTGGAGGCGGTACGTACCTTGGTGCACCGCGCCGCACACCGGCGCGAAACCTGGATGAGCGCCGACGAGCGCTCACCGGGGCTGCTGTCCGATCAGATCGTTTTGGCCGCAAACTGAACCGCAGCCCATCATGAATCAATCCTTTGATCTGGTCATGTTTGATCTGGATGGCACGTTGATTGAAACGTCGCCTGAAATATGTGATGCCGTCAACGATACACTGCGCCGCTTCGACCTGCCCGAGGTAACGCAACAGCAAGTCAATGACTGGATCGGCCACGGCACCCGCGAGCTGCTGATCCAGGCATTGGCCCAAAGCGGGAAGACAGACCTTGCCACTGTGCGCGCAAGCGATGCCCTGGTGCTGATTGCCGCCGAATTTGACAAGTACTATCAAAGTCGCTGCGGGACGCGCAGCCACCTTTACCCTCAGGTGCGTGAGACGCTGGTCGCCCTGCGCGAGCGCGGCGTCAAGTTGGCGGTGGTGACCAACAAGGAGGGGCGCTATACCGCCACGGTGCTGGATGCTCACCAACTGAGTCCTTTGTTTGACCGGGTAGTCAGTGGAGACACCCTGCCGGCCAAAAAGCCCGACCCCATGGGAGTCCAGAGTTGTCTGGATGTGTTTGCAGTGCCTGCCCACCGTGCGCTGTTTGTAGGCGATTCGTCGATTGATGTCGCTACCGCCCGCAACGCGGGCGTGATGGTCTGGGCCTTGCCCTACGGCTACAACATGGGCCAGCCGATCGAGGCGTGCGCGCCGGACCGGGTGATTGCCGACTGTTCTGCGCTATTGAATTAATAGCTGGCTGCCCAGGTTCTTGTCCGGCTACGAGCATTTTTTATTGATAACGTGGAAGCCAATAAATATTTATGACCATCCAACTAGGCATCAACGGTTTCGGCCGCATCGGCCGCAACGTTTTGCGCGCTGCCGTGCAAAACTTCAGCGACATCGAAATCGTCGGCATCAACGATTTGCTTGAGCCCGACTACCTCAAATACATGCTGCAGTACGACTCGGTGCACGGGCGCTTCAAGGGCGAGGTCTCGGTCGAGGGCAACACCCTGATCGTCAACGGCAAAAAGATCCGCCTGACGCAAGAGCGCGACCCGGCCGCCTTGAAGTGGAACGAGATTGGCGCCGACATCGTGCTCGAAGCCACTGGCCTCTTCCTCGACAAAGCCTCGGGTGAAAAACACCTGGCTGCCGGCGCGAAAAAAGTCATTTTCTCGGCGCCGTCCAAAGACGACACCCCGATGTTTGTGTATGGCGTCAACGACAAGACCTACGCCGGCCAAGCCATCATCTCCAACGCCAGCTGCACCACCAACTGCCTGGCCCCGATTGCCAAGGTGCTCAACGACAAATGGGGCATCAAGCGCGGCCTGATGACCACTGTGCACGCCGCCACGGCCACGCAAAAAACCGTGGACGGCCCGAGCAACAAGGACTGGCGCGGCGGTCGCGGTATTCTGGAAAACATCATACCGTCGAGCACCGGCGCGGCCAAGGCCGTCGGTGTGGTGATTCCCGAGCTCAACAAAAAGCTCACCGGCATGTCCTTCCGCGTGCCGACTTCCGATGTGTCGGTGGTGGACTTGACTTGCGAGCTCAACAAGGAAGCCACGCTGAAAGAGATCTGCGCCGAAATGAAAGCGCAGAGCGAAGGCGCGCTCAAGGGCATCCTTGGCTACACCGAAGACAAGGTGGTGGCCACCGACTTCCGCGGCGAGACCTGCACCAGCGTGTTTGACGCCGACGCCAGCATCGCGCTGGACAGCACCTTCGTCAAGGTCGTCGCCTGGTATGACAACGAGTGGGGTTACTCGAACAAGTGCCTGGAGATGGTGCGGGTGCTGGGGAAAACACTGTGAACGTCCTTCGTTTTACCGATCTGGTGAAAAGCGGCGTGGTAGCCAACCAGCGCGTATTCATCCGCGCCGACCTGAACGTGCCCCAGGACGACAGCGGCGCGATTACCGAAGACACGCGCATCCGTGCCAGCGTGCCTTGCATCCAGATGGCGCTCGACGCGGGTGCCGCCGTCATGGTGACCAGCCATCTGGGCCGGCCCACCGAGGGCGAATTCAAACCCGCCGACTCATTGGCCCCGGTGGCCAAGCGCCTGGGCGAGCTGCTCGGCCGCAAGGTGCCGCTGGTGTCGAACTGGGTCGATGGCGTGCGCGTCAACGGCCAGCCGGTGCAGCCCGGACAGGTGGTGCTGCTGGAGAACTGCCGCATCAACGTCGGCGAGAAAAAAAACAGCGAGGCGCTGGCCCGCAAACTCGCCGCGCTGTGCGACATCTTTGTACATGACGCGTTTGGCACCGCGCACCGCGCCGAAGGCACGACCTACGGCATCGCGCAATACGCGCCCTTGGCCTGTGCCGGCCCGCTGCTGGCGGCCGAAATTGACGCGATCACCAAGGCACTCGCCAGCCCGAAACGCCCGCTGGTTGCCATCGTGGCCGGCTCCAAGGTCTCCAGCAAACTCACCATTTTGAAGGCGCTGGCCGGCAAGGTGGACCAGCTGATTGTGGGTGGCGGCATTGCCAACACCTTCATGCTGGCAGCCGGGCTGAAGATTGGCAAAAGCCTGGCCGAGCCTGGCCTGGTGGACGAAGCCAAAGCCGTGATCGCAGCCATGAAGGCGCGCGGCGCCGAGGTGCCGATTCCGACCGACGTGGTCACCGCCAAAACTTTCAGCGCCGATGCAAAAGCAGAAGTCAAGGCAGCCAGTGATGTACAGGACGACGACCTGATTCTGGACATTGGCCCGGACACGGCTCATCGGCTGGCACAGCAGCTCAAAAAGGCTGGCACCATCGTGTGGAACGGCCCGGTCGGTGTGTTCGAGTTTGCCGCGTTTGAAAACGGCACCCGGGTCATTGCTCACGCGATTGCCGACTCCAGCGCCTTCAGCATTGCCGGTGGTGGCGACACGCTGGCGGCGATTGCCAAGTACGGCATTGAAAAAAAAGTGGGCTATATCTCGACCGGCGGTGGTGCGTTTCTGGAAGTGCTGGAAGGCAAGACGCTGCCGGCGTTTGAGATTTTGCAGAAGCGTGCGACTGGCTGACGGGCCGACTGATCTGCAACGCGTGTGACCGATTTGCTATTGATTTAATAGCTGCTTGCGCAAATTTTATATGGGCTACGGCCTGTTTTACTTAAACTTTAAGGAACTTCTATGGCTTTTGTATCACTTCGCCAGGTGCTGGACCATGCGGCTGAAAACAGCTACGGCGTGCCCGCCTTCAACGTCAACAACCTCGAGCAGATTCTGGCCATCATGGAGGCCGCGCAGGAAACCGACAGCCCGGTGATCCTGCAGGCTTCGGCCGGTGCCCGCAAATACGCCGGCGAGGCCTATCTGCGCCACATGATGCTGGCCGCCGTCGAGACGCATCCTTACGTGCCCGTGGTGGTGCATCAGGACCACGGCGCATCGGCTGCGGTGTGTCAGCAGTCCATTCGCTCGGGCTTTACCAGCGTGATGATGGACGGCTCGCTGATGGCCGACGCCAAGACGCCGGCCAGCTACGAATACAACGTTGAGATCACGCGCCGCGTGTGCGACATGGCGCACCCGATAGGCGTGTCGGTCGAAGGCGAACTCGGTTGCCTGGGCAGCCTGGAGACTGGCGAAGCGGGCGAAGAAGACGGCTCGGGCGCCGAGGGAAAACTGACGCACGACATGATGCTGACCGATCCGGTGCAGGCCAAAGACTTCGTGGCAAAAACCGGCGTGGACGCTTTGGCCATTGCCATCGGTACCAGCCACGGTGCCTACAAATTCACCCGCAAACCCACCGGCGACATTCTGGCCATGGACCGCATCGAAGCCATTCACGCGCAGATTCCCAACACCCACCTGGTCATGCATGGATCTTCGAGCGTGCCGCAGGAATGGTTGGCCATCATCCGGCAGTATGGCG
>NZ_JAUYEY010000022.1 GCF_030689685.1 Polaromonas sp. | reverse complement strand
CTTGCACTGGGACTCAGAACTTTGGAGCAAAACCCTGAAACTGTGCGCACCATTGTCTCTTGGGATTGGATTGTGAGCTCCTTGATTACTTCATTTATGAAGTAGAAATGGAATTACAACCACTGAACAGCCTTGACCTTGTAATATTGCATGGAAAAGCATGCAACAACTGCCTTCAATACCCATCGACTGTCGTGAACTACGTGATCGAAGGTGTGGCATTGTATGGGGTGCATACAAAGACTGGAGTCGCCGGCACGGTAGCCCTTAGGTACGACAGGACGGAAAGATATCCGAAAGTTGAAGTTCAAGAGGTGACCGGTATTAACAACGCCCCCGCAGTGGTTGACCTATGCAGATTGGCGCAGTGCCTCGCTGAGTCGTGGACTACAGCGGAACAAGGAGCTAACTGGGCTGCTTATGAAGACCAGTGTCGTAACTGGCGAGGTCTGCTTGAGTGCCGCCCCCAAATTCTTGCGTGATGGATAATTTAGTCATGAACCAAACCCTATTTGAACTTTACACACGACAAAAACCGAAGATCCTTGATGTCAAGTCGCGCTGTACCGGCAATATGGAGGGACCTTTTCTCATTTCTCCAAATGATGCTTATTGGGTATCGACTACCAAGGTTGCATTCGTTGGCCAAGAGACTAACGGCTGGGCCAGTCAGTCCGACATTGCACTTCAAATGGCCGAATACACTGACTTTAATTTAGGTAAAGACTATTACTCCAGTCCATTTTGGAACGTGATTCGAAAGCTGGAAAGTGCACTGACAACCTCTACTTATTCATCGGCATGGCTAAATCTCCATCGATACGATCAAGAGCGTAAACGTCCGTCTACAGGCAATCAACGTATCTTGTCAGAACTTGATTTCCTCTTGCTTGAAGAGCTCAGGCTTATCGCGCCAGACGTAATAATTTTTCTCACCGGTCCAAGCTACGATTTGCGGATAACTGAACTACTGCAAGCGAAGCAAATTCCAATCGAAGGATTCACTGTCCGTCAACTTTGTAAGATCGAGTCGCCGACCTTGGGAGGCAACATATTTCGTACTTACCACCCGAACTTTCTGCGCCGCTCTGGTCTTGAAAAAAGAGCTATCGAGTCGATTTGTGTGAACGCCAGTAAAAGTAAAAAACGCTAAATCTATGACTAAGCCTGTAATTGGAAGCATTTAGGCGGAGGGGATTTTATTGATGTGTCTAACCGCATCGCCAAACCCCCGCAACCACCAATCGAGCATATCCGTATCCACTACCGTCGCCGTAATCTCGTAGACGTTATCCAGCTCCACCACTTGCTGGTCAAGAGACAGCGGGCACTCCACCACATGAAGCCCGGCTTCTTTTGTTATCCGAAAACTCAGCCGAATCTTCGTGCCGTCGCCGTAGCCAAAGCGTCCAGCGTCATCGAATTGCTTGAGGTCGAAATCCTTGGGACGTTCAAAAGTCAGGGTTGACGCTTTGGCCCATACAAAGCGGTGCAGCGCCAGGCAGCGTTCGTTGTCGTAGCCCTCATACCTGCAAACGAGATACATGCGAGGTCCTTGCTGGGCCAGACCCAGGGGCATAACCCGAGAAGTTTTTCTGTCCCCTTCGGCATTTTTATAGTCAACGTCTAACCACTGGTTGCCGTAGAGCGCGTCGCTGACTTGCTGAAAAACGTCGGCATCGATTTTGGGCGGTAGCAGCGGCTGGCTGGTGCTGACCACGCGCACTTTGTCCAGCCACTCGCGCTCGCGCTGGGTCGTGCCCTTTTCATCCAACTGCCCGCGTGCCTGCCTGAAGAAGCCTTGCATTGAATTCATCAGTTTGGCTGGCAGCAGATTGCGCAGTTGCTGTTCGGCCAGTGTGAGTAGCAAGGATTCCTGAGCGCTCAACCCGGGTAGAGACAGCCCTCTGGCACTCTCTTTCCAGCGATAACGATAGGGCTTGCTGCTGTCATCCCTCTCAATGTCATAGAACGCGGTCAGTGTTTCCAACTGGCGCTGAATAGTGCGCATCTCACGCTCGTAGCCAGCCTCTCTCAGTTGGTGATGCAACTCCGGCGCTGTGATCGTTCGCCCCTTGGGAATGCGCCGCAAAAGCTCATGCGAAAGCTGTAGTGTTTCCAGCGAGCCTGGTCGTTTGGGCATAGGTCAGACCTTCAGTTCAGTACGTCCTGCAAACACCTGCCAAAGGCGAACCATGGCGTAAGTATCGAGCTTGCAGTAGGCCAGCAATTGTTGTTCGATCTGTTTTTTCCGTTCAGCGCTGGTGTCGGGATGGATCGCCTCCAGGAAAGCCTCCATCGCCATGCCGCCATCCCGCACGCCGTCAAGGGCGTCGTAGCGCAGTTCCGGCGCCACGGCAGGCAGCACCTTTTTGATGCTCCAACTGCCTTGCTGGCTGGGATGATAGTAGCGCTCGCGTGCGATGGACAGCAGATCGACCACCCGGGCGTTGATGGCCCGCAGGTCCTGACTCAACGGCGGATAACGGATTGCCAGCTCGCTCATGCGCGCCGTTTCAAACCCGGCGTTGTACACGTATACAGGCCCACTCTGACTACAGGCGGTGATCAATGCACGGGCAAAGGGCTCGGATGGGTCATTACCCGAAATATCGAGGAATTCAGTGTGATCAAGCTGACCCGAAGAGGATAAGGTGTGCAGGCTGAACTGGAAGGTGTTCTGCTGATAGGGGCGCGTGCCTTTCCAGATCGGCACGGCAAACTGGATGGTCTCGAAGTCGAGAAAATGCGCGGGCAGGCTATGCGCAGCCAGATCCGCTGCGGCACCGACCGCATCGAAGAACACCGTATTGGCCAGGGTGTGGGTTTTTACCCGTTGCTGCCTGGCGTTGAGAAAATCGTCTGGCACGTTTCTGAGGTCGATCACGCCCTGCTCGGCGAGTGTTGCCGCTTTAGCACCGATGTAGGGCAGCCAATAGACCGGGTATTCCGCTTTCGGCTCGTCACGGCTGCAATAGTCGTAAAAGCCGCAGGCAAAAGGCGTGTCGCAATGCGCTCCTATTTCGATAGCTGGTTCTACAGGACTGGCGCTGACAAGCTGCGCCTGGGCAATCCAGGATTTGACTTCTTCGGTTCTTGAGAAAGCTTCTGCTGTTAAATCGTTTTCTTTCAAGAGCCCGCAGTAGTCCCCGTCACCCGGATAAGTCCACGAACTGTCAATGTGAGCCAGTGAAATGGACTGCAGCGCAACGCCAGCGGATTGGGCTACAAAGGCTTGCACGGCCACGTCATCGCGGTGGTAGTCCTTCACGCTGGTGGATGATTTGACTTCCACCATGCGCCAGACCCGTTGGCCGTCTTGTTGTTCAGGCAGCATGACGTCGGCGAAGGCCAGGGCACCACCGGCTGAGAAACCGGCTTCAAAGATGGGTTGTGCTGCGTGGAGCAATTCGGCGCTGCGCTCAAACGCACGCGCAAAGCCCTCGGTCTGTACATCGATCAGAGCACCAAGATTCTCGGGGTCGTAAATGCGTTGTGCCAACTCACCGACCTGATGACCTGTCTGAAAAATAGCCTCGGTACTTGAAGAGTCTTCCCGCAGATCACGGCGATGCACCTCCAGCCATAAACGCTTTTGACACTGGCGGAGTGCCATCAGTTTTGATTTTGAAAAAGTGCGCATAGGGACTTGTCTGGATACGGAGCTTGCTGGTTCAGTTTTGATTCGAAGTTAATTGTTTGCTTGAGTGCGACATTTTGTGTCGCAAACAATCGGGCAAAGAATTTGCTACTCCGAACATGAACGCTCCCTCGTTCCCGTTGCGTCAGGTTTTCAAGTAAACCTGTGTTTTGCGCATCCTCGTACCCAGCTAATGTTGATCAATCAGGTCACATCGTCTTGTTGGCGATCTGCGAGCGCAGTTGCACAGGCGTGCGCCGAGGCCCAGGCCCACTGGAAGTTGTAACCACCGAGCCAACCGGTGACGTCCACCACTTCGCCAATGAAATACAGGCCTGGCTGCTTCGACTCCATCGTCTGGGACGACAGATCGCGGGTGTCAATACCGCCCAGCGTGACCTCGGCCTTTTTGTAGCCCTCGGTGCCCGTCGGTATCAGCTGCCAGTCCTGCAGGCGGTCGGCCAGGGCGGTCAGGGCCTTGTCGGTGGCGTCGTTGATGGGTTTTTGCCAGGCCGCATCGCGGCTGACCCAGGCGTCGGCCAGTCGGCTGGGCACCAGCGCCGCAAGCTCATTGGCGATCAGTTTTTTCGAGCTGGCCTTGGCGCGCCGCAGCAGGGTGGGCAGGTCCACGCCGGGTGCGAGGTTGATGCGCACTGGCTGGCCTTCGCGCCAGAAGCTGGAGATCTGCAGCACTGCCGGGCCGCTCAGGCCGCGATGCGTGAACAGCAGGTCTTCGGCAAACACGGCGGCTTTTTTGCGCTGCTTGGGCGTGGCGTCCGGCGCACCGGTTTCGATCAGCACCGGCAGCGCCAGGCCGGAAAGCTGGGCGTAAGGCGTCCAGGTCTCACCGTCAAAGGTCAGCGGCACCAGACCAGCGCGCGGCTCGACCAGACGCAGGCCGAACTGTTTGGCGATGCGGTAGCCAAAATCAGTCGCGCCTATCTTGGGAATCGACAGACCGCCGGTGGCAACCACCACCTGCGGTGCTTCAATCAGGCCCCGGTCGCTCTCAATTTGATAGCTGCTTGCGCCCGTCTGTTGAAGGCTGGTGATGCTTTTGATGCTGCAAGGCTGCCAGCGCGTGACCCCACCGGCCGCGCACTCGGCCAGCAGCAGGTTGATGACGTCCTCGGCCGAGCGGTCGCAAAACAACTGGCCTTTGTGTTTTTCGTGGAAGGGAATCTGGTGGCGCTGTAGCAGGGCGATAAAGTCCTGCGGCGTGTAGCGCGACAGGGCAGAGCGGCAGAAGTGCGGGTTCTCGCTGAGGAAGTTCGCCGGTGTGGTGTCGCGATTCGTGAAGTTGCAGCGGCCGCCGCCCGAGATGCGGATTTTCTCGGCGACTTTTTCGCTGTGGTCCAGCAGCAGCACCTTGAGGCCGCGCTGGCCGGCCAGGCTGGCGCAGAACAGGCCTGCGGCGCCAGCTCCCACCACCACCACATCAAATTTTTGAGTCAAATCGGCCTCCAGCCCATATGGGACGGGCGCGAGCAGCTATCAAAAGTAGAGCAACTCAAGCCGTCCGGGACAGGCGAGTGTAGCCGGGCAGTGCTCTCAGGCCGCGCGAAAAAGTGCCGGGTTTTCGGCAGCGGCCGCAATACCGCTGACCACGTTGCCGACCACGATGACCGACGGGCTGGCCAGGCCGGACTCGCTGATGGCTTCAGCCAGTTGGCCGAGCGTGGTGGTGATGTGGCGTTGTGTGGGCAACGAGGCGTTCTGGATCACGGCCACTGGGGTAGAGGCGGGCAGACCCGTCAGCAATTCGCTCTGGATACGACCAGCGCCGCTGACGCCCATGTAAATCACCAGGGTCAGTTTGGCCTTGAAAGCGGTGTTGGCCAGCATGCGCCAGTCGGTGCCTTCGTCGCCCGGTTTGGCATGGCCGGTGACAAACACCACACCGTGGGCATGCTGGCGGTGCGTCAGCGGCACGCCCAGCGCGCTCACGGCGGCCAGGCCGGCGGTGATGCCGTTGATAACCCGCACTTCAATGCCGGCGGCGCGCAGCTGCTCGACCTCTTCTCCGCCGCGCCCGAAGATGAAGGGGTCACCACCCTTGAGGCGCACCACGTTTTCGCCTTCGCGCACGGCCATGATCATGAGCTTTTCAATGAACTCCTGCGGCGTTGATTTGCAGCCGCCGCGTTTGCCAACGTGAACAATGCGCGCGTCTGGCCTGGCATAGGCGACGATGTCGTCACTGACCAGATCGTCCACCAGCAAAACGGTTGCCGCCTGGATGGCCTTGAGCGCTTTGATAGTCAGCAGCTCCGGGTCGCCCGGGCCCGCACCCACCAGGGTGCAGTGGCCGTTTGAAGAAGGAGTGTGTTTGCCGCTTGTCATAGTTGCAAAGTTAATTGCAAGATATGTTCCACCTGCCGTGTTATCGATGCTGGCACGGCGTGTGAGCCCGACATCACCGCGCGGATATAGACGGCGGTGCTGTTGCTGTCAATTTCTAGAGGCAGGTCGGGCACGCTGGCCAGTGTGCCGGGCTGGGCCTCCTGCAGCAGCGTGCGTTGTCCGCCGATGAATGCTTCCATCTGCGGCGTGCGGCGTGCATCGGCCACCACCTCGCCCTCGGTGCCGCGCAGCAGCAGGGCGTTGGCTGCCGTCAGCTCAAAGGTCTGGCCCATCGAAATCGCATATTCAGGGTGCGTGTAGCTGCTGACCACCAGCGCCTTGCCCAGGCAGGGGTTCATGATTTTGACCAGGCTGTGCGCCGGGTTGCGCAGGCCGACAGCGCGCCGCACGTCCAGCAGGCGCTTGAGGCCCGGGCACAGCAGTTCTGTGGGGGCAAATACCACTTCGCCATTTGCTATCGTTTTAATAGCTGCTTGCGCATGTACATCAAGGGCTGCAAGCACATTTGACGTAAATACCCGGCTGGACTCGGTGGCGGTGCCATGCACCAGCACCGGCAAGCCTTCACGCGCCAGCAGCAGCGCCAGCAGGGGCGTGAGCACCGGCAGCTTGCGGGCGCCGTTGTAACTGGGCAGCACCACGGTGGGCCTGTCACTGGCCGGAAAACGATACATGCGCTGGTAGGTGGCGTCCAGAAAACCCGCCATCTCTTCGGGTGTTTCGCCTTTGATGCGCATAGCCAGGCAAAAGCCGCCAATCTCCAGGTCGGTCACGCTGCCATCGAGCACCTGGCCGAACAGGTCTGCCGCCTGCTCGCGCGTGAGCGGCCTGGCGCCGTCTTTTCCGCAGCCTATGACCTTGATGTACTGAGCGATGGACATGCGTGATTGTCGGCGAAGGCAGATAACTTATTCGTTATGAGCTTAAGCGCACCCGACAGGGCCCCGATCAGGCGAGGACCTTGATCGGAATCACGGTGCGTTCGCCACCGGCGGTGGGTGGGGGCAGGTGCCGGGCTTCGGTCGCAGTCCGGACGATGCGTTTGATCTCGGGCACGCAGGAGCCGCAGTTGGTGCCGCATTTGAGCTTGTCTTGCAGCAAACGCAGGCGGTCGGCATCGCTGGCCAGATATCCGGCGCCGCCTGCCGCCTGGGTGATCTCGTTCAGGCAGGTGCCGATCTCGGTATCGCTCACGCTGAAGCAACTGCACACCGGCTTGCCGCGCGTTTGCAGCGCTACCGGCGCCTTGCCCCCGGGCAGCAGCAGCAAGCGGCCATAAGCTTGGGCCGGCAACTCGTCCTGTAGCAGGGTCTTGATCCAGGCTTGTGCGCTGATGTCACCGGCCAGCACAAAGCCGGTAAGTTCGGCCTCTTCGTGTTGTTTGCCCTTGCGCACCAGTCGTGCCGTGCGGTGCTGGCCTTTCTTTTTATCTACGTAACGCAGCGCGTCGGCGCCATCCAGGCCGAGAATGTTTTCTATTTTTTCCAGCAGACCTTCGGGGGGTGCTTCAAAACCGGCTGCGCGAAACAGCAGGCCGGTGCGCTGGCGGCCCGCTTCTCCCAGCGGCACCTCGTTGGAAAACGGCACACAACTGCTGAAGGTAAAGCTGGCCATCAAAGGCTTGAGCTTTTCTCGCGCCGTCAGCACCTGGTCATCAGACAGCCAGGCCATGGCCAGCAGCGACCATGGCAGTTCAGCCTTGAGAATTTTGATCGCAGCATGTTTGAGCTCGGGTTGTTTGGAGCTGGGGCAATACGCCGAAGTGGTCAGCGCGTTGACACCGGCCAGCCGCTCGCCCTTGCTCGACAAGCCGCTCAGGTAGTCGTCGCCCCAGTGCATGGCCATAAAGGCCTGGCTGACCGCGACTTCGGGTGAGGCCTGTAGCGGCACCACGATGGAGCCGCGTTTGGAGGTGACATGCACCAAGTCGCCGTCCTTGAGCAGGCGCCGCGCCATGTCCTGCGCGTTCATCTGGATGGCCGGTTCGGCCACATGCCCAAACAAGCGGCCCAGCGTGCCGGTGCGGCTCATGCCATGCCACTGGTCGCGCAGACGGCCGGTGGTCAGTGAGAAGGGAAAGCGTGATTCGCGCGGCTCGGCCACCGGCTTGTACACGGTGTTGACGAAGCGGGCCTTGCCGTTTTCGGTTGGAAAAATACCGTCTTCGTACAGGCGCACCTTGCCGCTGGTTTCGCCTTCGAGCAGCGGCCACTGCTGCGGCGCGGCTTCGAGCATGGCGTAACTCATGCCGGTGATGTCGAGGTCGCGCCCGCGTGTCGATTCGCGGTGTTCGTTCCAGATGTTTTCCACGGCGGCAGTCTCGTCGCCCGTGGACCATGGAAACAGCGTGCTGATTTTCTGCACCGGCAGGAGTTTTTCCAGGCGCTGCGCAAAGGCCACGGCAATCGACCAGTCATGCCGCGTTTCCGCCGGTGCAGACACTGCGGGTCGCACGCGGCTGATGCGCCGCTCGCTGTTGGTCACAGTGCCGGTTTTTTCGCCCCAGGTAGTGGCTGGCAGCAGCAGGTCGGCATAGTCGCAGGTGGCGGGGGTGGCAAAAGCCTCTTGCACCACCACCAGCTCGGCGCGCTCGAGCGCCCGCCGCACCGTGGCCTGATCGGGCATGGACTGGGCCGGGTTGGTGCAGGCTATCCACAAGGCCTTGATCTCGCCGTCAGCCGCCGCCTGGAACATCTCGACCGCAGTTTTACCCGGCGTCTCGGGCACCGAGGGCACGCCCCACAGGGCAGCCACTTCGGCACGGTGCTGCGGGTTGGCCAGATCGCGGTGTGCACTGAGCAGATTTGCCAGGCCGCCGACCTCGCGCCCACCCATGGCGTTGGGCTGGCCGGTCAGCGAAAACGGTCCGGCGCCCGGCTTGCCGATCTGAGCGGTGGCCAGGTGCAGATTGATCAGCGCCGCGTTTTTGGCGGTGCCGCTGCTGGACTGGTTCAGGCCCTGGCAATACAGGCTTAGCGTCGCCGCCGAAGTTGCAAACAGTTTTGCGGCTGTGAACAGGTCCTCTTTTTTGATGCCGCAGGTGTCCGCCACGATGTCGGGCGTGTAGTCGCGTACCGTGGTTTTCAGCGCGTCGAAACCGCTGGTGTGGGCTGCAATGTAGGCGGGTTGCGTCCAGCCTTCCCACAGCATGATGTGCAACATGCCGTTGAACAGCGCCACATCGGTGCCGGGCTGGATCGGCAGGTACAAATCGGCGATGCCTGCGGTGTCGGTGCGGCGCGGATCGCAGAAGATGATCTTCATCGCCGGGTTGGCGGCTTTGGCGTCTTCGATACGCCGGAAAAGAATCGGATGGGCATAGGACGTGTTGCTGCCGACGATGAAGATGCATTGCGCGTGGTTCACATCGTCGTAGCAACTGGGCGGCGCGTCGGCGCCCAGCGTCTGCTTGTAGCCCGCGACCGCGCTGCTCATGCACAGGCGGGAGTTGGTATCGACGTTGTTGGTGCCTATCAGGCCCTTGGCGAGTTTGTTGAAGACGTAATAGTCTTCGGTCAGCAACTGGCCCGAAATATAGAAGCCGACGGCATCCGGTCCGTGCTCGCGGATGATCTGCGCAAACTTCTCACTGGCGAAATCCAGCGCGCTGTCCCAGCCTATGCGTTGCGGCGTGCCGCCCCGCTGCTCACGCCGCATCGGATGCAGCAGCCGGGTTTGCCGGGTGACGATGTTGGACGCGGTCAGGTGCAAGGTAGAGCCCTTGGTACACAACCTGCCGAAGTTGGCCGGGTGGTCGGGGTCGCCGCGCACACCCGTGATTTCATCACCCTGCGATTCAATGATCACGCCACAGCCCACGCCGCAGTAAGGGCAAGTCGAGCGCGTCTGTTTGACTCCCTCTCCCCCTGGGAGAGGGTGGGGGTGAGGGCTCCCCGTCTTGGCCAAAGTCACGCAGCTACCCTCACCCTAACCCTCTCCCAGGGGGAGAGGGGACAAGACCTGGGGGCCGGCCACCGGCACTGCCAGGTCCAGGGCCAGCGTGGCCAATTCAGCCGGGTCCAGCATGACCTGACCGCCATCGACCCTGCAGGCGAACTTTGGCGTGCAGCCTTCGTCAGCGCCCTGGGCGCAGCCGTCGGCCAGGCCTATGGTCCAGTTGTGCAGCGGGCAGGCCACGCTGGTGCCGAACACAATGCCCTGGCTCAGCGGGCCGCCTTTGTGCGGGCAGCGGTCCAGCAGGGCAAATACCTGGTCTTCAGAGTTGCGGAACACCGCTACATCCACGCCGCGCGGGCGAGCCACGCGGCGCGAGCCGAGCACAGGGATGTCTTCCACCCGGCAAATCACAGTCCATTCATTCGTCTTCATGCCGCCACCCCCGCGCTTTCCAGTTTGGTGAACTGCCGGGTATCGACCGCTGCTTCCTTCAGCTCAAACCACGGGTCGGGCTCACCGTCCAGGGCAAACTGCAGCCGTTCCCACAGGGCTTTGCGGCCCTCGTGGTCTTCAAGAATTTTTTTCTTCACATAGTCCAGGCCGACGCGATTGACGTAGTGCACGGTGCGCTCCAGGTACCAGCCTTCCTGGCGATACAACTCGCAGAAGGCGCCGGTGTACTCCAGCACCTCGGCGGCGGTTTTCAGCTTGGTGAAGAAGTGTGCGACTTCGGTCTTGATGCCGCCGTTGCCGGCGATGTACATCTCCCAGCCGGAATCGACGCCGATGATGCCCACGTCCTTGATGCCGGACTCGGCGCAGTTGCGCGGGCAGCCGCTGACCGCAAACTTGACCTTGTGCGGCGCGTACATGCGCCACATCGCGCGCTCCAGGTCCTTGCCCATTTGTGTGCTGTCCTGGGTGCCCATGCGGCACCACTCACTGCCCACACAGGTTTTCACCGTGCGCAGGGCCTTGGCATAGGCATGACCGGAAGGCATGCCGATGTCTTTCCAGACATTGACCAGGTCTTCCTTTTTCACGCCCAGCAAATCGATACGCTGCCCGCCCGTGACCTTGACCGTCGGGATTTTGTATTTGTCCACCGCGTCGGCAATGCGGCGCAGCTCGCTGGCCGTGGTTTCGCCGCCCCACATGCGCGGGATCACGCTGTAGGTGCCGTCTTTCTGGATATTGGCGTGGCTGCGCTCGTTGATGTAGCGGCTTTGCGGATCGTCCTTCGCCTCCTTGGGCCAGGTGCTGATCAGGTAGTAATTGATAGCTGGGCGGCAACTGGCGCAACCATTGGGCGTCTTCCAGTCCATGAATTTGAAGGTCTCTGCAATCGTGAGCAGCTTGTTGTTGCGGATCGCATCACGTACCGCCTGGTGGCCGTGGTCGGTGCAACTGCACATGGCCTTGAGTTTGGGGGTGGCCGAGTAGTCGCCGCCGGCGGTGGCCATCAAAATCTGCTCGACCAGGCCGGTACAGGAGCCGCAGGACGCGCTGGCCTTGGTGTGTTTGCGCACCTCGTCCAGCGTGAACAGGCCTTTTTCCTTGATGGCCTTGCAGATCGTGCCCTTGTTCACGCCGTTGCAGCCGCAGACCTCGGCCGAATCCGGCATGGCAGCTGCCTTGCTGTGGCCTTCGTGGCCAGCGTCGCCAATGTTCGACTCGCCAAACATCAGGCGGTCGCGGATGTCGCCCACGCTGCGGCCATCGCGCAGCAGTTTGAAGTAATAGCTGCCGTCTACCGTGTCGCCGTACAGGCATGCGCCTATCAGTTTGTCGTCCTTGATGACGAGTTTTTTATAGACGCCGCCGAAGGGGTCGCTCATGACGATTTCTTCCGTGCCCTCGCCACCCATGAATTCGCCAGCAGAGAACAGGTCAATGCCGGTGACCTTGAGCTTGGTCGATGTCAACGAGCCGGTGTAGCGGCCAATGCCGAACTGCGCCAGGTGGTTGGCCGCGACCTTGGCCTGCTCGAACAGCGGCGCCACCAGGCCGTAGGCGATGCCGCGATGCGCCGCACATTCTCCGACCGAATAAATGCGCGCATCCGTGACCGTCTGTAGGGTGTCGTTGACCACAATGCCCTTGTTGCAGTGCAGGCGCATTGTTTCGGCCAATTCGGTGTTGGGCCGTATGCCGACGGCCATCACCACCAGGTCTGTGGCCAGCTCGCTGCCGTCCTTGAATTTGATACTGGTCACACGGCCATCGGCGCCGCCCACCAGCTCCTGGGTCTGCGCACCCATCAGGAACTTCAGGCCCCGGTCTTCCAGCGACTTCTGTAGCAGCTTTCCCGCCACGCTGTCGAGCTGGCGCTCCATCAATGTCGGCATGACATGCACCACACTCACATCCATGCCGCGCAGCATCAGGCCATTGGCGGCCTCCAGGCCGAGCAGGCCGCCGCCTATGACCACCGCGTTTTTGTACTTCACCGAGGCGCAGATCATCGCGTTGGTGTCGGCAATGTCGCGGTAGGCGATCACGCCCTGCAGGTCCTTGCCGGGGATCGGCAGAATAAAGGGGTTGGAGCCGGTGCACATCAGCAGGCGGTCGTATTCTTCTTCGGTGCCGTCGTCAGCGCGCACGATGCGTTTGATGCGGTCGACTTCGACCACTTTTTTGCCGGCGTGCAGCGTGATGTGGTTGTCCTTGTACCAGTCCCAGTTGTTCAGGACGATCTCGTCCAGCGTCTGCTCGCCGGCCAGCACCGGGCTGAGCAGAATGCGGTTGTAGTTGGGGTGCGGCTCGGCGCCGAAGACGGTGATGTCGTACAGCTCGGGCGCGACCTTGAGCAATTCTTCGATGGTGCGCACGCCGGCCATGCCGTTGCCGACCATCACCAGTTTTGATTTTTTCATCGGATCACTCCAGATTGATTCAGTGTGTTCACCGCAAGCGCCATGCCAACCCGGTGCAAGGTGCGTGCCCCATGAAGCCAGGACAGGCTTGCTCTGAGTTGTGAAGAGGCATGGCGGATGTGCGGTGGTTGCAGACGCGCGAAAGCCGACCGAAGACGTCAAGGCGGCAGTCACATTGAGTAGCGACTGGCAGCACGGTTGCTCAGACCAAGAAAAACGCTATCAATGACATAGCTTGTCACGCCTGTAACCAAGGGACCAGAGCCCTGGTTGACCCTTGATGGTGGGCTGTTTAAACGGTTTCCCACGCTACCAGGTTTGGTAGTAAATGAAACCTTCAGGCTGGGGTAAGGGTGAGCCTTCACCCGCCCGGCTGCATCGTGTTGCGCCCGCCAGCTCAGCGGTTCACCCGGGTGATGAATCATTGGGCGCACCAACTTCGGGCGCAAAACTTGCTTACATTGGTGCATGGCATTTGAAATAGATATTGGCTTCACGTCGCTGGCGGGCCGCAAAAGCATCAACGAAGATTTCTGCGCGGCCATGCTGCCCGATCCGCTGCAGCAGGGCATGGGCTCCATCGTTGCCATTGCCGACGGCGTGAGCACCGGCGGCATGGGCAAGGAGGCGGCGCAAACCACCGTGACCAGTCTGGTGCGCGACTATTACGGCACGCCTGAAACCTGGGACACCACGGTGGCCCTGGACCGCATCATTGGCGCGCAAAACGCCTGGCTGGCCGGGCTGAACCGGCGCCGCCACCCTTTGATCGGGCTGACCACGCTGACGGCGCTGGTGCTGCGCGGCCAGTCTTACGCCCTGGCGCATGTGGGGGACACCCGCGCCTACTTGCTGCGTGAAGGCCGCATGACGCAGCTCACCACCGACCATGTGATGGACCACCCAGACCTGCGGCACCAGTTGCTGCGCTGCGTCGGTGCCGAAGACCGCCTGGTGATGGATTACACCCAGGGCGACCTGCAGGTCGGCGATGTGTTTGTGCTGCTGTCCGACGGCGTGCACAACGTCATGTCCGACAAAAAACTCCAGGTGCTGGCCGGGGCGGACGGGCAGGCCCATGCAGAGGATCAGGCGCAGCGCATCAGCCGCCAGCTGGTCGATGCGGCGCTGGCAGCCGGCACGCAGGACAACGTCACTGCCCTGGTGGTGCGCGTGCTCGGTTTGCTGGACGCCACCCTGGATGACGAGAACCGCCGGGCGCAGGCACTTCCCGTACCCGCCAGGCTCAAGCTTGGCGACAGCCTGGACGGGCTGACCATCACGGCGCTGGTGGCTGACAACGGCGTCAATGTGCTTTACCAAGCCAGGTATGTGGCCCCCACGCTTGTCACTTCGTGTACCTTCGGCGGTGCGCTGCCCCTTGTCCAGGATAAGGGGGCGCTGCGCCTGCGGCCCGGCGAAGCCGGTTCCGCGGCCCCGGCTGATAAAGAGGGGACCCCCTCACCTGGCAAGCTTTACGCCATCAAAACCCTGCACCCGGCGCGCGCGCATGACCCGCAAGAGCGCGCCATGCTCGCGCACGAGGCCTGGCTGGCCAGGCGCATGCGGTCGTCGCGCGTGGCCGGCCACCTGGTTCAGATTCATGACCGTTTGCCCGGCGGTGGCGAGCTGGGCGCGTTTTACCTGCTGTACGACTGGCACGCCGGCGAAACCCTGCAGCAGATGCTGGACCGCCAGCACCGCTTCGGACTGCCGCAGGTGCTGTCGCTGGCCACGCAGGCGGTCACGGCGCTGGGTTTGCTGCATCGCCAGCATGTGATCCACCGTGACATCAAGCCTGCCAACCTGCACCAGGGCGAAGATGGGGTGTTGCGCGTGCTGGACCTTGGCGTGGCGCTGACCGGGCGTGAGCCCGAGGCCATGCGCAAATTACACGCCGGCACACCGAGCTACATCAACCCGGAGCAGTGGGGTTTCAGCAGCCGGGCGGCAGCCGTGGGCAAGGACGGCCCGGAAGAAATGGCCGATGCGCAGAGCGACCTGTTTGCGCTGGGCGTCACCTTGTACCAGTTGCTCACCGGCAAGCTGCCGTATGGCGAGGTGTTGCCCTACCAGGCGGGACGTTATTACCGCGACCCCACACCGCCCAGCCGGCACAACCCCGAGGTGCCGATCTGGCTGGACCATGTGGTGCTCAAAGCCGTGGCGCGCGACAAGCGCCAGCGATTCGAAACGGCAGAAGAGCTGCTGCTGGCCATCGAACGCGGTGCCTCGCGCCTGCTGACCGCACTTCCGGCAACCCCGCTGATTCAGCGTGACCCAGTGGCACTGTGGAAGATCGCTCTGGTGCTGTCGGTGCTGCTCAATGGCCTGCTGGTTTACTGGCTGCTGTTCCTGCCGAGGTAGGGGGCGGCGGTGCTGGTGCGAAATTGTGTCTGATAATGCGCTCATGAACCCCGCATTGACCCCTCAACTTCCGAAGATCGCAGCACTCTGCGAGCTTTATGGCGTGGCGCATCTGGAGCTGTTTGGTTCTGCGGCTGGGGCGGGGTTTGACGCAGCGTCCAGTGACTACGATTTTTTGGTTGAACTCGACTCGCAAGCGCCGGGATCGCGGGCGCGGCGCTGGATTGATCTTGCAGACGCGCTGGAGCGATTGTTGGGCCGCCATGTCGATCTGGTGAGTCCACGCTACATACGCAATCCCTATTTCATTCCATTTCTACTTCATAAATGAAGTAATCAAGGAGCTCACAATCCAATCCCAAGAGACAATGGTGCGCACAGTTTCAGGGTTTTGCTCCAAAGTTCTGAGTCCCAGTGCAAGCTGCTCCTCCAGCGCGTCAAGGCTGGCAAAGACCCGATTGTGAAAGAACTTCTCGCGCAACTCATCCCAGACGTGTTCTATCGGGTTGAGCTCTGGCGCGTAAGGCGGCAGCTTCAAAAGGTAGATATTGTCTGGCGCTTTGAGCATCCCGCTTCGGTGCCAGCCCGCCCCATCAATCACCATCACGATGCGCTCATCCGGGTGACGCCTGGACACCTCATCCAGGAATAGCTGCATACAGTAGGTATTGACATGTGGCAGGATCAAGCTGTCCAGCTCCCCCGTACAAGCATCCACTGCCCCGTAGGCGTAGCTGTACTCGTGGGTCAGCATGGCTTGGCACATAGGCCGCATTGGATAAGGCGCCCAGCACCTGCGCACGTCCGAGATACGGCCAAAGCGCGCCTCGTCCTGAAACATCAGCTTGATGGCTTGCCCGCCTGCCCAGTCTTGGATGACCTCGCGGAGGATTTTAGGGAGTTTTTTTTCCACTCCGCTTGAGCCAAGGGATCACTTTGAGGGTGGCGCTTGTCAGGCACCAGCTTTCGCCAGTCGTGGCGGTGCAGCAAGTTGTAGGTTGACGATAGCGCTACCGTACGGCCCAAACGCTTGTCCAATGCGGCTTTGATCTGGCCGACCACCAAGACCCCGCCGGTTTGAGCTTGCTCAATAAAGGGAGCCAAAAACTCGCGTTCTTGCTCAACACTCATGTTCTGGCGTTTACGCCCGCCAGGGGCAGGCGCACCGCCAGCACCAACGAAACGCCCAGTAATGAAGCGGCGCCGAAGCTGGCAAGCCCAGCCCAGTGATACACCTATGACTTGCGCAGTCTGCTCCAGGCTCAGGCCATACAGCAAGGGCAGCAGTACGGCTTGCGCCTGGCGCAGCTCATCCATCGTTGTGGCTTGCGAGATCGCTATTTGCGCAATTTCGATCGTCTCATCATCCCCGGTAACTGGACGTGCCATGACTTTCTCCATCAAGTATGATGGAGGATATTATTGCACTAATGTTGTGGAAATGGAATGAAATGTTCAGGCGGCAGATGTCGGGCGTACTGCTCAAGGACGAAAGCGGCGTCGATCCGGGCTTGCCTGGCACAGCAGCACGCGGCAACTTTCTGCTAGGCGGCCCTAGCTGAAATCCCACTGCTTCTTGGCGCCCAGCACCGCATCGGGGTAGGGCGCCTTGCCACGCGAGCCGTTGTAGCGGCCCAGGCCCATGAACAGGTCGCCTTTTTCCCGGTCCAGGTAGTGGCGCAGGATCACGCAGCCGAAACGCAGGTTGGTCTGCATGTGAAACAGCTTGCCGGCATCGCCGTCGCCGATCACACGTGCCCAGAAAGGCATGACCTGCATGTAGCCGCGCGCGCCCACACGACTGACCGCGAACTTGCGGAAGTTGCTCTCGACCTGAATCAGGCCCAGCACCAGCGCCAGATCCAGCCCGGCGCGCTTGCTTTCGTACCAGACGGTCTGCAAAAACTCCTTGCGGATCTGCCACTCGGGTTTTTTCTTGTGCAGCCGGTCGCTCATGGCGCCCAGCCAGCGCAGGTAGGCCAGTCGGCTTTCGGTATCACGGAACTCCGGAATCGGCGGCGCCTGGCTGGCAATGGCCGAACTCAGAGCCGTGCGCACCGAATCGATCAGCGGTTCCTCGATCTGCGCGCCGGCGCTGGTTTGCTCTGAAATTAATAGCAGTAAAGCCCCGCCTGACAAGGACTGGAGGCACATTCTCCTTGCAGGATTGACGAGGTCGGGCGCCGCTGCCCTCATGCGGCGAGTTTGCCCTTCAGGAACGCAAAGACCTCGCCGACCGCCACATTGCTGGAGGCCGTGTCGCGGCGGTGCTGGTACTCGATCTGGCCTTCCTTGAGGCTGCGGTCGCCGATGGTGACACGGTGCGGCACGCCGATCAGTTCCCAGTCGGCAAACATCGCACCCGGACGTTCGCCCCGGTCATCGAGGATCACGTCCACGCCGTCAGCGACCAGCTCGTCATGCAGTTTTTCCGCCGCAGCTTTGACATCTGGGAAGCGGTCCGGGCTGATCGGGCACAGCACCACGGTGAAGGGCGCAATCGCGTCTGGCCAGATGATGCCGCGCTCGTCGTGGTTCTGCTCAATCGCAGCAGCCGGCAGGCGCGTGATGCCGATGCCGTAGCAACCCATTTCCAGAAATTGCGGCTTGCCGTTTTCGTCGAGAAAGGTGGCATTCATGGCCTGGCTGTATTTGGTGCCGAGGTAGAACACATGACCGACCTCGATGCCGCGCTCGATCACCAACACGCCTTTGCCGTCGGGTGAGGCATCGCCTGCGACCACGTTGCGGATGTCGGCCACGAGATCGGGCTCGGGCAGGTCGCGGCCCCAGTTGACGCCAGTGAGGTGAAAGTCAGGCTCGTTGGCGCCACAGACCCAGTCGGCCAGGGCGGCAACTTCACGGTCCACCACCAGCTTGACCGGTTTTTGAAGATTCAGTGGGCCGAGGTAGCCCGGCTGGCAGCCGAAGTGGTCTTCAATTTCGGGCAGCGTTGCAAAGCGGAAACCTGCCAAACCGGGCACTTTGCCGACCTTGACTTCGTTCATGTCGTGGTCGCCGCGCAGCAGCAGCAGCCAGACCTGGGTTTTTCTGACCTTGCCGGTCTCGTCGAGCTCGTCGGTGGCCAGCACCAGCGACTTGACCGTGGTCGCAAGCGGGATGGCCAGCAATTCGGCCACCTCGCCGCAGGTCGCCTTGCCCGGTGTGGCGGTTTTGGTCATTCGCTGCGCCGCCGCGCGGCGCTCGCCCTGGGGCGCCAACGCCTCGGCTTTTTCCATGTTGGCTGCGTAGTCGCTGCCCGGGCAATAAACAATCGCGTCTTCGCCGGTGGCGGCAATCACCTGAAATTCTTCGCTGAGGTCGCCGCCGATCGCGCCGCTGTCGGCTGCCACCGCGCGGTAGCGCAGACCGAACCTGTCGAAAATCCGGCGATAGGCGGTCGCCATGACCTGGTAACTGGCCTTGGCAGCCGTCGGGTCCCGGTCAAAACTGTAAGCGTCCTTCATGATGAATTCGCGCCCGCGCATCAGGCCGAAGCGCGGACGGCGCTCATCGCGGAATTTGGTCTGGATCTGGTACAGGTTTTTCGGCAGCTGCTTGTAGCTGCGGATATCCTGTCGCATCACGTCGGTGATGACTTCCTCGCTGGTCGGCTGGACTACAAAATCGCGGCCATGGCGGTCCTTGATGCGCAGCAACTCAGGCCCCATGGATTCAAAGCGACCGGTCTCCTGCCAGAGCTCGGCGGGCTGGACCACCGGCATGCTCATCTCGACGGCGCCGGCGCGGTTCATTTCCTCGCGCACGATGGCTTCGACCTTGCGGATCACGCGCAGCCCCATCGGCATGTAGTTGTAGATACCGGCGCCCAGTTTCTTGATCATGCCCGCTCGCGTCATGAGCTGGTGGCTGACCACCTCAGCGTCCGCAGGCGCTTCCTTGAGCGTGGAAATAAAGAACTGGGATGCTTTCATGGCTTGTTTTTCTGGGCTTCGTGAAGTTTTTGGGACGAGGGCCCCGAGGTGCGCTTGGCTCTGAGCCTTCTGCTGTGCATAATGGACTCAGTTAAAAAAATTGAGGTTTGATTATGCTCGACCGGGACGGCTTCAGGCCCAACGTCGGCATCATCTTGCTCAACCAGAGAAGTCAGGTATTTTGGGGCAAGCGCATTCGCACCCACTCCTGGCAGTTTCCGCAGGGTGGCATTGACCGGGGCGAAAATCCCGAGCAGGCCATGTTCCGCGAATTGCATGAAGAAGTGGGGCTGATGCCGCAACATGTGCAGGTGCTTGCCCGAACCCGGGACTGGTTGCGCTATGAGGTGCCTGACCGGTTTATTCGCCGCGATGCGCGCGGCCATTACAAAGGCCAGAAACAAATCTGGTTTCTGCTGCAACTGGTCGGTCACGACTGGGACCTGAACCTGCGCGCGACCGACCATCCGGAGTTCGATGCCTGGCGCTGGAACGACTACTGGGTGCCGCTCGACGTCGTTGTGGAATTCAAGCGTGGCGTTTATGAAATGGCATTGACAGAGCTGTCACGTTTTGTGCCGCGTGTCGACAACCGTTTTGATGCCAGGCCGGACCACCGCAACCGCTACTTGCGGGGCGGCATGCGCCAGCGTGATCCGGGCGAAGCTGGCACCAGCGAGCAGAGTTTGCATTCGGCCGGGTTGCCAGGTGCCTCGTTTGAGCTGCCGCCAGGCGCTACTTTTGAACCGGATCCGCAAACCAGTTTCGCGGGCGTTTTCCGAAATGAAAAACATGATCATTAAATCGCTGGTGATGGTTTGTCTGCTGGGCCTGTCGGCCGGGGCCTGGGCGCAACGGGACGCCGAACTGGCGGACTGGAAGGAAGAGGCGGTTCCGCCGCCGCCGGCTTTTGATGCGGGCAAACTGCTGACTTTTGATATCTCCCAAGCCTCATCGTTGACCTATGGGGTGGACCCGGCGACCCTGCGGATTTCGAAAGACGGCGTGCTCAGTTATGTGATGGTCGCCACCAGCGCCAGCGGTGCGCGCAACGTCCTGTATGAAGGCATACGCTGCGTCACTGGCGAGGTCAAGACGTATGCCCGTTCCAGCCCCTCGGGTGTCTGGTCGCCAGTGGCGCAGCCGGAATGGCGCTCCATGTTCGACAACATGCCATCCAAACATGCACTGGCCTTCGCTCGGGCCGGTGCCTGCGACAACGCGGCGCAGGCCTCATCAGTCGATGAACTCATCCGTCAACTGAAATTCAACCGCTTCAGCCGTTTCAACTGGTGAGCACCAGGTTGGTTCGGTGGACCATCTCGGCTTCGCCGGTGTAGCCCAGCAGCTTTTCAAATTCCGCTGAAGGCTTGCGGCAGATCAGGCGGGCCTCTGCGCTGGAGTAGTTGGCCAGGCCGCGCGCAACTTCGGCGCCTTCCGCACCGCGAATGGCAATCACATCGCCACGGTAAAACTCGCCCTGAACCGAGGTCATGCCAATAGGCAGCAGACTTTTTCCTTCGTCGCGCACTTTCGCCACGGCACCGGCATCCACCGTCACCGCGCCGCGTAACTGCAGATGGTCCGCGATCCATTGCTTGCGCGCCTGGTTTTTCGGCGTCTGGGCCACCAGCAGGGTGCCGATGGACTCGCCCTGCGTCAGGCGGATCAGCGCGTTCGGCTCCCGGCCCCAGGCGATCACAGTGGAGGCGCCTGAACCGGCCGCACGTTTGGCTGCCAAGATTTTGGTGATCATGCCGCCCTTGCCGATGCTGGAGCCAGCGCCACCCGCCATGGCTTCCAACGCGGGGTCGCCGGCTTTGGCTTCACGGACAAACCGCGCGGCGGGGTCCTTGCGCGGATCGGCGCTGTACAGGCCTTTCTGGTCGGTGAGGATGATCAGCGCATCCGCGTCCACCAGGTTGGCGACCAGTGCGCCCAGGGTGTCGTTGTCGCCAAACTTAATTTCGTCGTTGACGACGGTGTCGTTTTCATTGATCACCGGAACCACGCCGAGCTGTAGCAAGGTCAGCAGGGTGGAGCGGGCGTTGAGGTAACGCTCGCGGTCGGCCAGGTCGGCATGGGTCAGCAGCACCTGGGCGCTGCCGACGCCGTTGTCACGCAACTGGCTTTCGTAGACCTGGACCAGACCCATTTGGCCGACGGCGGCGGCTGCCTGCTGCTCATGGATGGCCTTGGGCCGCGTGGCCCAGCCCAGGCGTTTCATGCCCTCGGCAATCGCGCCGCTACTGACCATAATGACCTCGCGGCCGCTTTTGACCAGCACCGCCAGTTGCTGGCACCACTGGCCGATGGCAGCGGCGTCCAGGCCGCGTCCCTCATCGGTAACCAGGCTGGAGCCGACCTTGACCACGATGCGCTTGGCATTGAGAAGAACCTGGGAACCTGTTTTTTCTTGCATGTTCTGGTGGTTTTAGTGCTCCAGCCCTTGTCGGATGGGCGTAAGTAGCTATGATTATTGTAGCAAGCGAAGTCGGTAGCGTCTCAGGGCGTGTCAGGCTCACCCGGCAGGTCGGCAAATCGCGGGTCAATCTCTTCCGGTTCCTGCTCGCTTTTTTGCACGCTTTTGACGTGCTGATATATGGTCTTGACCAGCTGCTCACAGCCTTCGCGCGTCAAGGCAGAAATCTCGAACACCGGTCCCTTGAACTTGAAGCGTTTGACGAAGTCCTTGACCATCGCGGCGCGTTTGTCGTCGTCCACCATGTCGAGCTTGTTGAGCACCAGCCAGCGCGGCTTGTCGTAAAGCGCCGCATCGTACTTCTTGAGCTCGCCGACGATGGCCTTGGCCTGCGCGACCGGGTCGACGCTGTCGTCAAACGGCGCCATGTCGACGATGTGCAGCAGCAAACGCGTGCGTTGCAAGTGACGCAAAAACAGATGGCCCAGGCCGGCTCCTTCGGACGCGCCCTCGATCAGGCCGGGCAGGTCGGCGACCACAAAACTCTGTTCAGGCCCCACGCGCACCACGCCCAGATTGGGATGCAGGGTGGTGAAGGGGTAGTCGGCGATGCGTGGCCGCGCATTGGACACGGCGGTGATGAAGGTCGATTTGCCCGCATTGGGCATGCCCAGCAGGCCGACGTCGGCCAGCACCTTGAGTTCGAGCTTGAGGCTTTTGCGCTCGCCGGGCCAGCCCGGTGTCTTGCTGCGCGGCGCGCGGTTGGTCGAGCTTTTGAAGCGCAGGTTGCCGAAGCCGCCGTCGCCGCCCTTGGCAATCAGCAGCTCCTCGCCGGGCACCAGCAACTCGTACAAAACCTCGCCGGTTTCAGAGTCGGTCAGGATGGTGCCCACTGGCATCTTCAGCATGATGTCGTCGCCCTTGGCGCCAAACATGTCCGAGCCCATGCCGTGTTCTCCGTTGCGCGCTTCGTGGCGGCGCGAAAAACGGAAATCCACCAAGGTGTTCAGGTTGACATCGGCCACCGCATAAACATGGCCGCCGCGCCCACCGTCGCCGCCGTTGGGGCCGCCGAATTCCTTGTACTTTTCGTGGCGAAACGAGACGCAGCCGCTCCCACCATCGCCGGCGGCGATGTCAATAAAGGCTTCGTCAACAAATTTCATGGTTTTTGGAAAGGACTGGCAGCAGATGTGGCGCCGGCCCCCGAGGATAGTTTAGAAATACACAACAACAAGAGACCAAAACAACAAAGCCCCGACCAAGCGGGGCTTCGATGCCATCGAAGTGATCAGCTTACGCTGGTGTCACATTGACGGTGTGCTTGCTCAGCGCGCCTTTGATGGCAAACGAGACCGAACCGTCCACCAGTGCAAACAGGGTGTGGTCCTTGCCGATGCCGACGTTGACGCCCGGATGGAACTTGGTGCCACGCTGGCGCACGATGATGCTGCCTGCGTTGATCACTTCGCCGCCGAACTTCTTGACACCCAACATCTTGGGCTGCGAATCGCGCCCGTTTCGCGTAGAGCCGCCGCCTTTTTTCTGTGCCATTTTTCAATACTCCTTGGTGAGTCCTGGTACTTCTGTGCTTAACCGACGATGGCGCCGATTTGCAGTTCAGTGAAGTTTTGCCGGTGACCCTGGCGTTTTTGGTAATGCTTGCGACGGCGCATTTTGAAAATGCGAACCTTGTCGTGCCTGCCCTGCGAAAGGACAGTAACCGTAACAGTTGCACCTAGCACCAAGGGCGTACCAACCGTGATTGTGCTGCCTTCTCCGACAGCCAACACCTGGTCAATAACGATCTCTTGGCCTACGTCCGCAGCAATCTGTTCTACTTTAATTTTTTCACCCGTAGCAACTTTGTACTGTTTGCCACCGGTTTTTATGACCGCGTACATGAAGACCTCATCTCGTATAGATATTTGAGTTCTGCGGACGAATTTCCACAGAGCCCTCGATTCTAGCACGGGACGCGGAAAACCCGCATTGCCGCCCGTCCGGGCAGACGGACAACCGGGAGTCGGCTGCAGGCTTCCTATAATCTGGCCAACCTCTTGTCTGGACCGCCTTGACTGTCAATTCTTCTAGCACGACCGCTGCGCTGGCCCTGATTGCCAGCGACATGCAGGCCATGGACGCGGTGATCACGCGCCGCCTCAGCTCCGATGTGCCCCTGGTCAGCCAGGTGTCACAGTACATCATCGCCGCTGGCGGCAAGCGCTTGCGCCCCGCGTTGCTGCTACTGATCTGCGGCGCGCTGGACTATCGCGGCGAGCAACGCTTCAATCTGGCGGCTGTTGTTGAATTCATACACACCGCGACCTTGCTGCACGACGACGTGGTTGATGAATCGACCCTGCGCCGGGGCCGCGCGACGGCAAACGCCTCGTTTGGCAACCCGGCCAGCGTGCTGGTCGGCGATTTTCTGTATTCGCGGGCCTTCCAGATGATGGTTGATGCTGGCGACATGCGCATCATGCAGACCCTGGCCGAAGCGACCAATATCATTGCCGAGGGTGAGGTGCTGCAACTGATGAACATGCACGACGCCAGCTTGTCGGAGGACGGCTACCTGCGGGTGATCCGTTCCAAGACGGCCAAATTGTTCGAGGCCAGTGCGCGGCTGGCAGCCTTGCTGGCAGGGGCGCCGGCTGCGGTCGAGCAGGCCTGCGCGGACTACGGGCAGGCGCTGGGCACGGCTTTCCAGGTGATTGACGACGTGCTCGACTACGACGGTGATGCAGCCGAGATGGGCAAGAACCTGGGAGATGACCTGCGGGAGGGCAAGGCCACTTTGCCGCTGATCATTGCCATGCAGCGCGGCACGGCGGCAGAGCAGGGCATGATCCGCCACGCCATTGAGACCGGCGGAACCGAGCGCCTGGCCGAAATTGTGGCCATCGTCAGGCAAACCGGCGCCCTGCAGGCGACCCGCGATGCTGCAGCCTCTGAAGCGCAGCGGGCGATTCAGGCGCTGGCGGTCCTCGGACGCAATACCTACAGCGAGGCCTTGCTAGAATTGGCTTCCCAGCTTCTGCAGCGTCGTTCCTGACGCCGGATCGGGGTAGCTGTCGGGGTGTAGCTTAGCCTGGTAGAGCGCTACGTTCGGGACGTAGAGGCCGGAGGTTCGAATCCTCTCACCCCGACCATTCGTCGCCTGTTCCCGTCCACTCTTCTGATTCGTTGTCGTCGTTCCAACACCGGGGCGGCGGCCATTTCGATTTACATCCCCCGAGCTATCAACGATGATGTCAATTTTGTCAATTTGAGGTAGATTCGAAACTCATGGCCGCTGTCGATACCGTCATCAATGCACCCGCTTTGCCCGGTCTGGGACGGGCGCTGGTGATGGCCGGCAAACTCGGGCAGAAAGCCGCAGAAGACATTTTTCGCAAGGCTCAAAGCGGCCGCACCAGCTTTATCGCGGAACTGACCGGCTCTGGCGTTGTTTCAGCGTCGGATTTGGCGCACACCATGTCAACCGCGTTTGCGGCGCCCCTGCTCGACCTCAACGCCATTGATACCCAACGTCTGCCCAGGGGCCTGCTGGACGCCAAAATTTGCCAGGCCTATCGCATTGTTGTGTTGAGCAAGCGCAGCAACCGATTGATTGTTGCGACAGCAGATCCCTCGGACCAGGAGGCGGCTGAAAAAATCAAGTTTTCGACCCAGATGGGCGTGGACTGGGTCATTGCCGAGTACGACAAGCTGTCCAAGTTGGTAGAGGCATCGGCCACCACGGCGTCCGAGGCGATGGACAGCATCATCGGCGATGACTTCGAGTTTGAAGAGTCCAACGCCGAGGCGGCTAGCGTCGACAGCAACGATAGCAGTGGGAGCTCGGATGTTGAGGACGCGCCGGTCGTCAAATTTTTGCACAAAATGTTGCTTGATGCTTTCAGCATGCGCGCTTCGGACCTGCATTTTGAACCCTATGAGCACACCTACCGCGTGCGTTTCCGTGTCGATGGGGAGTTGCGCGAGATCGCTTCGCCGCCGGTGGCCATCAAGGAAAAGCTGGCTTCGCGTATCAAGGTGATCTCCAAGATGGACATCTCTGAAAAGCGGGTGCCGCAAGACGGGAAGATGAAGCTCAAGATTGGGCCTGACCGCGTCATCGATTTCCGGGTCAGCACGCTGCCCACGATGTTCGGCGAAAAAATCGTGATCCGTATCCTGGACCCGAGCAGTGCGAAGCTGGGCATTGATGCGCTCGGATACGAGCCCATCGAAAAGGAACGGTTGCTCAGCGCGGTCCAGCGTCCTTATGGCATGGTGCTGGTGACGGGGCCGACCGGTTCCGGGAAAACCGTGTCGCTGTACACCTGCCTGAACATCCTGAACAAGCCTGGCGTGAACATATCGACAGCGGAAGATCCGGCCGAGATCAACCTGCCGGGTGTCAACCAGGTCAGTATGAATGACAAGGCCGGCCTGACTTTTTCGGTGGCCCTGAAGGCGTTTTTGCGCCAGGATCCGGACATCATCATGGTCGGCGAGATCCGCGACCTGGAAACTGCGGAGATTTCCATCAAGGCGGCGCAAACCGGCCACCTCGTGTTGTCTACCTTGCATACCAACGATGCACCCGCCACGCTGACCCGGCTGCGCAACATGGGCATTGCGCCCTTCAATATTGCGTCCAGCGTGATCCTGATCACCGCCCAGCGCCTGGCGCGGCGCCTGTGTCCCAACTGCAAGGCTCCAGCGGACATCCCGCGGGAGACCTTGCTAGACGCCGGCTTCGAGGAAGACGATGTTGATGGTTCGTGGACCCCTTACCGTCCGGTCGGTTGCTCCATGTGCAACAGCGGCTACAAGGGGCGCGTCGGTATCTATCAGGTGATGCCGATCACGGATGAAATCCAGCGCATCATCCTGCGCGATGGCAGCGCCCTCGAAATTGCCGAACAGGCTGCCAAGGAAGGCGTGAAAAGCCTCCGGGGCGCGGGATTGCAAAAGGTCAAAACGGGTATGACCTCGCTTGAGGAAATTCTGGGTTGCACCAATGTCTAGACCTGCCCGCGTATTCCGTACCTACCAGCGCGGCAAACGCCTCGGGCTCCCCACATCCTGTCCGTACTAGCAAGAAGGCAACATGGCAACAGCAACCTCCAAAGCCATCAAGGAATTTGTCTTTGAATGGGAAGGCAAGGACCGCAATGGCAAGCAGGTCAGGGGTGAAACCCGTGCTGTCGGCGAAAACCAGGTCAAGGCCTCGCTGCGCCGGCAAGGCGTCTTTCCGACAAAAATCAAAAAACGCAGCATGCGTTCGGGCAAGTCCATCAAGCCCAAGGACATTGCCATTTTCACGCGGCAGCTGGCGACCATGATGAAGGCCGGTGTGCCGCTGTTGCAATCGTTCGACATTGTCGGGCGCGGCAATCCCAATGCCAGTGTCACCAAGCTCCTCAACGATGTGCGGACTGATGTGGAAACCGGTACTTCATTGAGCGCCGCTTTTCGGAAGTATCCCTTGTACTTCAATGCGCTGTATTGCAATCTGGTGGAAGCCGGTGAGGCTGCCGGTATCCTGGAGGCATTGCTGGACCGGCTGGCGGTTTACATGGAAAAAACCGAGGCCATCAAATCGAAAATCAAGTCCGCGTTGATGTACCCGGCTTCGGTGGTGGTTGTGGCGTTTATTGTGGTCGCCGTGATCATGATTTTTGTGATTCCCGCGTTCAAGCAGGTGTTCTCCTCGTTTGGTGCGGATCTTCCGGCTCCCACCCTGTTTGTGATGGCCATCAGCGAATTTTTTGTAGCCTATTGGTGGCTAATTTTTGGCGGTATAGGTGGCAGCATTTACTTTTTTATGCAGGCCTGGCGGCGCAACGAAAAAATGCAGCGCGTGATGGACCGTGTCCTGCTAAAAGTACCGGTGTTTGGGGTGTTGATTGAAAAGTCGTGTATCGCCCGCTGGACCCGCACACTGTCAACCATGTTTGCTGCAGGCGTGCCCCTGGTCGAGGCGCTGGATTCAGTGGGCGGTGCGTCCGGCAACTCGCTGTATGCCGACGCCACGGAAAAAATACAGCAGGAAGTCTCCACCGGCACCAGTCTGACGGCCGCCATGGGCAATGCCAACCTGTTTCCCACCATGGTGCTGCAGATGTGCGCGATTGGTGAGGAGTCCGGTTCGGTCGATCACATGCTCGGAAAAGCCGCCGACTTTTATGAAGCCGAAGTCGATGAAATGGTCGCCGGCCTGTCCAGCCTGATGGAGCCCATCATCATCGTGTTTCTTGGCAGTCTGATCGGCGGCATCGTGGTGTCCATGTACTTGCCGATCTTCAAGCTCGGCCAAGTGGTTTGATGTCAGGGCTGGTGTTTGGTTTGCCTGCGGGCTTCGACGCCGCATTGGCCGGTATTTTTGGGTTGCTGATCGGCAGTTTCCTGAACGTCGTCATTTACCGCCTGCCCAAAATCATGGAGCGCCAATGGGCGCTCGAATGTGCCGAAATGTCTGGCATGCCGACGCAAAACACGGAAGCTTTCAACCTGCTGATGCCCCGCTCGCGGTGTTCAAGTTGTGGTCACGTGATTGCCTGGTATGAGAATATTCCCGTTTTGAGCTACCTCTTTCTCAAGGGGCAATGCTCCGTGTGTGGCACAAAATTCGGCCTGCGTTATCCCCTGGTGGAGCTGGCAACGGGCGCGCTGTTTTTTTTCTGCGCATGGCGCTGGGGTTTGAGCTGGACCGCGCTGGCCTGGGGCGGCTTTGCGGCGGCCCTGGTCGCGCTTGGATTGATCGATTGGGATACCACCTTGTTGCCAGATGACATCACCCTGCCCTTGGTGTGGGCCGGCCTGATTGTTGTCGTGCTGGGCTGGAACCCGGCTATCAGCCTGAGCCAGGCCCTGTGGGGTGCGGTGGCCGGCTACTTGTCGCTGTGGCTGGTGTATTGGGCGTTCAAGCTTGTGACCGGAAAAGAAGGCATGGGCTACGGGGACTTCAAGCTGTTTGCGGCGCTGGGGGCCTGGTTTGGCTGGTCAGCCCTGGTGCCCATCATTTTGATGGCGTCGGTCATAGGCGCGCTGGTCGGGATTGCGATGAAATTTTCCAGTGGCTTGCGTGAAGGTGGTTACGTGCCGTTTGGCCCGTTTCTGGCGGGCGCGGGCTTGACGGCGATGGTGTTCGGCCCGCAGGCGATTTTGCGCGTGATCGGCCTGTAGCGGCATGCAGGCCTTGCGCGTGGGACTGACCGGCGGCATTGGCAGTGGCAAAAGCACGGTGGCCAGGATGCTCGCAGAGTGCGGCGCGGTAATCATCGATGCCGATGCGATCTCGCGCCAGACCACCGCGCCAGGGGGGGCGGCGATTCTCCTGATTGCCAAAGCATTTGGTGCCGACTTTGTGACTGCTGAAGGCACGCTGGACCGGGACCGCATGCGCGAGCTGGTTTTCAGCGATCCAGACGCAAAACGCCGGCTGGAAACTATCATCCACCCGCTGGTCAGTGCGGAAACCGCGCGCCAGGCGGCGCAGGCACGGCAACTGGGACACGCCTGCATGGTGTTTGATGTGCCCCTGCTGGTTGAGTCCGGCCGCTGGCGCCGCCAGCTTGACCAGGTGCTGGTGGTGGACTGCAGCGAGGAAACGCAGATCAGCCGCGTGATGGCCCGGAGTGGCTGGACGCGGCAGATGGTTGAGCAGGTGATGGCCGGGCAGGCTAGCCGCATGCTGAGACTCGCTGCGGCAGACGTTTGTATTGACAACGATGGCACGGTCTCGCTGGGCGCGCTGGCGCTGCGGGTCCGCCAGGCGGCGCAGCGCTTCGGGCTATGATGGCTAACCCTTCCGCTGAAAAAGATATATCGCAGTGATTCTTTACGAATATCCCTTCAACGAACGCATTCGCACGTATTTGCGGCTTGAGCACCTCTTTCACCGCCTTGGCGAACTGGCCGCGCGGGACCATCCGACCGACCACCACTACGCGATCACCACCATTTTTGAAGTGATGGACGTGGCAGCCCGCGCCGACCTGAAAACCGATGTGCTCAAGGACCTGGACCGGCAAAAACACCTGCTCAACGGTTACCGGGGCAATCCCGCGATCTCCGAAGCGGTGCTTGATGAAGTGACTGGCCAGCTCGACGAGTGTTTTGCCACACTGACCGGCCTGCCGGGCAAGGCGGGCCAGTCGCTGACCGAAAACGACTGGCTCATGAGCATACGCAGCCGCATCGGCATCCCAGGGGGCACCTGCGAATTTGATCTGCCGGCCTATTTTGCATGGCAGCATTTTGATCCGATCACGCGCCAAAAGGATCTGCAGCGCTGGATCGCCACGCTGGTGCCGCTGGCCGAGTCGATTCGCATGTTGCTCAAATTGTTGCGTGACTCCGGCCTGCCGCAAAAGGTGGTGGCGACCAGTGGGCAGTACCAGCAGACCCTGCCGCAAGGCCGTACCTTCCAGTTGCTGCGCCTGCGTATTGATCCGGGGCTGGGGCTGATTCCCGAAATCAGCGGCAACCGCCTGATTGTTTCCGTCCGCCTCATGCGCCATGAGAGCGACGACCGGCTGCATTCTTCGACCGAAGACGCGGCTTTTGAATTGACGCTCTGCTCCTGAACGACAGCACTGGCCCAGCTTGAGTGAGCGATGACCTCCGATCCGCCAAAACCCAAAATTGTGGTCTGTCCCACCTGCAGCGGGCCCAGTGTGTACGGTCCGGACAACCGCTTCCGCCCCTTTTGCAGTCAGCGCTGCAAAAATGTCGACCTCGGCGCTTGGGCTAGCGAGAGTTTTCGCATGCCGGCTGATGCGCCCCCGGATGACCAGGTGTATGGCGACGCGAAACTGCAATAAATCTCGTTTGTGCAAGCAGGCGGTTCAGACCGCCCATCTCAGGGAGCGTGGAAATGACTCAACACTCGTTTTTCGGGCGCGGGATACTTGCTGTTGCGGGCATTGCCTTGTGGCTGAGCCTGACGGCCGCGCCCGGCCTTGCCGCCACCGAGAAGGCTAAAAAGGCTGCCCCTGAGAAGAAACAGGGCAGCACCAAATTCCTGCCTGGCTCGCAGGAAACCCGCAAGGAGCGCAGCGAGCGGCTCAAGCGGGAGTGCAAGGGAAGGGTCAACGCCGGCGCCTGCGAAGGCTACACGCACTAAACCCCAGGCCGGTCAGCCTGGGCAGGCGTGAGCCCCATTTTCAGGCTGAAGGCGTAGCGAGCACCTGCTGCAACTCGCCGTTTTCGTACATCTCCATCATGATGTCCGAACCGCCGATAAATTCACCCTTCACGTAGAGCTGGGGAATCGTTGGCCAGTTGCTGTATTCCTTGATGCCGTTGCGGATGTCCGGGTCTTCCAGCACGTTGACCGTGGCCGGTTTGCTCACGCCGCAGGCCTTGAGCACCTGGATCGCCCGGCCGGAGAAGCCGCACTGTGGAAACTGCGCGGTGCCTTTCATGAAAAGCACCACGTCGCTGGATTTCACGATCTGGTCAATGCGTTGCTGGGTATCGTTCATGTCGGGTCCTTGGAAAGGGGTCAAGCCGTTGCCGCGAGGATCAGGCTGATCTGGCGGCCATCCCTTGGCAGATGGATTTCAACGGCGAAAAGTCAAGCCTCGATTATCCCGCTGTTTGCTGCGGGCTGCTTTCACCCGGCCAGCGACCTCCGGAACAGCGGCTGATTCCTGCCAGGTCGGCCTGGCTTTGCACTTCGGCAAAGCCGCGCCGGGCCAGCAGTTCGCGCACGGCCACCGCCTGGTCATAGCCATGCTCCAGCAGCAGCCATCCTTGTGCATGCAGATGGGCGGGCGTCTGGTTGATGATGGTCCGGAGCTCGTCCAGGCCGTCTGGCCCGCCAGTCAGAGCGCTCAGGGGTTCGTGGGACAGGGCAGACAGATGGGAATCGCCATCGATGACATAGGGCGGGTTGCTTGCGATCAAGTGAAAGTGGCTGCTTACATTTTCAAGCCAGTTGCCTTCGATGAAGTGGATAGCCAGCCCAAGGCGGCTGGCGTTTGCGCTGGCCACGGCGAGGGCGCCGGCGCTCACATCGACGGCTGTGAGGTCCAGCGTTGGCCGGTTTTTTTTGAGTGCCAGCGCAATCGCGCCGCTGCCGGTGCCGAGGTCCAGCACCTGCGCGCAGGCCGGCATGCCAGGCCCTGACAAAGCCTGCAGCGCCCAGTCCACCAGGGTTTCGGTGTCGGGGCGCGGCACCAGCACGCGGGCATCGACCTGGAGTTGCAGGCCGAAGAACTCCTTGCTGCCGACAATGTAGGCCAGCGGTTCGTCGGCAGCCCTGCGCAGGCTCAGTGCCCGGAACCGGGCGGCAGCTTCGCCAGGCAGCATATCGTCGTCATGCGCCAGCAGCCAGCCCCGGTCACTGTCGGGTCGACCCAGCGCATGGAGCAGCAGCAGTTGCGCGTCCAGCCGCTCCAGGCCCAACGTCTGCGCTGCCGCCAGTGCCTGGGCATAGCTCGGGGTAGTCGGGAAAGCCGGGGCGGTCATTGTCTGCTATTAAATAAGGAGCTGCTTGCCCATACTGGGCATGGGCTGGAGGCCGATCTTGTTCATAAATTCAGCCGTTCGAAGCCGATTCCAGCTCGGCCAGCAGCTCCGCTCCGCGCGCCACCTGCAGCGCGGTCACCACGTCGTCCATGTCACCTTCCATGATGGACAGCAGCTTGTACAGGGTCAGGTTGATGCGGTGGTCGGTGAGCCGCCCCTGCGGGAAGTTGTAGGTCCGAATCCGGTCGCTTCTATCCCCACTTCCGATCAGGCCCTTGCGCGTGGCGGCGTCCTGGGCAGCGCGTTCGGACCGGTCCTTTTCATGGATGCGGGCGGTCAGCACCTTGAGCGCCTGCGCCTTGTTGCTGTGCTGGCTGCGGCCGTCCTGGCATTCGGCGACGATGCCGGTCGGCAGGTGCGTGATGCGCACGGCCGAGTCGGTCTTGTTGATGTGCTGGCCACCGGCGCCGCTGGCGCGGTAGGTGTCGATGCGCAGGTCGGACGGGTTGATCTGGATGGCGACAGCCTCGTCGGGCTCGGGCAGCACGGCGACCGTGCAGGCGCTGGTATGGATGCGGCCCTGGGTCTCGGTCGCGGGCACACGCTGCACACGGTGGCCGCCGGACTCGAAACGCAGCTTGCCGTAGACACCCACGCCCAGCGCATCGTCGGCGCCATCGACGCGGATCACGACCTCCTTGTAGCCGCCGAGCTCGCTCGGCGACTCGCTGATGATCTCGACTGCCCAGCGCTTGCGCTCTGCGAAGCGCGAATACATGCGCAGCAGGTCGCCCGCAAACAGTGCCGACTCGTCGCCGCCAGTGCCGGCACGGATCTCGATGAAGGCCGGGCGCGCATCGTCCGGGTCTTTCGGAATCAGCATCAGCTGCAGGTCGGCGTCCAGGGAGGTGATGTCTGCCTGCGCGGCGCTGATTTCTTCTTCCGCCATCGCGGCCATTTCCGGGTCGTCCTTCGCCTCGGCCAGCATGGCCTGTGCGCCGGCCAGGTCGGCTTCGCGCGCCGTCATGCGCTGGTACTGGCCCACCACGATGCTAAGCTCGGCATGTTCACGCGTCAGGCTGCGGAAGCGGTCCATGTTGCTGACCACGTCGCTGGCCGACAGCAGTGCGTCGAGCTCATGCAGGCGGAATATCTGGCGGTCCAGGGTCTGGCGGAGAAAGGGTTTCATGGGAGAAAACGCGCGGGGGCAAAACGATGGTGAAGGGGCATCCGACCAGGTGCCGGTAGCGGGAGGGGCCAGCGGGCGCGCCGGCCGGTCAGGGCTACAGCGCCGCTAACGCTCTTTGTTTTCGTTGGACAGGCCGCCGCGCAGAAACAGGCGCGACACTGTCTGCGCGGTGGCTTCGCGGCTGTCGGCGTCGCCGGCGTGCAGCTCGGCCAGCGCGCCGTGCAGCATTTTTTGCGTCAGGCCGCGCGACAGCGCGTCGAGCACGGTGTCGACCGACTCGCCGCGGGCCAGCAGCTTTTTCGCGCGCGCGATTTCGGCGGCGCGCCAGGCGTCGGTTTGCGCATTGAGCTGCTGGATCAGCGGCACGGTGCGACGCTGACCCAGCCAGTGCATGAAGTTCTGCACACCGGCGTCGATGATGACCTCAGCCTGCGCCACTGCCGCCTGCCGGCTGTCCTTGCCGGTCTGCACCACATGGGCCAGGTCGTCCACGGTGTAGAGGTAGATGTCCGGCAGTTCCTTGACCTCGGGCTCGATGTCGCGCGGCACGGCCAGGTCCACCATGAACATCGGGCGGTGCTTGCGCAGCTTGACCGCGCGCTCCACCGCACCCAGGCCGATGATGGGCAGGGTGCTGGCGGTGCAGCTGATCACCGCGTCGAATTCGTGCAGGCGGCTGGGCAGGTCGGCCAGGCGCATGACCTCGGCACCGAAACGCCCGGCGAGTTTTTCACCGCGTTCCAGCGTGCGGTTGGCCACCGTCATCGATTTGGGGTTTTTGGCGGCGAAGTGGGTCGCGGCCAGGTCGATCATTTCGCCGGCGCCGACAAACAACACGCGGATATCGCCGAGATCCTCGAACAGCTGGCCGGCTAGCCGCACCGACGCGGCCGCCAGGCTGATGCTGTGCGCGCCGATCTCGGTGCTGCTGCGCACTTCCTTGGCCACCGAAAAGGAGCGCTGGAACAACTGGTGCAGGGTGCTGCCCATGGCGCCGGCATCTTCGGCCGCGCGCACGGCCTGCTTCATCTGGCCGAGAATTTGCGGCTCCCCCAGCACCATGGAGTCCAGTCCGCTGGCGACGCGAAAGGCGTGACGCGCGGCCTGGTCGTTTTCCAGCGTGTAGGCATGCGATCGCAGCAGGGCCGGCGACACGCCGCCGTGGTGCGCCAGCCAGTCCAGCGTGTGGTCGATGTCGGACCGGTCGCTGGCGCAGTAGATCTCGGTGCGGTTGCAGGTGGACAGCAGCGTCGCTTCCGGCTGCCGCGCCAGCGCGCTGCGCAAACCCTTGAGGGTGGGCTCGACCTGGTCGATGGCGAACGCAAACCGGCCCCGCAAATCGAGCGGTGCAGTGGTATGGTTGATGCCCAGGGCCCAGACTGACATCATGAGATTATAAAATTGAAGGGATGGGCTGGTGCTTACATTCTTTCAATCCAATTGATACACGGCAAGCCGGCCGACAATCCGCCCACAGGCCATGACCGCACTCAATCTAACCAACCAGTTGCTCAATTTTGTGGCGCCAGCCGCTTTTGTGGCGCTACTGCTGGTGCTGCTGGCCCGTATCTTCTCCGGATTTTTACGATCAAAAAGGTCTCTGACCCATACCCTGTGGGCACAAGCAGCTATTATTTTTATAGCGGGCGTGCTGTTGTTGCTGACCGGTCTGGTGCTGTTCGGCCGGGACGGCAAGATGGCCAGTTATGCCTTGCTGGCCGTGGGTGCGGCCAGTTGCCAGTGGGTGCTGCTGCGCGGCAGGAAAGGGTGAGGGCTCAGGCATCCTCGCCGTAGTCATGGTCGGGGTGGTTCCTCACGTCGAGTTTCCAATAGCCCCGGCCCACGATCTGGTTGCGGCTGACGCCCAGCTCACTGGTCAGCAGCGTCCGAATGCGGCGCATGGCCGCCGCTTCGCAGGCCAGGTAAATGTTGGTATCCGGGGCGATGGGCGGCAGGGCGCGCAAGGCCTTTTCTGTTGGCAGGCCGGCCGCGCGATGGTCGGTGCCGCGTTCCAGCCAGGTCAGGTCCAGTTGCGCCGGGCTGTGCAGCGTCCGTTCTTCGGCGGCAGTGATCACTTCCAGCAGAACCTGCGCACGCGCTGTCGCGGGCAGGGCGGCCAGAATGGTTTCCACCGCTGGTAGCGCGCTGTCGTCTGCAATCAGCAAGTGGTGTGGGGCGTCGGCATCCAGCGCGTAGCCGGGACCCGGTCCCATCAAAAACAGCACCTGCCCGACGCTGGCCTGGGCCGCCCAGCTTGAGGCTGGGCCTTCGCCGTGCAGCACAAAGTCCACGTCCACTTCCAGGGCTTCTGGCCGCACGGCCAGCGGTGTGTAGGTGCGCATGGAGACGGCGCGCGGCCCGTCGGGCAGCGGGCGGCTGGGCTCGGTCTGTCCCGGTTCCGGAAAGATCAGCTTGATGTAGCTGGCCGGCCCAACAGGCGCAAAACCTTCGAGCTCGGCGCCGGTCAAGGTGATGCGGCGCATGGCCGGGCTCAGCGCCTGTACGCGGCTGACCTGAACATGCCGCGGCGGCCTGCGTTGACGGGGGGCGGATTCAGGCGCAGGCGTTGCTGCACTCACTTTAGAGGGGAGAGACATGTTTTCAATGACAGCACGAAGGGCTGCCCCAAGGTTGATATGTTTGCAAATGAGAATTATTGTTATCTAAAATCAAATCACGGATGGCGTGCATGGTTAAGTTCAGAAGTAGTAACAGAAGTAGTAACGTTCGACGATGCTAACGTTTTGCGTTACTATTTGTCATGATCTTGAGCTTCAAGTGCGCAGACACCCAAAGCTTCTTTGAAGGCCAGCGAGTGAAACGATGGGTCAATATTGAGGTAGTCGCCATACGCAAACTGGCCATGCTTCATCGGGCGGCCCTGTTGACGGATCTGAGTATCCCACCGCAAAACAGGCTCGAGGCCTTGAAAAGAAATCGAAGAGGCCAACACAGCGTTCGCGTCAATGACCAATGGCGCATTTGTTTTAGCTGGACAGTCAAGGGCCCGGTAAATGTGGAAATTGTTGACTATCACTGACTGTCTTTCTGCCTCATCGATAAAAAGGAGTTTCCATGACACGCCAAATACCCTACCCGCATCCCGGCGAAATACTTGCCGAAGAGTTCCTCAAGCCCATGGCGCTGACGCCGTACCGGCTTGCGAAAGAAATTCATGTGCCCCTGACCCGTATTGCAGCCATTCTGGCGGGCAAGCGAGGCATCAGCGTCGACACGGCCCTTCGGCTGTCGAGCTTTTTCGGGACCAGCGAAGGCTTTTGGAGTGGCCTGCAACTTGACTATGACACGGCGATAGCAAAAGACGCTCTTGCCAAGGAGCTGAAAACGATTGCAATGCGCAACGACGAGCGTTTTGCGCTCGCAGCCTGACGGGGTTGAGTGTTCGTAATACAAGCATTTTTCTGAGCATTTCTTAACTCATCTTTCATGACCACCTTCGGCACCCCCCTGTCCCCCCACGCAACCAAAGTCATGCTGCTCGGCTCCGGCGAGCTCGGCAAGGAGGTGTTGATTGCCTTACAGCGCCTGGGGGTGGAGACCATCGCCACCGACCGCTACGAGAACGCGCCGGGCCAGCAGGTCGCCCACCACGCGCGCACCATCACCATGAGTGATCCGGCGCAGCTCAAGGCGCTGATTGAAAAAGAGCGGCCGCACCTGGTGGTGCCCGAGATCGAGGCGATTGCCACGCCCATGCTGGAAGAGCTCGAAGCCGCCGGTATTGTTCGCGTGGTGCCCACGGCCCGCGCCGCGCGCCTGACCATGGACCGCGAGGGCATTCGCCGGCTGGCGGCCGAAACCCTGGGCCTGCCGACCAGCCCCTACGTGTTTTGCGATTCGCTGTCCGAATTGCAGGCCGCTATCGACACCATGATCGGCTACCCCTGCGTTGTCAAGCCGGTGATGAGTTCGTCCGGCAAGGGCCAGAGCAAGATCGCCGGCCCGGACGACGTTAAAAAGGCCTGGGACTACGCGATGGCCGGTGGCCGCGTCAGTCATGGCCGCGTGATTGTTGAAGGCTTTATCGACTTTGACTACGAAATTACGCAGCTCACCGTGCGCGCCGTGGGCGCCGACGGACAGATCGAAACCCATTTCTGCGAACCCATTGGCCACATCCAGGTCAGCGGCGACTATGTGGAGAGCTGGCAGCCGCAGCCCATGGCCGCCGCCGCTCTGCAGAAAAGCCGCGACATCTGCAAGGCTGTGACCGACAACCTTGGCATCGGCCATGACGGCAAGCCGGGCGGCCTCGGGCTGTTCGGCGTGGAACTGTTTGTCAAGGGCAGCGAGGTCTGGTTCAGCGAAGTCAGCCCGCGGCCGCACGACACCGGCATGGTAACGATGTGCACGCAATGGCAAAACGAATTCGAACTTCATGCCCGCGCCATCCTCGGCCTGCCGGTCAACACCGCGCTGAAAAGCCCCGGCGCCAGCGCGGTGATTTACGGCGGGGTCGATGCGCAGGGCATTGTGTTCGACGGTGTGGCCGACGCGCTGCGTGTGCCCAACACCGACATTCGCCTGTTCGGCAAGCCCGAGAGTTTTGTCAAACGCCGCATGGGTGTGGCCCTGGCTTTTGATGCCGATGTGCAAACTGCGCGCGACAACGCCAGGCTGGCGGCATCACGCGTCAAGCCGCGTATCGCCTGAGAACGGATACATGCAGTTTCCGGAACTCGTCAACCTGCTCGGCTGGGCCGACGACTCCACCTTGCGCATCCTGCTGGTGGCGGCGCTGGCGCTGGCGCTGGCCCTGCTGGTGCATGCCGCAGGTTCGGCGCTGGTGCTGCGCCTCACACGCTTCATGCCAGTGGCAGCCGTGGTGGCCCGGCAGTGCCGGGCACCGGCCCAGTTGCTGCTGCCGCTGATCGCCTGGCAGGCAGTGTGGCAGGGCGCGCCCGACAATTTTCCGCTGATCGCTGGCGTTCGCCATGGCAACGCGCTGCTGCTGTTGCTGGTACTCACCTGGCTCGGGCTGCGCGCCATTCGCGGTCTGGCCCAGGGCGTGATCGCCCGGCATCCGGTTGATGTCGAGGACAACCTGCAGGCGCGCCGCGTCCACACCCAGACCCGCATGCTCGCGCGCACCGCCATGTTTGTGGTGCTGCTGGCGGGCGTGGCGCTGATGCTGATGACTTTTCCGGGCGCACGCCAGTTCGGCGCCAGCCTGCTGGCCTCGGCCGGTGTGGTGGGCTTGGTCGTGGGTATTGCGGCGCGGCCGGTCTTCAGCAACCTGATTGCGGGGCTGCAGATCGCGCTGGCCCAGCCGATCCGGCTGGACGACGTGCTGATCGTCCAAGGTGAGTGGGGCCGTGTCGAGGAAATCACCGGCACCTATGTGGTGCTCAAAATCTGGGACGAGCGCCGCCTCATCATTCCGCTGCAGTGGTTCATTGAAAATCCCTTCCAGAACTGGACGCGCAAAAGCGCCAGCATCATCGGCACGGTGTTCCTGTGGGTGGACTACCGCATGCCGCTGGCGCCGCTGCGCGCCGAGGCGCAGCGCGTCTGTGAAGCCTCCCCGGAATGGGACCAGCGCCTGTGCCTGCTGCAGGTGGTGGACGCCGGCGAGCGCAGCATGCAGTTGCGCGTGCTCGTGACCTCGGGCAACGCGAGCCTGAATTGGGATCTGCGCTGCAAGGTGCGCGAAGCACTGGTCGATTTCATGCAGCGCGACTATACACAGTACCTGCCGCTGCTGCGGGCTGAACTGGCGTCATCCCCGTCACCATCACAACCTGCGCCATCGTATCCCTCCAGTGGGGGGCCCACGCTTTAGGCCGATCATGACCGATGCCCCTCCACCACGTCGTGTGCTGCCTGTGCTGGTGTTGGCGCAGTTCGCGGGGACCTCGCTGTGGTTTGCGGTCAATGCGGTTATGCCCGATCTGCAGCGGGAGCTGGGTTGGCCCGTTTCGGCGGTCGGTACGCTGACGTCTGCGTTGCAACTCGGCTTCATTCTGGGTACGCTGGTGTTCGCGCTGCTGGCCATCGCTGACCGGTTTTCGCCGAGGCGGGTGTTTCTCTTGTGCTCGCTGGCCGGGGCCTTGTGCACGGTGGGTGCATGGTGGATGGTGCGCGAGTTCACGGCCTTGCTCTTTTGGCGCATGGCCACTGGGTTTTTTCTGGCTGGTATTTACCCGGTCGGTATGAAGATCGCCGCGCAGTGGTTCAGCAAGGGCCTGGGTGCGGCACTGGGCTTGCTGATTGGCGCACTGGTGTTGGGCTCGGCCAGCGCCCATGCCCTGCGTGGCCTGAGTGGAGCATTGCCCTGGCCCAGTGTCATGCTGGGCGTGGCCGCGTTGGCAGCCTGCGGTGGCCTGTTGCTATATGTTTTGTTGCCGGATCCACCGCTGCCGCTTCATGCGCCGGTCAGGCGCAGCGCGCTGGAATGGCGGGCGCTCGGCGCGCTGTGGACTGACTGGCGTGTGCGCGCCTCAGTATTGGGCTACTTTGGCCACATGTGGGAGCTCTATACCCTGTGGGTGCTGGTGCCGCTGATCCTGGCCACCCGGCTCGATGGGGCACCGCTCTCGCTGGCGGCGTTTGCCGTGCTGGGCGTCGGCGCTGTGGGTTGCGTGGGCGGCGGCTGGATTGCGCAGCGCGTGGGCAGTGCGCGGGTCGCCACCGTGCAACTGGCCGCGAGCGGACTGTGCTGCCTGCTCGCACCCTGGTTCATGGATGCCAGTGCGGGTTGGTTCGCCGCGTGGCTGCTGCTGTGGGGCATGACGGTGTCGGGTGATTCGCCGCAGTTTTCCGCGCTGACGGCGCGCAATGCCCCGCCTCAGGCGGTCGGCAGTGTGCTGACGTTGACCAATAGCATCGGTTTTGCCATTTCAATTGTCAGCATTGAGCTGTTTTTGTCGCTGCTGCCGCACTATCCCCTGGCAACGCTGCTGCCCTGGCTGGGGCTGGGACCGGCGCTCGGCCTGCTGGCCATGCGGCCCCTGTTGAATGAGCAGGAACGCCCTCGTCATTATTGATCTTTTCCAAATACACGACAGTGAATTGGACTGCTTTCACACTCGCCCCTTGGGAGGGGGATGGGGTGAGGAGTTGAGCGTTTTGACGAATATGAATTTTAAAACGCTCAGTAGCGCTCACTACTGAAACGCCACTTCCGAAAAACTGCGCAGCTTGCGGCTGTGCAACTGCGTCGTGCCCTGTTCGCGCAGCAACTCGATGGCGCGCATGCCGATGCGCAAATGCTGGTCCACACGTTCCCGGTAGAAGTGGTTGGCCATGCCCGGCAGCTTGATCTCGCCGTGCAGCGGCTTGTCGCTGACACACAGCAGCGTGCCGTAAGGCACCCGGAAACGGAAACCGTTGGCGGCAATCGTGGCGCTTTCCATGTCCAGCGCGACGGCGCGGCTCTGGCTGAAACGGCGCTGCGGCTGGTTGCCCGGCAGCAGCTCCCAGTTGCGGTTGTCGGTGGAGGCTACCGTGCCGGTGCGCATGATGCGTTTGAGGTCTGGCCCTTCGAGGCGAGTCACGTCCTTGACCGCTCGCTCCAGCGCCACCTGGATTTCGGCCAGCGCCGGAATCGGCACCCACAGCGGTAGCTCTTCATCGAGCACATGGTCCTCGCGCACATAACCATGGGCCAGCACGTAGTCGCCGAGCTGCTGGCTGTTGCGCAGGCCGGCGCAGTGGCCCAGCATGATCCAGGCATGCGGGCGCAGCACGGCGATGTGGTCGGTGATGTTCTTGGCATTGGCTGGGCCGACGCCAATATTGACCATGGTGATGCCGCTGCGGTCGGCGCGCATCAGGTGGTAGGCCGGCATCTGCGGCAGGCGCGGCGGCGCCATGCCGAGTTCGTCGCCGGCCACGGGTGGCAGACCGGCGCGCCGCGTCACCACGTTGCCGGGTTCGACAAAGGCGATGTACTCGCTGCCGGGTTGGGCCATTTCCTCATGGCCGAGCCGAACGAACTCGTCGATATAGAACTGGTAGTTGGTGTAGAGCAAGAAATTCTGGAACCAGTCTGGTGAGGTGCCGGTGTAGTGGCGCAGGCGCTGCAGCGAATAGTCGACGCGCGCGGCGGTGAACAACGCCAGTGGCTGCGGCTCGCCGGGGCTGGCCTCGTAGGTGCCGTTGGCAATGCCGTCGTCCATGGCGGCCAGGTCTGGCAGGTCGAACACGTCGCGCATCAGCATGCGGCGTGCGGCGCTCAGGCTGCCCTCGATGTGGTCGTGTTCGGCAAACGAGAAGTGCACCGGAATCGGCTGGGTGCTGGTGCCCACTTCCAGTTCCACCGAGTGGTTCTGCAGAAGCAACCGGAACTGTTCGAGGTAGTAGTTGCCATACAGGTCGGGCCGGGTCAGTGTGGTCTCGAAGCGGCCGGGGCCAGCGACAAAGCCATAACTGAGCTGCTCGATGTCGGGCGTTTCCAGGATGGCGCGGGCCACGGTCTCGGTGTGTATGCGCACAAAGGGGTAACAAGCCCGCACATGGCCGGGCAGGGTTTCGCCGGCCACGTAGCGGTGCATGGCGCTTCGCAAATGCGCGATCTGCTGGTCGTAAATCAGCCGTACCTGCGCCAGCGCGGCGGCAGGGTCGGTGTAGCGGGTGGGCGCGATGAAGGCAGGCAGGTAGGGCATGGGCTTATTGTGCCCCGCTCACCGAAACGCGGGTTTTGACTGCCACTGACACGAAACCGACACATTGCGACCCTAGATTCAATGGCAACACCACTTGGAGAGACCATGGAAACTGCCATCCGCATCAACACGCTGAGCAAGACATTTGGCAATGGCCGCAAGGCGCTGCAACAGATCGACCTGAGCATTGCGCCCGGAGAGATGGTGGCGTTGATCGGGGCTTCCGGCTCCGGAAAATCCACACTGCTGCGACACATGGCGGGCCTGATGGCCGGCGATTCGGCCGGGCAGGGCTCCATCGTGATCCACGGCCGCACGGTGCAGAGCAAGGGAAAAATCGCTGCCAACATCCGCTCCGTGCGTTCTGGCATCGGTTTTGTGTTCCAGCAGTTCAACCTGGTGGGCCGCCTGCCGGTGCTGGTCAATGTGCTGGCCGGCACCCTGCACCGGGTGCCGATGTGGCGCAGCCTGATCCGCTGGTTCACGCCCGAGGAGAAAGCCAGGGGCATCGAAGCTTTGCGCCGGGTCGGCATTGCCGAATGTTTTGCGCAGCGCGCTTCCACTCTGTCGGGCGGCCAGCAGCAGCGCGCCGCCATTGCACGCGCCATGGTGCAGGGCGCCAAAGTAGTGCTGGCCGATGAGCCAATTGCCTCGCTCGACCCGGAGTCCTCGCGCAAGGTGATGGACATCCTGGCGCGCATCAACCGTGAAGACCGCTGCACCGTGGTGGTGTCGCTGCACCAGGTCAATGTGGCCATGAAGTACTGCGTCCGCACCATCGCCCTGCACCAGGGCAAGGTGGTGTACGACGGCCCCTCCGTGGGCCTGACGCCTGCCGTGCTGCGTGATCTGTACGGCGCCGAAGCCGATGACATCCTGTCCCTGGGCGATGCCATTTCCAGCCTGGAAGACAAGGTCAAACCCGTTCCCCACCTGGCCTGGCCGACGCCGATGGCACAGGCTGCCTGATCTCACCTTTCTTAAACATCTCCTCAAGGAATCACCATGATCAAGAAACTATTGACCGGGCTGGCTGCCACGACGCTGCTGGCCCTGGCCCCCCTCCATGCGCAAGACCTCAAGGAAATAAACTTCGGCATCATTTCCACCGAGTCCTCGCAAAACCTGAAGTCGAGCTGGCAGCCGTTACTGGACGACATGGCCAAAAAGACCGGCTACAAGATCAATGCCTTCTTCGCGCCCGACTACGCCGGCATCATCGAAGGCATGCGCTTCAACAAAGTGCATGTGGCCTGGTATGGCAACAAGGCAGCCATGGAGGCGGTGGACCGCGCCAATGGCGAAGTGTTCGCCCAGATGGTCAACGCCGACGGCACCCAGGGCTATTACTCACATCTGATCGTGCACAAGGACAGTCCCCTGAAGAACCTGGACGACGTGCTCAAGAACGCCAAGAGCCTGTCTTTCGGCAATGGCGATCCCAACTCCACCTCGGGCTTCTTGGTGCCCAGCTATTACGTCTTTGCGCAAAACAAAATCGATGCCAAGACCGCCTTCAAGGTGTCGCGCGGCGCCAACCATGAGAGCAACGCGCTGGCTGTGGCCAACAAACAGGTGGATGTGGCCACCAACAACAGCGAGAACCTCGACAAGATCAAGGACGCGCTGCCAGAGAAATTCAAGGACATCCGGATTGTCTGGACGTCCCCGCTGATTCCGCTGGACCCCCTCGTCATGCGCAAGGACCTGCCAGAGGTGTCCAAGCAGAAGATCAAGGACTTCCTGTTTAGCTATGGCAAGGGCGGCGCGCACGAGAAAGAGACGCTGATGAAGCTCTCCAAGCTGTCCGGTTTCAAACCTTCAACCAATGCCCAACTGATTCCGATCCGCCAGCTTGAGCTGTTCAAGGAGCGCAACAAGTTCGAAGCCGATGCCTCGCTACCAGGCGCCGAGAAGCAGGCCAAAGTCGCCGAGATTGACCGCAAGCTCGCAGAGCTGACCAAGAACTGAGCCCGGCCGTGAGTACCACTGCGCGCCTGCCGGTGCCAACGCCGCCTGCGCTGCCGGACATGCCGCGCACCAGCCTGCTGGGCCTGATGGCCTGGGGCGTGCTGCTGGCCTTGCTGGCCCTGTCATGGAAGGGCGCCGACATGCGCCCGCTGGACCTGTTGCGCGACTCCGGCAACATGGCCGAGTACGCAGCCAGTTTTTTTCCGCCCAACTTCAAGGAGTGGCCCAACTACCTGCATGAGATGGTGATCACGGTGCAGATCGCGCTGTGGGGCACGGCGCTGGCCGTGGTCTGTGCCGTGCCGCTGGCGCTGCTGTCCTCCGCCAATATCGCGCCGGTCTGGGTGCGGCAGCCGGTGCGCCGGCTAATGGACGCGGCACGCGCGATCAACGAGATGGTGTTTGCGATGCTGTTCATTGTGGCCGTCGGGCTGGGGCCTTTTGCCGGTGTGCTCGCGCTCTGGATACACACGACGGGCATCCTGGCCAAGCTGTTTTCGGAAGCAGTGGAGTCGATTGACCCGCAGCCGGTCGAGGGCATACGGGCCACCGGCGCCAATGCGCTGGAGGAAATCCTCTATGGTGTGATTCCCCAGGTGTTGCCGCTGTGGATTTCGTACACCTTGTACCGCTTTGAGTCGAATGTGCGCTCAGCTTCGGTGGTCGGCATGGTGGGCGCGGGCGGCATTGGCGTGGTGCTGTGGGAGATCATCCGAGGTTTCCAGTACGCCGAAACCTGCGCGGTGATGATCATCATTGTGGTCACCGTCAGCGTCATTGACCTGATATCGGCGCGTATCCGCAAGGCACTGGTCTAGGACAGCGGGTATGGCGCTGACTCTCGATGAGATCACCGAACTGTTCCATGCGAACGGGGCGGTTCAGTACGGCGCCGAGGCCGTCACCCAGCAGCAGCATGCGCTGCAGTGCGCGCACTTGGCCGAGCAGGCCGACGCCTGCCCGGCCCTGATCGCGGCCGCGCTGCTGCATGACCTCGGGCACCTGCTCGCACTCGAACAGCGGCCCAAATCCGTCGGCGCGGACGACCTGCACCAGTTCATGGCGCTGCCATTTTTGCGGGGTGTGTTTCCGGATGCTGTATTGGCACCGATTCGCATGCATGTCGACGCCAAGCGTTATCTGTGCCGGGTGGATCCAAGCTATTGGGCGGGCCTGTCGCCGGCTTCCAAACGAAGCCTGGTGTTGCAGGGCGGGCCTTTCTCGGGGGATGAAGCCCATGCCTTTATGGTCCAGGCGTTTGCCGCAGATGCCGTGGCGCTTCGGCGCTGGGACGATTGTGCCAAAAATCCGGAAACTTCAACGCCTGGGTGGACACACTATGCCGGCGTTCTAGAGCGCGTTAGCTGCGTCTCGCCGGCGCCTGCAAGATAGTCGGCAAGCTGCTGGCCGGCCTGAGCCAACTCACCACCGTTGACGATCACACAGTCGGCACGCAGGTTGTCGAAGTGGCTATTGCGCGCCAGGCGTCGGGCCACCGCTTCGGCGCTGTCGCGGCCGCGTCGCATCAGGCGCTGGGCCAGCGCGTCGTGATCGGCGTGAATGTGAAGCACGCGCAGACTGGGCGCAGACCGCAAACCGTGGACATGCTCGCGCGATCCATTGACAACCACCAGGCAGCCTGACTGCACCGCTTCTTCGTAGTGCTGCGCGATGCCATAGAAAAAGCCGTGGGCCTGCCAGTGCCAGCTCAGGCCACCCGCCTGCACCAGCGCGGCAAAGGCCGCTGGAGTCACCGGATCGTGGTCAGAGCCCGCGTGTGCCGGGCGGGTCACGAAGCGCCGCGTGAAGACGATGTCGGCGCGGTCCGCCAGGGCGTGTTGTGCATACGCGATCACGCTGTCCTTGCCCGAGCCGGAGGGGCCGCAGACAAATACCCAGGCGCCCGTCATGACCGAGCCCCCACGCTGGTCGCTTCGCGTACTGCGCTGCGCCTTGCAGGCCGCCGCTCGCCGGAGGCTTCGCTTCTGTCGCCTGTCCAAACCTGCGCAGGCAGGTTTGGAGCCGCAGGCGCCAGCCCCGAGGGGGTTGACCTTGCTTGGGGCGACCCTGCGCGGCGGTCCAGCACCGGATTCATGCGCAAAGCCGGATATCGATGACGCGCTGAAAAGCGGCGCCTGGGCTTGTTTCAACAAACAGGCAGAGCCGGTCCAGAGACAGGGGAGTCTCCAGGTTGAGACAGGCCACGTCACCGGCAAGGGCGTGGCTGACCCGTTCGGCGACCGCTGCCTCCACGGGCCCGGTCAGCGTCAGGTGAAAGCGAAAACGCTCCAGCACATACGGATAACCATGCAGGGCCAGCAACTCTGTTTCACGCGCATCGAGACTGGCGCTGCGTCGCGCAAGTTCCGCGTCGCTCAGCGGCGCGCGCAGGTCGTCCAGGTCGGTGACGCAGGCTGCAGCCAGCGCCTGCAAACCTTCCGGCGCAATTTCGGGAACCAAAACCACAAAGTTGCCCAGCGTGGCAAGCTGCAGGGGGCTCAGCGCCACGGGTGCCAGCGCGCGCGCAAGATGGCCCAGCCGCGCGACCAGGTCGGCCTCGTCGTGGCCGGCCGAAAGGTGGAAAGGGGCTTTGAGCGTGGCGTGAAAACCATAACGGCGCGGCTCTGCCGTGATGTATTCAAGCTCGGCCGGGCTGATACCCGGCGCTTCTGGTTGAGGCAGTGCCCTGTTGTCGTTTTCATCGCGGCCCAGCCAGTGCGCACCGAAGGCCCACCAGGGTGAGGTCTTGGCGGGTGAAAAATAAATGGCGTAACGCGCACTCATGCGCCTTCTCCCACGTCTTGACCGGCGCTGACCACCAGTTGCACCCGGTCGCCGCAGAAAACCGTCTCGCCGTATTTGATGGGCCGTCCGTCCATGTCCACATCCAGGCATTCGACACACAACACCGGCCGGTTGGTGGCCTGTTTGAGCAGACGTGCGGTTTCATCGGAAGGCATTTGCGTGGTGATGCGACTTTCTGCACGCAGGTAATCGGCGACACCGAAATGGCGCAGGATGTCGGTGGTGCGGGTTCCGTCGTTCAGCATCTCCAGCAGCCCGGAAAAGCGTGCAGCGGGGTAATACGCGGTGGCCAGTGCAATCGGCTGGTTGTTGGCTTCGTCCAGCATTTCCACCATCAACACCCTGGCTCCCTTGTCCAGCCTGAGTTCGTGTGCGGCACGCTCCGGGGCAGGCATTTCGCGGGCGGTAAGCAACTGTTTGCTCGGCAGCAGTCCCTGGCGTTGGAGGTTCTCGCTGAAGCGGGTCCGGCGAGACAACACATAGTCGAGCAGCTCGTGCTGGACAAAGGTGCCGCGTCCCGGCTCGATGCGCACCAGCCCGTCAAGCTGCAGCGCGGCGACGGCCTGGCGCAGCGTGTGGCGGTTCACGCCGAAGCGCTGCGACAACTCGTTTTCACTGGGCAGACGGCCGCTGGCGGTGAAGGCGCGGTTGCGGATTTCCGCGCTGAGCGTGTCGGCAATCTGTTTCCAGACCGCCACGCCGCTGCGTCGGCCGGGCGCGCTTGAAAGAGCTCGTTCGCTTGTCATCATTTGGTCATGTTGTCCGGTTGAACTAGGAGCCTGGGCGGCAGAAGGCGTCGAAGCGAAAAGTGGCCCCGGCGAGGACAGTTTTTGCCGGGTTTGCAGCCTCATAGCCGTAGCTATGGGGCAAAAAGTCGGTGAAAAATGGACCGTCGCGGCCGCTTTGCAGCCGACGTTCCTTCTGCCGCCCAGGCTCCTAGGGTGTTCTTGCATTTGCTGTGGTGTTTTTTGCACCGTCTTCAACTTTAGTGACTGATTTAGACATCTGTATGACAAACCGAGCTATTGATGAAAACCAGCGCGTGCGCAAGCACTGGCTGGGCGTGCTGTCGCGCGCCGGGCGGGCCGAGCTGGAGCAGGCATTGATGGCGCTGGCGGACCTGCCGCCCATAGAACATGTCCGGCCACCCGAGCCGGGCATGGTCATGCTGCGCGGCCGGGTCGGCGGCACCGGCGATGCCTTCAATCTGGGCGAGGCCACCGTCACGCGTTGTGCGCTGCGGGTGGGCACCGGCGCGCTGGGTGTCGGCTACACGCTCGGGCGCGACCGACGCAAGGCCGAGCTGGTGGCGTTGTTTGATGCGCTGCTGCAGGACGAGACGCGCAAGGCGCAGCTGCTGCGCGAGCTGATAACACCGCTGCAACAAGGGCAGGCGGCAGGGCGCGAGGCCACCAGCCGTTCGGCCGCAGCTTCTAAAGTCGAATTTTTTACTTTTGTCCGGGGCGAGGCATGAATCAACACGCAGTAAGCGCGGGTTTTGGCGACCCTGTGCATGAGGCCCAGGTGGCCTTTCGTGCCGTGCTGGAAGCGCTCTCCCGGCCAGGGCAGCGCATGGCCATCGGCCGGCCAGTCCCCGGTCTAGGCCTCGGCCCCGCACTGGCCCACCTGCTGCTGGCCCTGACCGATGACGATACGCCGGTCTGGTGGCAGCAGCCGGGCAGCGCGGCTGACTGGCTGCGTTTTCATACCGGCGCCAGTGTCGCGGCGGCGCCCTCGCACGCGGCTTTTGCGGTGATCGGCGATGTGGTTGCGATGCCTGCGCTGGAAGCTTTTTCTGCCGGGTCGGTGGAGTCGCCCGAGCAGGCGGCCACTTTGCTGATCGAGGTGCCGTCGCTGAGCGAAGGCCCGGCGGTGGAGTGGCATGGCCCCGGCATACGCGACATGCAGACGGTCCGGCTTGCCGGCCTGCCCGACAGTTTCTGGACCCAGTGGCAGGCCAACCATGCGGCCTTCCCGCAAGGTGTGGACATTGTTTTTACCTGCACGGATACCGCGCTGGGTTTGCCGCGCACCACCCGTGTGCGTCGGTTGGAGGGAGTTGCATGAACCCCGACGCTCACATTTGTTCGCTGCCCCCCGAGGGGGCGCAGGCCGCCTTTGAGGCGGCTCGGCAGGAGGCCTGAGCATGTACGTTGCAGTCAAGGGCGGCACCGCCGCCATCGAAGCCTCCTGGCGCCTGCTGGCCGCGCAGCGCCGCGGCGACACCGCGCTGCCGGCCTTGTCGGTGGCACAGATCCGCGAGCAGTTGCCGCTGGCGGTGGACCGGGTGATGTCGGAAGGTTCGCTCTACGACCCGGAGCTGGCCGCGCTCGCGATCAAGCAGGCTGGCGGTGACCTGATCGAAGCGATTTTCCTGCTGCGTGCCTACCGCACCACCTTGCCGCGCTTCGGCTACAGCCTGCCCATGGACACCGCCCGCATGGCACTGACGCGGCGTGTCTCAGCGACCTTCAAGGATGTTCCAGGCGGCCAGGTGCTGGGCGCGACCTACGACTACACCCAGCGCCTGCTCGACTTTGCGCTGCTGGCCGAAGGTGAGGGCGATGGCGCGCCAGCCGCACCCGCAGAGGCGGCGCAGGCCTTGCCCGACAGCATGCCGCGCATCAATGAACTGATGGCACGTGAGGGCTTGATGGAAATACCGCAACCCGGCGCGCAGGAGGCGCCCGGCGACCTGACGCGTGATCCGCTGATGTTTCCGGCAGAGCGCCCGCTGCGCCTGCAGGCGCTGGCGCGTGGTGACGAAGGCTGGCTGCTGGCGCTGGGTTACTCCACCCAGCGTGGTTACGCCCACAGCCATCCGTTTGCCGGTGAAATCCGGCGTGGCAAGGTTGCGGTGGAAATCCTGGCCGACGAACTCGGGTTTGCGATTGACATCGGCGAGGTCGAGCTGACCGAGTGCCAGATGATCAACCAGTTTGCCGGCAACCGGGAGCATCCGCCGCAGTTCACGCAGGGTTACGGTCTGGCTTTTGGCGGCGCCGAACGCAAGAGCATGGCCATGGCGCTGGTGGACCGGTCGCTTCGCGCGCGAGAGCTCGGCGAATTGGCCACCTCACCGGCGCAGGACGAGGAGTTCGTGCTGTCGCATGCGGACAGCCTTGAGGCCTCCGGTTTTGTGCAGCACCTGAAGCTGCCGCACTACGTGGATTTCCAGTCGGAGCTGGAACTGGTGCGCAAGCTGCGTGCCGCCCACGCGCAGGAAAAGCAAACCGACCCGGGTGAAAAGAACCCTGGGCAGACGGTGGCCACGATACAGAAAGCCGCATGATGGACGAGAACTACAACTTCGGCTTTCTCGACGAGCGCACCAAGAAGATGATCCGGCGCGCCATGCTCAAGGCCGTGGCGATCCCCGGCTACCAGGTGCCCTTCGGCTCGCGCGAGATGCCTTTTGCCTACGGCTGGGGAACGGGAGGCGTGCAGGTCACCGCCAGCATCATCGGGCGCGAGGATGTGCTCAAGGTGATCGACCAGGGCGCCGACGACACGACCAATGCGGCCAACATCCGGCGTTTCTTTGCGCGCACCACCGGTGTGGAAACCACCGAAAAAACCACGGAAGCCAGCATCATCCAGACCCGGCACCGCATTCCGGAAACCGCTCTGAAGGAAGGCCAGATCATGGTCTACCAGGTGCCGATGCCGGAGCCGCTGTTTCGCCTCGAACCACGCCGCCGAGAAACCATCACCATGCATGCGCTGGCCGAGTATGGCCTGATGAACGTGAAGCTCTACGAGGACATTGCCCAGCTCGGCGCGATCTCCAAGACCTACGACTACCCGGTGCTGGTCAACGGGCGATACCTGGCCTCGCCCTCGCCGATACCGAAATTCGACAACCCCAAGATGCACATGAATCCGGCGCTGCAACTGTTCGGGGCCGGGCGGGAAAAACGGATTTACGCGATTCCGCCTTACACCGCAGTGCGCAGCCTGGATTTCGAAGACCATCCCTTCGAGGTGCAGCGCTGGGACCATGCCTGCGCGTTGTGTGGCGCGGCCGACAGCTTTCTCGATGAAATGATTGTGGACGACGCCGGCAGCCGCCTGTTTGTCTGTTCGGACAGCGACTACTGCGGCGAACGCCGTGATACCGGCCATGTCGGGACGCAACAGGCGGTACAGATGCCTGATGCGCTGGCGCGCGCAGACGCGGAGGGCGCGCGATGAGCAGCAACATGCTTCTATCTGTTCACGGCGCCGGCAAACAGTTCATGCAGGCCAACCGCCTGCGCTGGGCCTGCCGCGATGTGAGTTTTGACCTCTATCCGGGCGAGGTGCTGGCGGTGGTGGGTGAATCCGGATCCGGCAAATCGACTTTGCTGCGCTTGGTGGCTGCCCGCCTGGCCTGCGATGCCGGGTCCGTGCATTACGACGTGCGAGACGAGGCGGGTGCCGCCGGCGCCGCGCCCGCCCGCAGCGAAGCCGGCCTGGTCAACCTGGCCGATCTGTCCGAAGCCCGCTTGCGCTGGCTGGCCCGCACCGACTGGGGTTTTGTCGAGCAGCACGCACGCGACGGCCTGCGCATGAATGTTTCCGGTGGCGCCAACATCGGCGAACGCATGATGGCCCTGGGCAGCCGCCACTACGGCAAGCTGCGCGGGCAGGCACTGGACTGGATGGAGCGTGTCGAACTCGATGTAGACCGCATCGACGACCTGCCGGGCACTTATTCGGGCGGCATGCAGCAGCGCTTGCAGATCGCGCGCAACCTGGTCACGCACCCGCGGCTGGTCTTCATGGATGAACCGACCACCGGACTTGATGTGTCGGTCCAGGCGCGCTTGCTGGACCTGCTGCGCGAACTGGTAGACCAACTGCAGCTAGCAGCGGTGATCGTGACCCACGACCTGGCCGTCGCCCGCCTGCTAGCGCACCGCATGCTGGTCATGAAGGACGGGCAGGTGGTCGAGCAGGGACTCACCGACCGCGTGCTTGACGACCCGCAGCATGCCTACACGCAACTGCTGGTGTCCTCGGTGCTCACGCCTTGAGGCCACTCCATCAACACCCACCAGGTGACACCCTTGACTGCCTTGCTTGAAACCACCCAACTTTCAAAAACCTTCACCCTGCACGGTCGCGGCGGGCTGGCGCTGCCGGTTTTCTCGGGCATCAACCTCAGCGTCTTTGCTGGTGAATGCCTGGCGCTGACCGGCCACTCCGGCAGCGGCAAAAGCTCGTTGCTGCGCTGCCTGTACGGCAACTACGGTGCCAGTGCTGGCGAGGTGCGTGTGCGCCACGACGACGCGTGGGTCCGCCTCTCGCAAGCCGCACCGCGCGAAGTGCTGGAGGTGCGGCGCCGTACCCTGGGTTATGTGTCGCAGTTTCTGCGCGTGATCCCGCGTGTCTCGACGCTGGACATCGTGGCCGAGCCGCTGCGCCGCCTCGGTGTCGCCGCCGACGATGCGCGCGCAGAAGCAGCGCAGTGGCTGGCACGCCTGAACCTGCAGGAGCGTCTCTGGCATTTGCCGCCGGCAACCTTTTCCGGCGGGGAGCAGCAACGCGTCAATATTGCCCACGGCCTGATCGCCAGCCAACCGGTGTTGCTGCTCGACGAGCCCACCGCATCGCTGGATGCAGACAACCGAGCCGTCGTGGTGGACCTGATCCGGGCTGCGCGTGCACGGGGCGCTGCCATCGTCGGCATTTTTCACGACGACGAAGTCCGCGAGGCGGTGGCGAGCCGCTGCTTTGACGTTGAACAGCATCGCCCATCCCACTGAACCGGAAACCGCACATGACACAACGCATCATCAAAAACGCCAGGATAGTTACCGCCGACGAGGAATTCATCGGTTGCATGGTGATCGAGGGGCACAACATCCGATCTATCGACTGCGGCGATACGTCTGTGGCCAGTGCCGAAGACTGGGCCGGCGACTGGCTGCTGCCCGGCCTGGTCGAGTTGCATACCGACAACCTGGAAAAACACCTGGTGCCGCGTCCGGGGGTGCTCTGGAATGCCCACTCGGCCACCGTCATGCATGACGCCTTGTGCGCTGCTGCCGGTATCACCACGGTGCTTGACTCCATCGTGATCGGCGACATGGACCGCGGTGGCGCCCGCAGCCAGACCCAGCATGTTTCCATCCAGGCGCTGCACGAATGCCGGGGTGAAGGCCTGCTTCGGGTCGACCACCTGCTGCACCTGCGTTGCGAGATTTCGACTCCCGATATCGTCGAGGTTTTTGGGCGCTACGCCGACGATTCGCTGCTGGAGCTGGTCAGCGTGATGGACCACACGCCGGGCCAGCGGCAGTGGCGTGACCTCGGCAAATACCGGCGTTATTCCGAACGTTACGGCCGCTTCGACGATGCGCAGTACGAGGCGCTGGTGGCGGAACTGACGGCGCACCAGTTGCGTTATGCCATCCCCAACCGCGCCGCCGTGATTGCCGCCAGCCATGCGCGTGGCGTGCCGCTGGCCAGCCACGACGACACGGAAGTCGAACACGTGGCGCAAGCCAGCGAGGAAAACATTGCCATCTCCGAATTTCCGACCACGGTGGCCGCGGCGCAGGCGGCACGTGATGCCGGCATTGCCATCGTGATGGGCGGCCCCAACCTCGTGAAGGGCGGCTCGCATTCGGGCAATGTGTCGGCGGCTGAGCTGGCCCGGCTGGACCTGCTGGACATCTTTTCATCGGACTACGTGCCGGCCAGTTTGCTGCAGTCGGCCTTTCTGCTGTGCGAGACCGCCGGCTGGAGCCTGCCCAAGGCTGTCAACACCGTCACCCGCAACCCGGCCCGGGCGATCGGCCTGACGGATCGCGGCGAGCTGGCGCCCGGCCTGCGCGCCGACCTGATCCGCGTGCGCAAAAGCGGCGGCATGCCCATCGTGCGTGGCGCCTGGCATTTGGGAGAAAGGGCTTTCTGAGATGTCGGACACAGCGGTGCATGTGTCAGCCGGGCGCCTACATGCGGTCTGGCTGCCTGCTGACTGGCCCAAATTTGCCGGCTCTCCTACAGTCACAGCCATCAACACACACCTGTGCCACTGATCTACCAAGGAGCTGCCATGAGAGTCGATACCCCGCTCGCCAATCCGTTTGCACTGATGCTGGCACCCCAGCAGGTGCTGGAGGCGATGGAAAAGTCGGATGCGCTGCGCCGGCTGCAGCACCAGGTGTTTCACCCGCTGGACACACGTGCCGCCTTCCAGGCCGATGCCGATCTGGCCGCTTTTGATGCGGCGATTGAACGCGCCAACATCGTGCTGCCGCCAGAGTCCAACGAGCCCGCTTAAGCCTTTGAGGCCGGCGCGGCTTTCACCGGCTCGCGCATGGTCACAAACTCTTCGGCCACCGTCGGGTGGATGCCGATGGTGCTGTCGAACACGGCCTTGGTGGCGCCGGCTTTCATCGCCACCGCAAAACCCTGAACAATCTCACCCGCATCCGGGCCCACCATGTGCAGGCCGACCACCCGGTCGGTTGCATCGTCCACCAGCAGCTTCATCAGTGTGCGTTCGCTGCTCCCGCTCAGGGTGTGTTTGAGCGCCTTGAAGTCGGCGCGGAACACCGAGATGTGGCCGAACTCCTTGCGCGCATCAGCTTCTGAATAACCTACCGTGCCAATGTTCGGGTGCGTGAACACGGCTGTCGGCACAAATTCATAACTCATGCTGCGCGGCTTCTTGCCGGCGGCAGCGCCCAGCAAATGGTCGACCACCACCATGGCTTCGCCAAGTGCCACCGGCGTGAGCTGCAGGCGCGCCGTCACGTCGCCGAGCGCATAGACCGAGGGCAGCGAGGTTTGGTAGTGGCTGTTGACCTCAATCGCGCCCTTGGCATTGAGCTTGACGCCAGCCGCTTCCAGGCCGAGACCGCTGGTGTTGGGCACGCGGCCAGTGGCGTAGAGCACGGCATCCACCGTACAGGCTGTAGCCCCGCCCTTGAGCTCGACAGTCAGGCCGTCAGCGGTTTTGCCGATGGCGGCGACTTCGGCGCCGAACTGCAGGCGCACGCCGGTCCTGGCCATCTCGGCGGCGACAAAGCTGCGCACATCGTCGTCAAAACCGGTCAGCAGCTTTTCGCCGCGGTGCACCTGGATCACCTCGGCGCCCAGGCCATTGAAGATGGAGGCGAACTCGCAGGCGATGTAGCCGCCACCGACCACCAGCAGGCGTTTCGGGAAGGGCGTCAGGTCGAACATCTGGTCCGAGGTCAGGATGTGCTCGCGCCCGGTCACGGCGGGCACGGTCGGCGTGCCACCGGTGGCGATCAGGATGTTTTTGGCGGTGAAGGTCCGGTCTTCCACCTTCACCGTGTGACCGTCCACCAGCGTGGCCCAGCCGGTGATGATGGTCGCGCCGGCGCCGGCCAACAGGCCCTGATAGATGCTGTTCAGGCGGGTGATCTCCCGCGCGCGATTCGCCTTGAGAACCTCCCAGTCGAAGACCGGGGCCTCGCCAGCCCAGCCGAAACCGTGCGATTCCTCAAAGGCTTCGGCATAGTGCGCGGCATAGCTGTAGAGCTTTTTCGGGATGCAGCCGACGTTGACACAGGTGCCGCCCATGGCCGCTACTTCGGCCAGCGCCACACGCGCCCCGCGTTGCGCCGCCATGCGCGCGGCGCGCACGCCGCCGCTACCGCCGCCTATGACAAACAGGTCAAAGTCAAAATTTTTCATGGATGGAGGATAGGTTTTGCATCCTTCGAGCATGCCTGCAGCGCCGTGAACCTGCAACGGGCGGGGGATTGTTTGTAAAAATGATAGCTGTCGGCGCAGGCGGGGCGGGGGCTTTGGGTGCTTTCTATTATCAATCTGGACGGTTGAAGGCCTGGCGGTAACGAATCAGCTCCAGCGCGCCTATACACACCGCCAGCCAGGCCGTGCCTGAGGCAAAACCCGCCAGCACGTCGCTGGCAAAGTGAACCTGCAGGAAAACGCGGCTGCTGCCGATCGTGAACGCCAGCACCGTGGCAAGCAGCACGGCCGCCATGCGCAGGCTGGCTGGCCAGTGTGCCGGCAGCAGGCGCACCAGCAGATAGGCCAGCATGCCGTAGGCCACGACGGAGCTGGAGGCGTGACCGCTGGGAAAGCTCCAGCCGTCGGCAAACACCAGTGCCTGATCGTGCACCGGACGGGTCCGCGCAAAAATTGCCTTGAGCGCAGGGTTGAGCAACGCATTGCCTGCAATCGCCAGCACCCATCCTGCGGCCAGCCAGCGCTGGCGCTGGTACAGCAACAGCAGGGCCACCAGCACGCACAGCACGGTCAGCGTGAGGGGATCACCGAGATGCGTGATCGTTGTAAACACGCGCAACACGTTTTTCGGGCTGTTGCCCGCCAGCGTGTCTGAAAAAAGCAGGTCCAGCCGGCCCAGTTGCCTGCCGTCTCCCAGCATCTCCGCGATTTCCGCAAACAGCGCAGCCGCGCCGGCGATGATGCCAAAGCCCAGGGCCAGATAGGCGGCCAGGTAAGCCAGTGGCGGCCAGCGGCTTTCCTTGCGGCGCAAGCCGTAGCGTTGCGCCAGGTGCCAGAGCACGGCCACGCCCGCCAGCACCAGCAGCAGCGTGACGCCAAAGGCCAGCAGGGCATGGGCACCCAGTGCCTGAACCACGGCCGTTACGGCAGGCGAGTCAGGTGCCATGGCAGAAAGCCGGCAAGGGGCAGGGGTGGTTTCGCATGTTCGCCAGCTTACCGGGTTTGGGCGGGGAAACCGGCCCCAAAAAGGGCTGGTGAGCCCTGGTCACGATAATCGGTGTATGACCCAACCTAATTTCCCTTCTCCGGCAACGATTGCCGCGACCTCTGGTCCGGGGGATGCTGGCAACGATTTCAGCGCCCTTTCCCTGAATCCTGCCACCCTCGCCAACCTGACACTGCTGGGCTACACCCGCATGACACCGATTCAGGCCGCCAGCCTGCCGGTGGCATTGCTTGGCAAGGACCTGATCGCCCAGGCCAAAACCGGCAGCGGCAAGACGGCTGCCTTTGCCCTGGCCCTGCTGGCCAACCTCAACGCGCGGCGTTTTGCGGTGCAGGCCATGGTGTTGTGCCCGACGCGTGAGCTGGCCGACCAGGTCGCCACCGAAATCCGGCGCCTGGCGCGGTCCGAAGAAAACATCAAGGTGGTGGTGCTGTGCGGCGGCGTGCCGCTGCGCAACCAGACCGCCAGCCTGGAAAACGGCGCGCATATCGTGGTTGGCACGCCAGGCCGCATCATGGACCACCTGGCACGTGGCCACCTGACGCTGGAAGCGATGAACACCCTGGTGCTCGACGAAGCCGACCGCATGCTGGACATGGGCTTTTTTGAGGACATCGTCACCGTCGCCAAACAATGCCCGAAAGAGCGACAGACCCTGCTGTTTTCAGCCACCTACCCGGAAGGCATTGCCAAACTGAGCCAGCAATTCATGAAGGCGCCGCAAACCATCACCGTGCAGGCGCAGCATGAAAAAACCAAGATCCAGCAGCGCTGGTACCAGGTGCCCGACAGCGACCACGACGAGGCCCGGCTCGGCGCCGTGGCCCAGGTGCTGCGCCACTTTCGCCCGGCCAGCACGCTGGCGTTTTGCAACACCAAGTCGCAATGCCGCGCGTTGGTGGCCTATCTGAAAGCCCAGGGTTTCAGCGCGCTGGCCTTGTTCGGCGAGCTGGAGCAGCGCGAGCGCGACCAGGTGCTGGTGCAGTTTTCCAACCGCAGTTGTTCGGTACTGGTGGCCACCGATGTGGCCGCGCGTGGCCTGGACATTGCCCAGCTCGCGATGGTCATCAACGTCGACGTGACGCCGGACGCCGAGGTGCACATTCACCGCATCGGCCGCACCGGCCGTGCCGACGAGGAGGGCTGGGCCATCAGCCTGGTCAGCATGGACGAGATGGGTTATGTCGGGAAAATCGAGGTGCTGCAGAAGGCCGAATCCGAATGGCACAAGCTGACCGAACTGACACCCGCCAGCAACGAGCCGCTGCTGCCGCCCATGGTGACCCTGCAGATCGTTGGCGGGCGCAAGGAAAAAATCCGCGCTGGCGACGTGTTGGGCGCTCTGACCGGGGACGCCGGCAACATCCCGCCCTTCACGCGTGAGCAGGTTGGCAAGATCAATGTCAACGAGTTCTCGACCTATGTCGCGGTGGACCGCGCGCTGGCCAGCCAGGCGCAGCAAAAACTCGCCAACGGCGGTGTCAAGGGCAAAAGTGTCAAGGTCCGCTTCATGGACGAGGCCTGAGCCCTATTCAGCATCAAATCGGGCTCCAGCCCATGACGGACGGGCGTAAGTAGCTATAAAAACAGTAGCGCCTGACGAGCTGCGAGGACTGTCTGTAGGCGAACGTGCCGCGCTTGCGTCAGGCGCCGGGATGGCCGGGCATGAGGCGGTGGCGCGAGTTGCCGGCGGGGGTATTCAACCTCTTCACAATCAAGCATGGCGGGGGATGTCCGGCCTGCAGTAGATGCTGCTGCCGCCTTCGCGCCTCACCCCTTCGCAGCCAGCGCCTGCGGCTGCGCACCCCTTTCAGGAACATTGCCATGGTCAGGCTCAAATTTTCGATAGAACTTGCATACCAGGTGGCAGATGCCGGCTGCGACTTTGTGTTCAACATTCACGCGGCGCAGACGCGGCAGCAAATTGTGGTCAGTGAAGCCCTGGGCATCAGCCAGGTGTTGCAGCCTGATATTTACGCCGACGCCGCCAGTCACAACCGTTACCTGCGGTTTCGTGCCGCGCCCGGCCCGCTGACCGTGAGTTACACGGCCACAGTCGATGTGCACCACTACCGCGAGTTGCCCGACAACCTGTCTGAAATCGGCGTGCTGCAACTGCCCGGCCAGGTGCTGCCTTACCTCTACCCCAGCCGTTATTGCCAGTCCGACCGCTTGCACCGGCTTGCGGTCAAGGAGTTCGGCCACCTGCGACAGGGTTACAGCCGGGTGCAGGCGATCCGCGACTGGGTCAATCAACGCGTGACCTTCACCGCCAACAGCTCGACCGGCTACACCACGGCGGTGGACACGCTGATCGACGAGGCCGGCGTCTGCCGCGACTTTGCGCACCTGATGATTGCGCTGTGCCGCGCGGTCAACATCCCGGCGCGGTTTGTCAGTGGCATCGACTACGGCGCCGACCCGGCGCTGGGACCGACCGACTTCCATGCCTATGTGGAGGTCTACCTCGGCCACCGCTGGTATATGTTTGACCCCTCGGGCACCGCGATTCCGATGGGGTTTGTGCGTTTAGCCACCGGTCGCGACGCGGCTGACGCCGCGTTTGCGACGATGTTTGGAGGTGTTACGTCGTCGGCGCCGGTAATCAGTATCGAGGCGCTGCCGGACGACCAGGGCAACCTTGCGTTGCCACAGCATATCGCCGAGGCGTTGTCCACTGCAGGCGCGGAATTTACCTCGTGAGTAACAGGCGTTAAGCCTCCCGGCTTTTTGCTGCGCGCCGGCGCCGCTCCAGGACTGGGAGAACTACAGCGACTTCTTCATCCACTTCGCCAGCTCGCCGACGATGCCGCGCCGGAACGCGAGTACGCAAATGACGAAAACAATCCCCTGCACGATGGTGACCCAGGCGCCCAGATGCGCCAGGTAGTTCTGCATCGAGATGATGACCGCCGCGCCCACCACGGGCCCAAAAATCGTGCCCATCCCGCCAAGCAGCGTCATCAGCACCACCTCGCCGGACATGGTCCAGTGCACGTCGGTCAGCGAGGCGAGCTGGAAGACGAGTGCCTTGGTGGCGCCCGCCATGCCGGCCAGGCCGCCGGAAATCACGAACGCCATCAGCTTGTAGCGGTCGGCGTCGTAGCCGAGCGAAATGGCGCGGTCTTCGTTTTCGCGGATCGCCTTCAGCACCTGGCCGAACGGCGAATGCACGACGCGGTAGATCAGCAGGAAGCCGCCGAGGAACACCGCCAGCACGACCGCGTACATGGCGAGCGGCTGGTTCAGGTCGATCAGGCCGAACAGCTTGCCGCGCGGCACCGCCTGGATGCCATCCTCTCCGCCGGTAAACGGCGCTTGCAGATAGAAGAAGTAGAGCATCTGCGCCAGCGCCAACGTGATCATCGCGAAGTAGATTCCCTGGCGGCGGATCGCCAGCAGGCCGGCAAAGAAGCCAAGCAGCACCGCGGTCGCGGTGCCGAACAGAATCGCCAGTTCCGGCGTCAAGCCCCAAACCTTGGCCGCGTGCGCCGACGCATAGCCGGCGGTGCCGAGGAACATCGCGTGGCCGAACGACAGCAGGCCGCCAAAGCCGATCAGCAGGTTGAAGGCACACGCGAACAGCGCGAAGCACAGCACCTTCATCAGGAAGATCGGGTAGATGAACAGCGGCGCGACCAGCAGGAAGCCGGTCATCACGAGAAACGCGATGCGCTGCACGCGCAGGTCGTCGGCCATTTTCGACGATGGTACGGCGGGGGTCTTGGCTTCAGCGGGCATCTGCGTCACTTCTGTGTTCCGAACAACCCGGCTGGTTTGACCAGCAGGACAATGGCCATGATGATGAAGATCACGGTGTTCGACGCCTCGGGATAGAACACCTTGGTCAAGCCTTCGATCAAACCCAGACCGAAGCCGGTCACGATCGAGCCCATGATCGAGCCCATGCCGCCGATCACCACCACCGCGAAGACGACGATGATCAGATCGGCGCCCATCTGCGGGCTGACCTGATAGATTGGCGCTGCCATCACCCCGGCCAGCCCCGCCAGGCCGACGCCGAAGCCGTAGGTCAGCGTGATCATGCGCGGCACGTTGATGCCGAAGGCCTGTACCAGTTGCGGGTTTTCGGTGGCCGCGCGCAGGTAGGAGCCCAGTTTGGTGCGCTCGATCACGTACCAGGTCGACAGGCACACGACCAGCGAGGCGACGACCACCCAGGCCCGGTAGTTCGGCATGAACATGAAACCCAGGTTCTGCGCACCGGTAAGTTGTGCCGGGATTTGGTAAGGAAGGCCAGCGGAACCGAACTCGTTACGGAACAGCCCCTGGATGATCAGTGCCAGGCCGAAGGTCAGCAGCAGGCCGTACAGGTGGTCGAGCTTGTACAGGCGCGCGAGCATGGTGCGCTCGATCAGTACGCCGGTGGCGCCGACCACGACAGGCGCGATCGCCAGCGACCACCAGTAACCGATGCCGAACCGGTTCAGCAGGATGTATGCAACGAACGCGCCCATCATGTACTGGGCGCCGTGCGTGAAGTTGATAATATTCAGCAGCCCGAAGATCACCGCCAGGCCGAGCGACAGCAGCGCGTAGAACGAGCCGTTGCCCAGCCCGATCAGCAACTGGCCGAACAAGGCCTGGGTCGAGATGCCGAAGATTTCCATGTCGGACGTTGCCTTACTTCACCAGCGGGCAGCCGCCGTCAGCCATCGGGCGGAACGCCTGATCTGCCGGTATCGTGGCGCGGATCTTGTGCAGGTCCCACGGCCCCTTCGATTCGGCCGGCTTCTTGGCCTCGACCAGGTAGGCCGGGTGAAGCTTGCGGCCGTCGGCGCGGATCGAGCCTTTGCCGAACAGTGGGTCGTCGGTCGGCATCTTCTTCATTTGCTCGATCACTTTGGTGCCGTCGTCGGTCTTGATCGCTTCGATCGCCTTCAGATAATGCAGCACTGAGGAGTACACGCCGGCATGGACCATGGTCGGGTAGTTGTTGCGCGGCGCTTGCGCCGAGAAGCGCTTGGTGAAGGCGCGGGTCTGGTCGTTCAGATCCCAGTAGAAGGTCTCGGTGAAGATCAGGCCCTGCGCGGTGGGCAGTCCGAGCGCACGGACGTCGATCAGGAACACCAGCAGGCCGGCCAGATTCTGGCCGCCCTTGACGATGCCGAACTCGGCGGCCTGCTTGATGGAGGCGACGGTGTCGCCGCCGGCATTCGCCAGACCGATGACCTTCGCCTTCGAGGCCTGCGCCTGCAGCAGGAACGACGAAAAGTCTGTGCTGGGGAACGGGGTGCGCACCTTGCCGAGTACCTTGCCGCCGCTTTTCAGCACCACCGCCTCGGTGTCGCGTTCCAGCGCGTGGCCGAACGCATAGTCGGCCGTGAGGAAGAACCAGGAGTCACCGCCGGTCTTCACAATCGCGCTGCCGGTGCCGTTGGCCAGCATCCAGGTGTCGTAGGTCCAGTGGATCGTGTTTGGCGAGCAGGCCTTGCCGGTCAAATCGGATGTCGCCGGGCCCGAGGCCAGGAAGGCCTTGCCCTTGTCGCGCGTGATCTGGTTGACCGCGAGGGCGACGCTCGATGTCGGCACATCGACGATCACGTCCACCTTGTCCACGTCGTACCACTGGCGCGTGATGCTGGAGCCGACGTCGGGCTTGTTCTGGTGGTCGGCCGAGACGATTTCGACCTTCATGCCTTTGGCCGCGGCACCGAAATCTTCAACCGCCAGGCGGGCGGCAAGCACCGAACCCATGCCGGACAGATCCGCGTACAGGCCCGACATGTCGTTCAGCACGCCGATCTTGATCACGCCATCCGAGATCTGCGCCTGGGCGGCACCGGTGCCAAGCACGAAGGCGGCCGATACCAGGGCCGATAAGAGTTTGCGTTTCATATTGTCTCCTTAATTTGCAGGGTCATGGGGTGGAAAAGGGGGAATCAAATGCCAAGATACTCGTGCAGCATGCCCGTCTTGGCCTCGAGTTCGGCTGCGGTAAAGCCCTGGACGATGCGGCCATGCTCCATCACATAGAAGCGGTCGGCCAGCGGCGCTGCGAAGCGGAAGTTCTGTTCGACCATGATGATGGTCAGCCCCTTCTCGCGCAGCATCCGGATGGTGCGCGCCAGCACCTGCACGATCACCGGCGCGAGGCCCTCCGAAATCTCATCCAGCAGCAGCAAGCGGGCGCCGCTGCGCAGGATACGCGCCACCGCCAGCATCTGCTGCTCGCCGCCCGACAGGCGCGTGCCCGGGCTGGCGCGGCGCTCGTGCAGGTTGGGGAAGATCGAATAGATCTCGTCGAGGCCCATCCCGCCGCTGGCCACTTCCGGCGGCAGCAGCAGGTTCTCCTCGCACGTCAGGCTGGCGAAGATGCCGCGTTCTTCGGGACAGAAGCCGATACCGAGCCGGGCAATCCGGTGGGGCGGCAGGTTAATCGCCTCGACACCGTCAATCATGATCGAGCCGGTGCGACGACCGACCAAACCAAGAATGGCCTTGAGCGTCGTCGTGCGCCCGGCGCCGTTGCGCCCGAGCAGGGTGACCACCTCGCCGCGGTTCACGGTCAGGTCGACCCCGTGCAGGATGTGCGACTCGCCGTAAAAGGCGTGCAAGTCGCTGATGCGCAGGTACTCTGTGCTAGCCATGTGCGCCCTGCAGTTCGGTTTCAGCGCTGCCCATGTAGGCCTCGAGCACCAGCGGGTTGGTGGACACGGTGTCGTAGGCGCCTTCGGCGATCACCTGGCCGCGCTGCAGCACGCTGATCGTGTCGGCGATCGTCGATACGACGTTCATGTTGTGTTCAACCATCAGTACGGTGCGATTGGCGGCGACCTTCTTGATCAGGTGCATGACGCGATCGACGTCCTCGTGCCCCATGCCGGCCGTGGGTTCGTCGAGCAGCATCAGTTCGGGCTCCATCGCCAACGTGGTGGCGATCTCCAGCGCGCGCTTGCGGCCGTACGGCAGTTCGACCGCCACCAGGTCGGCGAACTCGGTCAAGCCCACCGTTTCCAGCAGTTCCATGGCCTGCGGCGTCAGTTGATCCAGCGTGCGTTCGGACTTCCAGAAGTGAAACGAGGTACCGAGCCCGCGCTGCAGCCCGATGCGTACGTTCTCGAGCACGGTCAGGTGCGGGAAGGTGGCCGAAATCTGGAACGAGCGGATGATGCCGCGGCGCGCCGTTTGCGCCGGCTTTTCGGTCGTGATATCGATGCCGTTGAACAAGATGGTACCCGCGGTCGGGCGCAGAAATTTGGTCAGGAGGTTGAAAACGGTGGTTTTGCCCGCGCCATTGGGGCCGATCAGCGCGTGGATGTGGCCACGCTGAACCTTCAGGTCCACCTGGTTGACGGCCACGAAACCCTTGAATTCCTTGGTCAACCCCCGCGTCTCAAGAATGAACTCCGCTGACAAATTGCTCTCCGGCTGTATGGGATGAATTGACAGGCGCAAAGGCCCGCTACAAGGGATGCTAACGAGTTGCCCTGTGCCGCAGTAGCGGGTTAGGACTTAGGTAGTTTTACCTGCTGTGTGCCCTGGCCAGGGGTTGGCAACGCCTCCCTGCGGCCATGGGCCGGTTCTGCGGTGGGCGGTGCAGGCGGTGCTTTGGCTGTCAGCCTTTTGTCGGCAACAACAGCAACAGCAACAGCGACCGGGATGATTCCGGGAATTCAAGGCTCTGGCTCCTTAACAGGAGCGAGGCGAGGTTCCGGGTCGGGGCTGTCTCAGGGCCGCGGCGGGCCGGCTGTTCAGCGCGCGTGCGTCACGCCGCCGTCGACCACCAGCGTGGAGCCGACCACATAGTCGCCGGCGCGCGAAGCCAGGTAAATCGCTGCGCCGGCCATGTCGGCGTCCTCGCCGACACGCCCTGCGGGCACACGGGCAGCGACGGCCTCGCCATGGTCGCGCGCATCCTTGTTCATGTCAGAGGCAAAAGCCCCCGGCGCGATGGCCGTCACCACGATGTTGTCCTCGATCAGGCGCAGCGCCATGCGTCGCGTTAGCTGGATCAGGCCGGCCTTGCTCGCCGCATAGGAATAGGTTTCCAAGGGGTTGACCGAAATGCCGTCGATAGAGGCGATGTTGATGACCTTGGCGGGCCGCTGCGCTGCCGCCTTGCGCAGCAGCGGGGCCAGCGCCTGGGTCAGGAAGAAGGGCGTCTTGAGGTTCAGGTCCACCACCTTGTCCCAGCCACTTTCCGGAAAGTCGTCAAACGGCGCGCCCCAGGCCGCGCCGGCGTTGTTGACCAGGATGTCGAGTTGGCTTTCGTGAGCCGAAAACGCGGCGACCAGTCCGGCGATACCTTCCGGCGTGGACACGTCGGCCGGCAGCGAGACGCAGTGGCCCTGGCTGGAGAGCTCTTTCGCGGTCTGGTCGCAGGCGGCGGCTTTACGTGCCGAGATGTAAACGCGCGCGCCCTGCGCCAGAAAACCCGCAGCAATCATGCGGCCGATGCCGCGCGAACCACCGGTGATCAGCGCGGTGCGGCCCTGGAGGGAGAAAAGATCTTTCATGGATGTGTTCCTTGTCGTGGAAGGCCGGATGGCGGCCCGATGCGTTGCAGCTTAGCGTGGCTGGCCGCGCCATTGGGTCACCTGCGTGTCTGGGGTGCCGGGGCGGTCGGCCCCAAAGATGTGTTCTGTGGGATTTAAGAGCAAAATAGGCCTTCAGCCCATACCCAGTAAGCGTAATTAGCTATCAAAAACGGAGCAATGTTGGCCAGAAACTACGGCCCTGTCTGGTCGGTAAATTTCGAATGCGGGTTTCTCCTACAGCGTCGCCCTGACACTGCGCTAAGGTAGCATGTCCAGCAAGCGCAAAGGAGCAAGCATGCGAGTGGATATTTACCGCCGTGCCGAATCGGGGCACCGTTATTCTTATCTGGCTGTGCCCGAGGGCCGGCTGATTCCCGAGGAAGCCACCAACACCGACTGGGAGACCGAGGCACGCGGGCTGGAAGGCGGGGCCCGGGCCGAGCAAATGGACAAATACGCGATTGCCGGGCTGGAGCGGCAGATCAGCGAAAAAGGGTATGCAATCACCAGCGTCAATGCGCGGGTGGCTGCCAGCGACTGAGCGGACCGGCGCTCAGTCGCCCTGGCTGTCGCCTGCGGCGGCTGCCGCAGCGCGCAGCTTGTCCTTTTTGCTCGGGCGTTTGCCCTTGATGCCGCCCTTGGAAGGGGCATCGCTGTCGGAGGGCGCCACATTGGGGGCGGTTTGCAGCGGCGCGAAGCCTTCGACCTGCTCCAGCGGCAGGCTGACGCCCTGGTGTTTTTCGATCAGCCGAAAATGTGCTTCGGTGTCGGCGCTGACAAAACTCACCGCCAGGCCACTTGCACTGGCGCGCCCGGTGCGGCCGATGCGGTGGATATAGGTCTGGGCCGAGCGCGGCAGGTCATAGTTCACCACCACCGGCAATTGCGCAATGTCAATGCCGCGCGAAGCCACATCGGTGGCGACCACCACCTTGACTCGCGAGGCCTTGAAATCGGCCAGCACCTGGGTGCGTTTGCCCTGGCTCAGTTCGCCATGGAAGGGCTCTGCATAAATCCTGGCCTTGCGCAATTTGTCGGCAACGATTTCGGCGGCGTGTTTGGTGGCGACAAACACCAGCACCCGGCGCCAGGCGTGGTGCGTGATCAAGTGCCGCAGCAACTGCGTGCGCCGACCCGGGTCCACCGCGATCGCGCGCTGAGTGATGTCGGGCTCGCCCTCGGGTTCGGCCGGCGCATCAATATGTATGGGCTCGCGCAACAACTGGTTTGCCAGCGCCTGCACGGCCGGCGGAAAGGTCGCCGAGAAGAATAAGTTTTGCCGCTGTGTCGGCAGCAGCGCAAGGATGCGGCTGAGTTCGTCGGCAAAGCCGAGGTCCAGCAGGCGGTCGGCTTCGTCGAGCACCAGCGCCGCCACGCCCGAGAGCACCACCGCGTTGTGCTCGGTCAGGTCCAGCAGCCGGCCCGGCGTCGCCACCACGATGTCGGCGCCGCCGCGCAAATTCATCATCTGCGGATTAATGGACACGCCGCCGAAAACAATGGCAACCTTCAGCGCCGGCGGCAAGTGCTGGCCCAGGCTGCGGATCTCTTCACCGACCTGCGCGGCCAGTTCCCGCGTGGGCACCAGCACCAGTAGGCGCACACGGCGTGGTTTTTCGGTAGGCGCCTGCTGCAGCAACTGCAGCAGCGGCAGCGCGAAGGCAGCGGTTTTGCCGGACCCGGTCTGCGCCGAGGCCAGCACATCGCGGCCCTGCAGCACGGCCGGAATGGCGGCCGCCTGGATGGCGGTAGGGGTCAGGAACGCCCGGGCGCTGACGGCGCGCAGCAGGGCGGGGGACAAGCCCAGGGAGGTAAATGGCATGAACAGGGCTTTTGAGAGGTGGCAAGGACGGACGCGCCCTGCAAACACCCAGTTTAAGCCGCCCAGCCCGGCGCTCTGCAGGGCAAGCCGCATAATCGACGGATGGCAATCCGGCTTTTTTCAGGGGCCGGGCACCGACCGACTTTAAAGTATCCGTGAAAAAGACATTCAAGTTAAATATCGAAGGCAAAAACCGCGACCGCGTGCTGGATGCGGTCAAGCACGACATCCGTAAATACGTCAAAAGGCAGCGCCGCGTGCCGTTGCCAGAGGGCGTGGACTTCTGGGACTTTGACTGCCGCTTCGGCAGCAGCGAAGACACGGCAGCGGTGGTGCATTTCGCGACCATCCTGCCGCTGGTGGACACGGCCGCCAAAGACGGTGCAGCCGCGTTCTACCTTGAGATGCTGGCCAAAGAAGGCCGGCGCACGCAGCGCCCCCGTCCGCTGGGCGATGAGGGCAGCGCCGGCGGCGACGCGAATACGCAGGACGCGGACGATTGAGCCTGGCATGTGCTGAGCTTGAGCATCAGCGGCAACGCACCCTTTTTGCGCAGCTTTCAAGCAGCGTTTTGGCCTGGACTGACAGCTCTCAGGCGGGCGGCAAATCCAGGGCATCAAATACCAGGATGGCGGCCCAGGCGTCGTTGGCCGCATAGATCAATTGGCTTTCGGAGAGCTGCCGGTTGGCCCAATTTGAGGTGGTGGCTTTTCTGGACTTCAGAAAACACCGGTTGAAAAGCACCGCCACGGCACCGCGTATGCCGAGCTCTTTCACGTAGCCTTGTTTTCGAAACACCACGTTCAGATCCAGCACGTTGCGCGGCTCAACCCCCAGGGTACGGCGAATTTGGGTATGGTCGCCAGCCAGGCCAAAGCCGACCTTCATGACGGTTTCTGATTCCAGCAAGGCCGAGACCACTTCCCGGCAGCGCGCATCAAACAGCTGGAAGACCCAAGCCTTGTGCAGCGTCGACAGTTGCACTACGTGCGGGCCTTCGGATACCTGGTCACGAAAAAAAGTCGGTTTGGATTCGGTGTCAAAACCCAGCACCCGGCTGTTCGACAGGGCGGCCCACGCCTCGTCGGCCTGCTGCGCGGTGGCTACCAGCACGATGTCGCGGAGCTCCAGACGGTCCAGGGGCTGAAGTGCCGAGAGTTCATCTTTGGTAGGGGAAAGAATTTGCGGCATGTTCAGCGCTGGTGTCCAGCGTCAGGCGTGGGACACCACACTGGGAATCGTGGTGGCAGGGGGCGTGTTGCGGCTGCGGCCGCAGCGCACCAGCCCGTCAATCATCACCATGCCAACGCCGGGAATGTCGCCGCGCTGCACGCTGTCCAGCAGGTCGCGCCCGGCCGTGTGCTGGGCCTTGTCCATAAAGACAAAATCGGCATCCCGACCGACCTCGATCAGCCCGCAGTTGAGTTTGCGGATGCGCGCCGTGTTGCCGGTCGCAAAACAGAAGGCCAGTTCGGCCGGGATGTTGCCCAGGCTGGACAGCAGCGAGATCAGACGCAACATGCCCAGGGGCTGCACGCCCGATCCGGCCGGGCCGTCGGTGCCCAGAATCACGCGGTGCGGGCATTTCAGCTGTAGCGCAGCCTGGGCGGCAGCAATAGCGACCTTTTCATTGCCGTTGTGCACGATCTCGATCGCGCGCGAGGATTTTTCACAGAGTTCGCAGACATGGTTCTCGGACAAAGAGGTGTGCCCGCCGTTGATGTGGCCGATCACATCGGCATCAGCCTCCAGCACCACGTCTTTGTCGATCAGGCCGGAGCCCGGAATCGACGGGCCACCGGTGTGGATGGTGCTCTGGATGCCGTATTTGCGCGCCCACGCGACCATCTCTTTGGCCTCGTAACCGGCCTTGACCGAGCCCAGCCCTACCTCGCCAAGCAGGCTCACGCCGGCCTCGGCCAACTCCTTGAAGTCCTGCTCGACCATGCCTTTTTCGATGATGGGTGCGCCAGCCAGCACCTTGACCCCACCGGGGCGGAAATTGTCAAACGCGCGCTGCGCGGTGATGGCCAGGGCTTTAAGGCCAACGATGTCCTTGGGCCGACCTGGCAGGTGCACCTCACCGGCCGAAATCATGGTGGTCACGCCGCCGTGCATGGTCGAATCGATCCAGCCGATCTGATTTTGGCGCGGCGTCCAGTCGCCAAAAACCGGGTGCACATGGCTGTCGATCAGGCCGGGCGCGACACAGGTCTGGTGCGCGTCGATGGTGGTCTGGGCATGCGCCATGTCGCAGTCTTTGGACTTGCCGACTGCCACGATGAGGCCGTCGTTGACCACAATCGTGTCGGCATCCAGGATGGGTTTGTCGATGTCGCCCGACAACAGCAGGCCGATGTTAATGATGACAACTTTTCCGGACTTGCCGCTTGCTGCTGCTTCTGCCATGGATGACTTTCTAAAGAGGTCAGGGGTTGAGCATCACGGTGCGCAACACGGTGCTGATGATGAAGGCTTGCCACTGCGCCAACGCTTCCGGTGCCTGCAGGTCTTCACCGAGGAAGGCCGACAGCGTGTGGCGGTTGGAAATATAGAAATAACCTGTCGCCGCGATCAGCAGGTAGACGTTGCGTGCAGAGACATCGGCGCGAAACACGCCCTGGCTGGCGCCGCTTTCGAGCAACTGGCGGATGATGGCAATCGCCGGCGACGAGTATTCACGGGCGCGGGCCGACTTGGAAATATGCTTGCCGCGGTGCAGGTTTTCGGTGTTGAGCAGCGTGATGAACTCGGGGTTTTTGCTGTAGTAGCTGACGACAAAATTGATCACGTCCTTGAGCGACTCCACCGGCTGTGCCAGATCCAGCGTCAGTTTCAGCTCGGCATCGTTCATGCGCCGGTACATGTCTTCCAGCACCTCGATGAACAGGCCTTCCTTGCTGCCGAAGTAGTAATAAATCATCCGGTCAAAGGACTTGGCCGAGCGGGAGATCTTTTCCACACTGCCGCCGTCGTAGCCATATCGTGCAAACACCTTGGTGGCGGCGCGCAGGATGTTGTCACGCGTGGTCTGGGCAGCCTGCTCGCGCACGCCCGGCCGCTTGGCTGACGCCAGGCGGGCAGCGGGGGTGCGCGCGGCTTTGGCAGCTTTCGCGGGTTTGGCGGTCATGTCGTGCTCAGTGGTTTCCGGGGTGGAAAACCGTGTTTTATTGTTCCACGAAGGCCCGCTCGATCACAAAGTCGCCGGGCTTGGAGGTGTTGCCCTCATGAAAGCCTTTTTGCTCCAGCATGTGTTTCAAATCCTTGAGCATGCCTGGGCTGCCGCAAATCATCACGCGGTCGCTGGCCGGATCCAGCGCCGGGAGATTCAGGTCGGCGAACAGCTTGCCCGTTTCCATCAGGTCCGTGACACGGCCCATATTGCGGTAGCTTTCGCGCGTGACGGTCGGGTAGTACAGCAATTGCCTGGAGATCAGGTCGCCGAGAAATTCATGCTGAGGCAGGTGCTTGACCACCAGGTCGTGATAGGCCAGCTCGTCGGCCTGACGCACGCCGTGCACCAGCACGATCTGCTCGAAGCGCTCGTAGGTCTCGGGGTCGCGGATGATGCTCATGAAAGGCGCCAGGCCGGTGCCCGTGGACAGCAGGTACAGGCGTTTGCCCGGCAGCAGGTAGTCCATCACCAGCGTGCCGGTCGGTTTGCGCCCAACGATGATCTTGTCGCCCACCTTGATGTGTTGCAGGCGCGAGGTCAGGGGGCCGTCCGCCACCTTGATGCTCAGGAATTCGAGGTGTTCCTCATGATTCGGGCTGACGATGCTGTAGGCACGAAGCAGCGGTTTGTCATTGACGCGCAGGCCGATCATGGTGAAGTGGCCATTGCTGAAACGCAGCGATGTATCACGGGTGGTGGTGAATGTGAACAGCTTGTTGGTCCAGTGGTGCACGGATAGCACGGTTTCTTCGTTGAAAGCACTCATGGTGGTATTCGGTGGTGAGGGTCGGGAGATTTCTGAAAATAAATTGTACGCTGCATGCAAATCCTATTGCGCCAAAAATTCGTATGCGCTACAGTAATTTTAAATGTAGCAGACGCAACATATTAATTAAGTATGCACTACATGGGTGCTGATGCACCAGAATGAACAGGCTGCCCCGACAACACGCAGAGCGATGACCGAACATACCAAGACCGACGGCTTGCCAGGCATGGAGTCGCCCGCGTTTGCGCAGGTGCTGGAGAAAGCCCGTCCGCGCAATGAACGCATGACCAGTGAGAAGATTGAGTGCAACGCCTGCCCCGTGCTTTGCCAGATTTCTGATGGCCGCAGTGGTGCCTGTGACCGTTACGCCAATCGCAGCGGCACCCTGGTACGGGTCGATCCGGTGCTTTTGCTGCGTCGCACCCTGCTGGACAACGAGCCCAGGGTGCTGCCTTTTGCCGGGCGCGCGGCAACCGGGGTGGCTGATGCTGAAGGGGCGCTGGCGGCCCAGGCCGCCTGGGATGGCGATTTGCTGCTGGCCAACGAGGTGTTTGTCACTGGCGTCGGTTCCTCCACCACCTACCCCGACTACAAGCCCGCTCCCTTCATCGTCTCGTCGCAGGTGGCGGGTGTCGATATGGTCACCGTCGTCACCGAGGGCATCTTCAGCTACTGCAGCCTCAAGGTCAAAATCGACACCGACCGGTTTCTCGGGTCCGAGCAGGCCAATGTCCGCTGCCAGGGCGAGGTAGTTGGCCATGTGACAACCGCTGAGTACGGCTCGCAAATGCTCTCGCTGGGCGGCGTGCACCACCTCACCGGCGGCAGCAAAAAAGAGGGCCGCGTGACCATGGACATGATGCAATCGCTGGGCAACAAGCAGGCGGTTGAATTCACGATTGACGGCGGCTCCCAGATGGTCATCCAGGCGGGCAAGGCGCCGATTGTCAACGGTGTGCAAGAGCGGCGGATGCGGGTCGGTTGCGGCTCGGCCACCATTGGAATTTTTGCAAAACAGTTCTTTGGCCTGCTTGATGAGGTGGTGGTGGTCGATGACCACATCACCGGTGTGCTGACCGAGCACCAGGCTGGCCGCTGCCTGGACATGCGCGCGTCAGGCGTCAAAATGCGCGGGCGAAAATCGACGCCGGGCCGGTATTTTCAGGTGGCCAATCCCGGCACCGGCTGGGGCGGCACGGACATCGCCGATCCGTTGTCCATCATCGAGAGCTGGGATGCCGCAGTCGCATGGCCGGGCCTGCGCCTGTTGATGACCTCTACCACCGGCGAACATGCAAGCTGGTATGTGCTCAATGACGATCTTCATCCTGTAGAGCAGGACATGCCGGCCGAGGTGGGCCACATCGTGGCGCGTATCGGCGAGAACTGCGAGCCCTCGCTGTCCACCGTGCTTTTTCTGGGCGGTGCCGGTGGCAGCCTGCGTGCCGGTGTCACAGAAAACCCGGTGTTGCTGACGCGCGCCATCAAGGCCGCGCTGGTCAATGTCACCTGCGGCGGCGCCCCGGCTTATGTCTGGCCCGGCGGCGGCATCACCGTGATGGCCGACGTCATGCGTATGCCGGACAACAGTTTTGGCACTGTGCCCACACCGGCCCTTGTGGCGCCGATTGAGTTCAGCATGAAGCTCGACGACTACCGCGCTCTCGGGGGTCACATGGACCATGTGCGCACCCTGGCTGAAGCACTGCGCCTGGGTGCATGGCACAACGAAGGCGCACCGTCCGCGCTGGCGTGGGCTGCCTTGCCTGCCGCCAATCCCTGGCCTCTGGGGCGTCCGCCCCTGCTTGGTTGAGACACAAGCCATGAACGCCCACCGCACACAACTGGCCGATGGCCGCTGGCATTTTCAGCACGGGCCGATAGACATCGTCATCGGTGCCAACGGCCACCCGGCGGCGGTTCACTGCGCGCATGAACATGCCTGGAAACGCTTCAGTGAGATCCTCGATGAGCTGGTGCAGGAACTGGTCCAGCTTCGCCGCCCGGTGCGGGGAGCTTGCCCGGTACGCAGCCCGATTGCCCGGCGCATGTGGCAAGCCTGCCAGCCTTACCAAAGCGGTTTCATCACGCCGATGGCGGCGGTGGCTGGTGCGGTGGCACAAGAACTGATCGCCAGTTATGCCCATCGCGGGGTGACGCGAGCCTGGGTCAACAACGGCGGCGATATTGCCCTGCATCTGGCGCCCGGTCAATCGGTGCGCATCGGCTTGTATGCCGATATCGCGCGACTCGACAGCAAGGAGCTGCGCGGGGGCATTCACACCGATGGCGCGTTTGAAGTCTCCAGCCAGTTGCCGGTTCGTGGCGTCGCCACCAGCGGCTGGCGGGGCCGCAGTTTTTCCATGGGTATCGCCGACAGCGTCACCGTTTTGGCGCGCACTGCCTCCGAGGCAGATGCGGCTGCCACCGTGATTGCCAATGCGGTGGATGTGTTTGACGCGCGTATCGTGCGGCGCCCGGCTTGCGAGCTGAAGGACGACAGCGACCTGGGGGCCTTGCCGGTCACTGTCGATGTTCCGCCGCTAGAACCAGTGCTGGTGCGGCAGGCCTTGCACGCAGGTCTGCGGCGAGCCCAGGCACTGCGCGCCGCCGGCCTGATCTGGTCGGCCGCGCTGGTTTGTCAGAATCAGATGCTCAGCACCGATACTGCAGGCTCGACAACACTGGCCAGCCAGTCTGCCAGCAAGCAGCTTGGTTTGTTATTTGCTTGATGACAAGGATGGATCACACGCGATGATTGAAATACGACGCATCTTCACGCACGTCGAGCAGATCCTGCACGAATTCGGACCGGTGGCACCGGTGCCGCTGTTGCGCGGCGCGATTGGCGTGGTTTTGACCAATCCCTTCGCAGGGCGTTACGAGCCCGACATTCTGCCGATGATGGCTGCGCTCGACCCGGTGGGACTGGACATGGCGCAGAAGCTGCGTACCGCGATGAACGTTCCCGCCGAACGGATTGAGGGGTATGGCAAGGGCGCCATTGTGGGTGCGGCTGGCGAGCTGGAGCACGGCGCGCTCTGGCATGTGCCGGGTGGTTACGCCATGCGCGAACTGCTGGGCTGGAAGGGTGATCCCAAGGCCTACGCCAAAGGGCAGGCTGAGCAGCAAACCGGGCGGCGCGGCAATGCATTGTCCATCGTGCCATCGACCAAAAAGGTCGGGGCACCCGGCACCGCGCTGGATGTGCCCTTGACCCATATCAATGCTGTGTATGTACGCAGCCACTTCGACGCCATAGAGGTGCGGGTTCCAGGCGCGCCCCTGGCGGACGAAATTGTGTTTATCCTTGCCATGAGTACCGGCCCGCGCATTCATGCGCGTGTTGCAGGTCTGGCGGCAAGTGCGATCAGCAAATGGGATGGCTTGCGCTGAGCAGTGCCGCCGTGACCACCCACCAGGAACACCCACATGACAGCCAGCATTCGAAAAATCATTGTGCAGGTCGATGAGACCCGTATCGAAATGGGCAAAACGATTGACCCACCGACCCGCCGGGCGCTGGCCATGGCGGTAATTCACAACCCGTTTGCCGGTGTCTACCAGGAAAACCTGGACGAGCTGATCGCCATGGGTGAAGAGCTGGGCGCACTACTGGGACAGAAATGCGTGCAAGCGTTGGGCATTGCACCGGGTCAGGCGCAAAGTTATGGCAAGGCCGCGATTGTGGGCGAGGCTGGTGAACTTGAGCATGCGGCCGCCATCCTGCACCCCAAACTCGGTGCGCCCTTGCGGCTGGCGGTGGAAAAGGGTGCAGCGCTGGTGCCGTCCAGCAAAAAAAGGGGCGGTCTGGGTACCGCCATCGACGTGCCGTTGGGGCACAAGGACGCCGCTTTTGTGCGCAGCCATTTTGATGCGATGGAGGCGCGCGTGGCCGATGCACCGCGTGCCAATGAAATTGTGGTCGCTGTTGTTGTGACAGACAGCGGCCGACCTCTCCCGCGCGTGGGCGGATTGCAGATCCACGACATCAAAGGCGAGGATGGGCTCCGGTAGGCCGGGCGCATCACCTATCAATCCGATCCACGACAAGCAGGAGTTTTTATGAAAATGCAATACAAGATGCTGGGTGCTGCGGCTGTTCTGGCCCTGGTGGTACCGCTGGGAGTTGTTCATGCGCAGGGGGTCATCAAGATAGGCGAGATCAACAGCTACAAGGCCCAGCCAGCCTTTTTGGAGCCCTACAAGAAGGGCATGGAGCTGGCGGTGGAAGAAATCAACGCCGCCGGTGGCGTCAATGGCAAGAAAATCGAGCTGATTGTGCGTGACGACAATGCCAATCCGGGCGAGGCTGTGCGTGCCGCTGAAGAGCTGGTCTCACGCGAGAAAGTCGATGTGCTCACCGGCTCGTTTCTGTCACACATTGGCCTGGCATTGACAGACTTTGCCAAGCAGAAGAAATTTTTCTTTCTGGCCGCTGAGCCGCTGACCGACAAAATCGTCTGGCAAAACGGCAACCGCTACACCTTCCGCCTGCGCGCCTCGACCTACATGCAAGTCGCCATGCTGGTGCCCGAAGCCGCAGCGATGAAGAAAAAGCGCTGGGCCATTGTTTATCCCAACTACGAGTATGGGCAGTCTGCCGCTGCCAGTTTCAAGACCCTGCTGAAAGCGGCGCAGCCCGACGTGGAGTTTGTCGCCGAGCAGGCGCCGCCGCTGGGCCGGGTGGATTCGGGCAGCGTGGTGCAGGCGCTGGCTGACGCCAAGCCGGACGCCATCTTCAACGTGCTGTTTGGTGCTGATTTGTCAAAGTTTGTGCGCGAGGGCAACACACGCGGCTTGTTCCAGGGCCGGGAAGTGGTCAGTTTGCTGACCGGCGAGCCTGAGTACCTGGACCCGCTGAAAGAAGAAACCCCCAACGGCTGGCTGGTCACCGGTTACCCCTGGTACGGCATCCAGACGCCTGAGCACAAAGCCTTCTTTCTGGCCTACCACGGCAAGTACAAGGACTATCCACGCCTCGGCTCCGTCGTCGGTTACAGCGCCATCAAGTCGCTGGCCGAGGGCATGAAAAAGGCCAAATCCACCGATACCGAAAAGATGATTGCCGCTTTCCGTGGACTGAAGGTCAGCACGCCGTTTGGTCCGGTGGTGTACCGCACCCAGGACCAGCAATCGACCATGGGCGCGTTTGTAGGGCGTACCAAAAACGAAGGCGGCAAGGGTGTGATGGTGGACTATCGATATGCCGATGGCGCCAAATTTCAGCCGACGGATGCAGAAGTGAAAAAGCTGCGACCCGCCGATGCGAACAATTGACTTTGATGGTCTGGCTTGACAACTGCATCCAGGCGCACTGACATGCGCTCGCTCAATCAGAACAGGTCCATGTCAGCATGAATTTTTCAGGCTTTGTTGTACAGCTGCTCAATGGCCTGGCGGGTGCGTCATCACTTTTTTTGGTGGCTGCGGGCTTGTCGCTGATATTTGGCGTGACCCGTATCGTCAATTTTGCGCACGGCTCGTTTTTTATGGTGGGCATCTACGTGGCCTACTCGCTGGTGGCGACGCTGGGCGGCAGCATTGGGTTCTGGCCCTCGCTGCTGCTGGCTGCCCTGGCCGTGGGGGTGTTGGGTGCGCTGGTGGAGGTACTGCTGTTGCGCCGCATTTACCGTGCGCCCGAGCTGTTTCAGTTGCTGGCGACTTTCGCGCTCGGGCTGGTCATCAAAGACGGCGTGTTGTGGTTTTGGGGGCCTGAAGAATTGCTGGGTCCCAGGGCGCCGGGCTTGGCGGGATCTGTCCCCATTCTTGGCAGGCAATTTCCGACCTACGATCTCTTTCTGATTGTGGCTGGCCCCGTGGTCCTCGGACTGCTGTGGCTGCTGCTGACCAAAACCCGCTGGGGCACGCTGGTGCGGGCTGCCACGCAGGACCGCGACATGGTCAGCGCCCTTGGCGTCAATCAGGCCTGGTTGTTCACCGCAGTGTTTGCACTGGGTGCCTTGCTAGCGGGGCTGGGCGGGGCCTTGCAGTTGCCGCGCGAGCCGGCCAACCTGGAGATGGACCTGAACATCATTGGCGCCGCGTTTGTGGTGGTGGTGGTGGGAGGCATGGGCTCGATTCCGGGCGCCTATGTAGCGGCCTTGCTGATTGCCGAACTCAAGGCCATCTGTATCTGGCTGGGCCTGGTTGAAATCGCCGGCATCAGCATTTCTTTTTCAAAACTCACGCTGGTGGTGGAGTTTCTGGTGATGGCCGTGGTGCTGGTGGCGCGGCCCTGGGGATTGTTCGGCAGGCCACAAGCGCCCAGCCGCCATGCGGGCGCGGCAGAGCAGCCCTTGCGCCCGCCCGACCGGCTCTACAACTATGGCGTGGCGGGGCTGCTTGCTGTGCTGGCTCTGGTGCCAACCCTGGCTGCCCAATCACCTTACGTCACCGTGCTGCTGATCGACCTGCTGGTGGCGGTGCTGTTTGCGGCGAGCCTGCATTTCATCATGGGGCCGGCTGGCATGCATTCCTTCGGGCATGCGGCCTACTTTGGCCTGGGCGCTTACGGCGCAGCGCTGCTGGTGCGCGGCCTGAACCTGCCGATGGAGGTGGCGCTGGTGGTGGCGCCGGCATTGGCCGCGCTGGGCGCCTTTGTTTACGGCTGGTTCTGCGTGCGGCTTTCGGGGGTGTACCTGGCGATGTTGACCCTGGCTTTTGCGCAGATCACCTGGGCCATCTGTTATCAGTGGGACGCATTCACCGGCGGCAGCAATGGCCTGACCGGGGTCTGGCCGTCCGAATGGCTGGCCGACAAAAAAATGTATTACTACCTGACCCTGACACTGGTGGCGGGGGCGGTGCTGCTGATGCACCGCATGCTCTATTCGCCTTTTGGTTACGCCATGCGGGCGGCGCGCGATTCGGTGCTGCGCGCTGACGCCATCGGCATCCACGTCAAGCGCCTGCAGTGGGTGGCTTTTGTGCTGGCGGGTACTTTTGCCGGGCTGGCTGGTGCGCTGTATGCGTTTTCCAAGGGCAGCATCTCGCCAGAAAGCCTGCATGTGGGCAAGTCCATCGATGGCCTGGTGATGGTGCTGCTGGGCGGGGTGCAGACCCTGGTGGGGCCGGTCGTCGGGGCGGTCACCTTCACCTGGCTGCATGACACGGTGGCGCGCAACACCGACTACTGGCGCGCCATGCTGGGCGCCATCATCCTGATTTTGGTGCTGCTGTTCCCGCAGGGCATTGCAGGCTTTATCAAGCAGCTGCTGGCGCGGCTGCGCGGTGCAAAAGAGGGGCAGTCATGAGTTTGCTCAAAGTCAGCGGCCTGGGCAAATCATTTGGCGGTGTCAAGGCGGTGGACGGCATCAGCTTTGAACTGGCAGCCGGCGAACTGCTGGCCCTGATCGGGCCCAACGGTGCCGGCAAGTCCACCACCTTCAACATGGTCAATGGCCAGATGCGCGCCGATGCGGGCTCCATTCAGCTCGATGGTCAGGAGCTGATTGGGCTGGCTCCGCGCGACATCTGGCGGCTCGGCGTCAGCCGGACCTTCCAGATTGCAGAAACCTTTTCATCGCTGACAGTGGTGGAAAACGTCCAGATGGCGCTGCTGTCGTCTGACCGCAAACTGTTTGCGATGTGGCGCCGCGCCGCTGAGCACAAACGCGAAGAGGCGCTGCTGTTGCTCGATCAGGTCAGCATGAGAGCGCAAGCCGACCGGCCTTGCAGCGTGCTGGCTTACGGCGACGTCAAACGTGTGGAACTTGCCATGGCCATGGCCAACAGCCCCAAGCTGCTGCTGATGGACGAACCCACGGCCGGCATGGCACCCAAAGAGCGCAACGACCTGATGGCGCTGACCAAACAGCTGGTCATCGACCGCGGCATGGCGGTGCTGTTTACCGAGCACAGCATGGATGTCGTGTTTGCCTATGCCGACCGCATGATTGTGCTGGCGCGGGGCCGCCTGATTGCCGAGGGCAAGCCGCTGGAGATCCGCAACCACCCCAAGGTACAGGAGGTTTATTTCGGCAGCGGCAAGACCTTCGAGAAAAAGCCTCTCGACAAGGAGGAGGCGCCATGACTGCCGCCACGGACATTCTGCTCGAAGCCAAAGGCCTGTGTGCCTGGTATGGTGCAGCCCAGATCCTGTACGACGTGGGCATCAAGGTCCGGCGTGGCGAGGTGGTGGCGCTGATGGGGCGCAACGGGGCCGGCAAATCCACCACGCTCAAGTCGCTAATTGGCATGTTGGACAAGCGGCGCGGCAGCGTGTCGTTTTTGGGCGCCGATATTTCAAAAAGCGAGACGCATCAGATCACACGCAGCGGCCTTGGGTTTGTACCGGAAGACCGGCGCATCTTCACCGATCTGACGGTCACAGAAAACCTCGAAGTGGGTCGCCAGCCGCCACGCTTCTGGCCGGACGGCAGCGCAGCGCCGGTCTGGACGCCTGAGCGCCTGTTCAGGCTTTTCCCCAACCTGGGTGAGATGCCGGACCGCCTGGGTGGGCGCATGAGCGGCGGCGAGCAGCAGATGCTGACGGTCGCACGCTCGCTGATGGGCAACCCGTTTCTGGTGCTGCTCGACGAGCCCTCAGAGGGCGTTGCGCCGGTGATTGTCGAGCAGATGGCGCAGACGATTCTGGAGCTCAAGGCCCAGGGCGTCAGTATTTTGCTGTCCGAGCAGAACATGCATTTTGCCGAACTGGTCTCAGACCGGGCCTATGTGCTCGAAAAAGGCCAGATCCGTTACGAAGGTTCTATGGCCGGGCTGTCGGCCAACGAAGAGGTGCGGCGCGCTTACCTCAGTGTGTAGTGCGAAGCTTCTGACACAACCAACCGATGGCACAGCAGATCGTCACCCTTACCGTCAATCGGGTGGCGCGCACGCTGGCAGTTTCCCCGCAGGCGTCGCTGTTGACCGTGCTGCGCAACGACCTGGCACTGAACAGCCCCAAATACGGCTGTGGTCTGGGGGAGTGCGGGGCCTGCACTGTGTTGGTCGATGGGGTGGCGGCGCGTGCTTGCGTGATCCCGGCCGGCGCTGTGGCTGACCGACACATCACCACCCTGGAGGGTCTGGGTTCGCCCGCGGCTCTGCATCCGGTGCAGCAGGCGTTTATTGAAGAGCAGGCGGCCCAGTGCGGCTATTGCCTGAGCGGCATGATCATGATGACGGTGGCGCTGCTGGCACGCAACGCCGATCCGTCAGATGAAGAAATACGCGCCGAGTTGTCCGGTAATTTGTGCCGCTGCGGTACACATCTGGAAATCCTCAAGGCCGTCAGGCGTGCGGCGCAACTGGGTTTGCAGGCTGCTCAAAAAACGGGCAAGCCATGAGCCGCCGCGCCGCCACCCCTTTGACGCGCGCTGATTTTCATGCGGCCAAGGGTGTGTTGCTGGTCACCCGCGAGCCGCCCCCCGCAGCGCCGCCAGCGCAGGGCCAGCCGGCGCTGGTCAATGCCAACCCGCTGGAGGGCGTTGAAATACTGCTGGCTGTCTGGGACGACGGCAGTGTCACCGCGCTCAACGGCCATGTGGACCTGGGTACCGGCATTCGCACGGCGCTTGCGCAGATCGTGGCTGAAGAGCTGGATGTGGCGCTGGACAGTATCCACATGGTGTTGGGCGACACAACTCGCGCGCCGAACCAGGGCGCGACCATTGCCAGTGCATCGATACAGATTCATGCCGCACCGCTGCGCACAGCCGCTGCCCAGGCGCGGGCCTGGCTGCTGGCGCGGGCAGCGGCCCATTTGCAGCTTGATACGGCCTTGCTGGCAGTGCGTGATGGCCGTGTGTCGGTGCTGGGCAATGCTGATCGCTCGGTGGCTTATGCCGACTTGCTGGCGCAGCAACATGTGGAACTGCCGCTGGCGCTGGACTCGCCGCTGAAGTCTCCCGAGGACTACCGCATCGTCGGAACCAGCGCGGCGCGCGTCGATATTCCGGCCAAGGCCACTGGCGGGCTGACTTTTGTGCACGACATGCGTGTGCCGGGCATGCTGCATGGCCGCGTCGTGCGGCCACCGTATGCCGGTGCCGACCACGGCGACTTCATTGGCAACACGCTCGAATCCGTGGATGAGTCGTCGATCGCGCACATCCCGGGTATCCGTGCGGTGGTGGTCATCCGCGATTTCATCGGCATCGTCGCAGAGCGTGAAGAGCAGGCCGAGCAGGCGCTGCGCGAGCTGCGTGTGTTGTGGAAACCGTGGCCCGGCCTGATGAACCTGGGCAACCTGGAAGACGCCATCCGCGCCAACCCGGCCACGCAGCGCAAGCTGATTGATGAAGGCGACGTGGACGCCGCCCTGGCGGGCGCCGCGCAGCGCATGCCGCGCAACTATGTCTGGCCGTACCAGATGCACGGCGCCATTGGCCCCTCATGCGCACTGGCCGACTGGCAAGAAGTACCCCCACGCTCCCCCACTTCGTGTGGCTCACTGCCCCCCGAGGGGGCCGCGTCCCGCCTTGGGAGCGGCCCGGCGGCGGAACATCGCCTGACGGTATGGGCGGGCAGCCAGAACCCGCATGTGTTACGCGCCGACTTGTCGCGCCTCATGGGTTTGCCCGACCTGCAGATTGACGTGATCCGCATGGAGGCGGCGGGTTGTTACGGGCGCAACTGCGTCGACGATGTCGCGGCCGATGCGGCCCTGCTCTCGCGTGCGGTGGGCGCACCGGTACGGGTGCAGCTGACGCGCGAGCAGGAGCATGCATGGGAGCCCAAGGGCGCGGCGCAGCTGATGCAGGTCAATGGCGGGCTCAACGCCGATGGCTCGGTCGCCGCCTATGATTTTCAGACCTCCTACCCGTCCAACGGCGCGCCCACCCTGGCGCTGTTGCTGACGCGCACCATTGAGCCGGTGGCGCAGGCCTATGAAATGGGCGACCGCAGTGCCCGCCCACCCTACGACTACGACAACCTGCGCGTCTCGGTCAACGACATGGCACCCATGCTGCGCGCCTCCTGGCTGCGCGGTGTGTCGGCCTTGCCCAACTCGTTTGCGCATGAGTCATACATTGACGAGCTGGCCACGGCGGCGGGTGTGGACCCGGTCGAGTTCCGCCTGCGTTACCTGCATGAGCCACGCGCTACGGAACTGCTTCGCGCCACGGCTGACAGGGCCGGCTGGAAAGTGCACACGCAGCCACAGCAACACAAGGTGGACGGTGACACATCCGATATCGTGCAGGGCCAGGGCGTGGCCTATGCGCGTTACGTGCACAGCAAGTGGCCGGGGTACGGCGCGGCCTGGGCCGCCTGGGTAGCCGATGTGGAGGTGAACCGCAAAACCGGCGAGGTGTATGTCAGACGTGTGGTGGTCGGGCATGACGCCGGTACCCTGATCAACCCCGCCGGGGTGCAGCACCAGATTCACGGCAACGTGGTGCAGACCACCAGCCGGGCGCTGACCGAGCAGGTCACTGTGAACCCGATCAACAACACGGTGGCAAACCTGGAGTGGGGCAGCTACCCCATCCTGAGCTTCAGGGACGTGCCGGTGATTGAGGTGGTGACCATGGCCAGGCCCGGTGAGCCGCCGCTGGGCGCGGGCGAGTCGGCATCGGTGCCTGGCACCGCAGCGATTGCCAATGCGATTTTTGACGCAATCGGTGTGCGTTTTCGCCAGCCGCCGTTTACGCCCGAGGTGGTACGTGCTGCGCTCGAAAATAGTAGTCAAAATGGCCTCCAGCCCAGTACCGTTGTGCGCAAGCAGCTATCAATACAGGAGCGGATTGCGCCGCTGCTTGCTTTGGGTGCAGTCTGGCCGCGCACCCTGGGCGCCTGGTCGCGGGCGGCGGCGCTGGCTGTCGGTGTGTTGGGCCTGGCAGCGGCGCTGCTGGGTTGGCGGTCTGCGATTGCGCCTGTGGTTGCTGGTGGCGCATCGATCTACACCGCCGCCACCATCGAGCGCGGTCGGCAACTGGCGGCCCTGGGTGATTGTGTGGTGTGCCACACCGCGCCGGGCGGTCAGCCCAATGCCGGCGGTCGCGCCATGCAGACGCCTTTTGGGCAAGTCATCAGCACCAACATCACGCCCGATGCCCAAACCGGCCTCGGCCTGTGGTCTTTCAGCGCCTTCCAGCGGGCCATGCGGGAAGGCATCTCACGGGATGGCCAGCACCTGTACCCGGCCTTTCCCTACACAGCCTTTGCCAAAACCACCGACGAAGACCTGACCGCCTTGTATGCGTATCTGATGGTGCAGCCTGCAGTGCGCTCCGAGACAGCGGCCACGCAGCTGGCTTTTCCCTTCAATATCCGCCCACTGATGGCGGTGTGGAACGCGCTGTTTCATGAACCTGCTGCGTATCAATCCAGCCCGACGCAGACTGCCGAGTGGAACCGCGGCGCCTATCTGGTCAACGGGCTGGGGCATTGCGGCGCCTGCCACACACCGCGCAATGCGCTGGGTGCAGAGCGTGGCGGGAAAGCCTATTTAAGCGGTGCCATGGTGGATGGCTGGGAGGCGCCGGCGCTGACAGCCCTTTCGCGGGCGCCCGTGCCCTGGACGCGCGATGAGTTGTACCGCTATCTGCGTCAGGGTTACTCATTGCAGCACGGCGCTGCCGCAGGGCCGATGGCGCCGGTGGTGAAAGAGCTGGCGGCCCTGCCCGATGACGATATCCGCGCCATGGCCAGTTATCTCGCTTCCTTCAATCAACCGGTGACGCAGGCCGCCAGTGAGCAGGCGACCAAGCAGGTGGTTCAGACCGCGCAAAGGCTTTCACCAGCACAGCCCGGCCCGGGGCAGCGCCTGTTTAATGGCGCCTGTGCCTCTTGTCACCACGACGGGGACGGGCCCACGCTGCTGGGTGTCAACGTGCCCTTGGGCCTGAACAGCAAGCTGCACAGCGAGCGGGCCGACAACCTGATTCGGGTGGTGCTGGACGGCATACGCGTACCGGCGGCGCGAGAGATCGGTTTCATGCCAGCCTTCCGCCACAGCCTGGATGACGCGCAGATTGAATCGCTGGTGGTTTACATGCGCAGCCGGTATGCGCCCGGTCAGCCCGCGTGGCAAGGGCTGCCGCAAACCGTGTCGCGCCTGCGCGGCCTTGCAGAGGATCGCTAGGGCTTCACGAGAACGCTGCAATGCCAGTGATGGCCCGGCCCAGAATCAGCGCATGCACATCGTGCGTGCCTTCGTAGGTGTTGACCACTTCGAGGTTGACCAGATGGCGCGCCACACCAAACTCGTCGCTGATGCCGTTTCCGCCCAGCATGTCGCGCGCCATGCGGGCGATGTCCAGCGCCTTGCCGCAGGAGTTGCGCTTCATGATGGAGGTGATTTCGACTGCGGCCGTGCCTTCATCCTTCATGCGGCCCAGGCGCAGGCAGCCCTGCAGGCCCAGCGCGATTTCGGTCTGCATGTCAGCGAGTTTTTTCTGGATTAGCTGGTTGGCTGCCAGCGGGCGGCCGAACTGTTTGCGGTCCAGCGTGTACTGGCGCGCCTTGTCGAAGCAGTCTTCGGCGGCGCCCAGCGCGCCCCAGGCAATGCCGTAACGCGCAGAGTTCAAACAGGTGAACGGGCCCTTGAGGCCGCGCACTTCTGGAAAGGCGTTTTCCTCGGGGCAGAACACTTCGTCCATGACGATCTCGCCGGTGATGGAGGCACGCAGGCCGACCTTGCTGTGGATGGCCGGGGTGCTCAGGCCCTTGCTGCCCTTGTCAAGCACAAAGCCGCGAATCGCGCCTTCGTCGTCCTTGGCCCAGACCACAAACACGTCGGCGATCGGGCTGTTGGTGATCCACATCTTGCTGCCGGTCAGCGCGTAGCCACCGGGCACTTTTTTGGCGCGTGTGACCATGCTGCCCGGGTCTGAGCCGTGGTCGGGTTCGGTCAGGCCGAAGCAGCCTATCCATTCGCCGCTGGCCAGCTTGGGCAGGTATTTCTGTTTGGTGGCTTCATTGCCAAATTCGTAGATCGGCACCATCACCAGTGAGGACTGCACACTCATCATGGAGCGGTAGCCGGAATCAACCCGCTCCACCTCGCGCGCGGCCAGGCCATAACAGACGTAGTTCAGGCCGGCGCCGCCATACGCCTCGGGGATGGTGCTGCCGAGCAGGCCCAGTGCGCCCATCTCGCGAAAAATCGCCGTGTCGGTGCGCTCATGGCGAAAGGCTTCCAGCGCACGCGGCGCCAGCTGCTCTTGCGAGTAGGCGTAGGCGGTGTCACGCACCATGCGTTCGTCGTCGCTGAGCTGCTGGTCCAGCAGCAGCGGGTCGGCCCAGTGAAAGCTGGCTTTTGGGGGGGAAGGGTGCATGCGGTCTCCAGAAGGTGTTGAGGCACTCTGTGTGCGAAAATCGCAACTCAGGCAGGCTTGGAATTTTTGACTGTCTCAGAGCATACGATGAGCTCGCGCCATGGCGCAAGCCATTATTTGGAACAACACTGTGCAAAAACTGAACTCCGAGAGCCAGGACTGACCATGCGACGCAGCATTCCTTCGACCACCGCGCTGGCGCTGTTTGAGTCGGCTGCGCGGCATCAGAGTTTTACCCAGGCCGCGCAGGAGCATTCGGTCACGCAAAGTGCGGTTTGCCGGCAGATTGCGGGTCTGGAGGATTTTCTGCAGGTCAAGCTGTTCAGGCGTACCAAACGCGGTGTGCTGCTGACTGAAGCGGGCACCAACTACGCCCGCAATGTGCGCGCCCGCCTGGACGATGTCGAGCGCGACACGCTGGCGCTGATGGCAAGAGGCGGCGCGGGCGGCGCGCTGGAGCTGGGTGTGGTGCCAACCTTTGCCGCCAAATGGCTGCTGCCCCGGCTTGGTGATTTTTACCGCCTTTACCCCGGTATCCCGGTTCATCTGTCGTCGCGCACCCGGCCCTTCCTGTTCGCAGATACCGCGCTGGACGCTGCGATTTTCGCGGGTGAGGCGGGTTGGCCCGGCACAGAGTCCTGCTTTTTGATGGATGAACGCCTGGTGGCAGTGGGCAGCCCGGCGCTGGTGACAACCCGGCCCAGCTTGCAGGCCGCCGATCTGGCACACCTGCCTTTGCTGCAGATGAGCACCCGCCCTTATGCCTGGCGGCAATGGTTTGAATCCCTGGGTTTGCGCATCGCCAACGACCTGGCGGGCGCCCGCATGGAGCTGTTTTCAATGACGACGGAAGCGGCCATCCACGGTCAGGGGCTGGCGCTGATTCCGCGCTTCCTGATTGAAGAAGAGCTGCAGCAGGGCCGCCTGGTGCCGCTGATCGAACACGCCTTCATCAGCGACCGGCGTTACTACTTCATCTATCCGGAGCAGAAGTCCGACAACCCGGTGCTTGCGCTGTTTCGCAGCTGGCTGGAGGAAGAGGCCAGTCGTTACCGCAATCAGTCGTCGGGCGCCTGAGAGATCGAGTCATCGGCGCCGCAGGACGCAACCAGGCACAACGGCAACAGTTTGGTAACTGCTCAGGTTGCACCGGGCTGCTCTCTTTCTCCCTCGCCCTCTGGGAGAGGGTTGGGGTGAGGGCTCCCCGCAGCCGAATGGATGTCACTTGATCGCACGCACCGCCACCCTCACCCTAGCCCTCTCCCGCCAGCGGGAGAGGGGACCAAACCACGGCAGAGCTGAGTAGTTACGATTTGAGGGCGAAATCGGCCTGTAGCCCTTATCCGGCGTGCGTAATAAGCTATTAAATTCATAGCAAAATGATCAACCCAGCAATATGAGACGATTGCCACCATGCAAGATTTCTGGCCTTCCAGCGGTTTTAAGCAGCTCCAGCGCAACCCGCGCGGCTGGCTGTTGCCCACTGACGATTACCTGCGCCTTTTCCTGGAGCGCCCCGAGCTGGCATTGCTGCCCGAGTCCTGCGCGGCCGAGCAGGCCCTGCACGCCGCCTTGCGGCTTGCGCCAGCGCGGCCTGTGCCTGAGGTCGAGCTACAGGGCTTACAGGATGACGACGCACGGGGCAGTTACAGCCTGTTCCTGCGTTTTCGCGACGGCCTGCTGGACGCCGGCACGCTGGAGGCGTATTACCTCAGCCTGTTCAGAAGCGGCAGCATCAGCATCCCGCCGCTGTTCATCGACCTGCTGGCCCAGGCGATCACCCGCAACCTGCTCGACGAGGCGACCGACGCGTATGAAGTGCGCGCCGCCGAGATGTTATTTCGCCCGCAGCGCATCTCCACCCAGGACGGGCAGGTGCTGGCAGGCGACCTGGACCGGCTGGACATGCTCAACGACACCGGCGGACTGGGCGACTTCGGACGCTTCCTGGCGGAGGCGAAAGCCCCGCTGCGCAGCATAAACATGCAGGTGTTGACCGACGGTAATGCGCCCGGCTACTGGCAGGCCAGTGAGCGCCACAACTTTCTGCTGGATTTGACGCACGAAATCAACAACGACCTCAGCCACGGCCTGGTGTTCACCATGACCCGCGCGCGTTCTGGCCTGACAGCGCTGGCCCGGGTTCTGGAGAGGTGGGTACAGCATTTCCTGGGCGTGGCGGTCAACATCCGGCCGTTGCAGAAAATTGACGACAGCGCCTGGCGCTGGCATGTGGGGCTGGATGTAGAGGCCACTGCCCTGCTCAATGACCTGTACGAAGACCGCCCGGTCGAGCCCGAGCGTGCGGCGCGCCTGCTGAGCCTGTTCCGGCTCGATTTTGCCAACCCGCAAGAGATGCGCACCGATGTCGCCGGCAAGCCGGTGTACCTGGGCCTGATGATGAATACCGGGCAGGTGCTCAAGCTCAAGCCGCAAAACCTGCTGCTGAACCTGCCTTTGCCCGGCGCGATGTAGGCCTGGCCTGGGGGTCGCGTTAGCGCCCGGGCTGGCACTGCGCGCTCTGGCTTAAAATCACAGGTTCTGCCATTTTTAATCCCGGAGCCCTCCATGCCCAAAAAAATCCGCGTCGAAGCCGACATCTGCGCCCCCAAACCTGTTCCTGCACCCGGCATGACCCGCACTGCCAGCCGTGGCCAGAAAATCAGCCTGGAGCGTGGCAGCTGGACCCGCAGCAAAAAGAACCCCGGCAAGCGTCCGCATAACGGCGGTTGAAGCTCGCCGCCGGTGAATGCAGCCTGCTCCTATGGACTGTTTGTTATAGAGTAGCGTAATGCGACACATAGGCCACCCAACACCCGAAGTGCGCCGCACCACGGGTGCACAAGCCTTACGCGATGCGGCGGTGCACCAAGCCACCGGCAGTGCATTGGTTGCAGTCAATACCGTCGGCATGGCCAAAGGTATTTATCGCTTCAAAACACACGAGCAAGCCAACGCCCATGCGGAGGAAGCGCTGGTGCGAGCCATTGCCTTGAACGTCGCAGCGCGGCGGGCCGCAGCATCGCGCAAATGACGGCTAGCGAGCCTCCAGATTCATCCCCTGGCGCTGGCCATGTGCGTGCGGCCAGCGTGGAAGACCTCAAAACCCTGCTGAAAGCCCTGCATCGGGAAAATGTGGATTACCTGCTCATAGGTGGCTACGCCCTCTACACCCTGGGTTATCAGCGGGGCACGACAGATATCGACGTGCTTTTGCGTCCCACCCGCGAGCAAGGTGAACGCGCTCAGCGCGCCTTGCTGCTGCTGCCCGACCAAGCTGCCAAAGACCTCGATCCCGGCTGGTTTGAAGAGGGTCAAACTATCCGGGTAGCGGACGCATTTGTGGTGGATTTGATGTTCAACGCCTGCGGCGAAAGCTACGAATCACTCCAGGCGTATGCGGTAACGATTGATTTTGACGGCGTGCCTGTGCGCACGCTGAATATTGAGGGGCTGCTGAAAACGAAGCAAACCTCACGCGACAAAGACAAGCTTGATCGCATGATTCTTGAACGAGCCATTCAAAGCAGCGCTGAAAAGTAGGGCGACGAGAAAATCTGAGCGCTCGTTGACTCAGGTGCAAGTGGGCGCCAGATTACATGACCACAGCGCAGCCGACATAAGAGGCAGACGCAACTTCTCTGAGCGCTGACGCAGTCGGCGCTACATATTGCGCCGGTACTGCCCCCCGACCTCGAACAGGGCATTGGTGATCTGCCCCAGCGAGCAGACGCGCACCGCGTCCATCAGTACTTCAAACACGTTGGCATTGGCAATCACCGCCTGCTGCAGGCGTTTGAGCATGACGTGTGACTCTGCGGCATGTTGGGCGTGGAATGCTTCCAGGCGCTTGAGCTGGCTCTGCTTTTCCTCGTCGGTAGAGCGCGCCAGCTCCAATTTGTCCTGCACGGCGTCGCCATGCGGGTTGCGGAAGGTGTTGACGCCGATGATGGGCAGCTCGCCAGTGTGTTTGAGCATCTCGTAATGCATGGACTCGTCCTGGATGCGGCCGCGCTGGTAGCCGGTTTCCATGGCGCCCAGCACGCCGCCGCGTTCGGCGATGCGCTCGAACTCAAGCAGCACGGCTTCCTCGAGCAGCTCCGTCAGCTCTTCGATGATGAAGGCGCCCTGTGAAGGGTTTTCATTTTTCGCCAGGCCCCACTCGCGGTTGATGATGAGCTGGATCGCCATCGCGCGGCGCACCGACTCTTCAGTCGGCGTGGTAATGGCTTCGTCAAACGCGTTGGTGTGCAGGCTGTTGCAGTTGTCGTAAATCGCGATCAGCGCCTGCAGGGTGGTGCGGATGTCGTTGAACTGGATCTCCTGCGCATGCAGGCTGCGGCCCGAGGTCTGGATGTGGTACTTGAGCTTCTGGCTGCGCTCGTTGGCGCCGTATTTTTCCTTCATGGCGACGGCCCAGATGCGGCGCGCAACGCGGCCCATGACCGTGTATTCGGGGTCCATGCCGTTGCTGAAGAAAAAGCTCAGGTTCGGCGCGAAGTCGTCGATGTGCATGCCACGCGCCAGGTAGGCTTCGACAAAGGTGAAACCGTTGGACAGCGTGAAAGCCAGCTGGCTGATGGGGTTGGCCCCGGCTTCGGCAATGTGGTAGCCGCTGATGGAGACGCTGTAAAAATTGCGCACCCGGTTGTGCACAAAGTATTGCGCAATGTCGCCCATCACCTTGAGGCTGAACTCGGTCGAGAAGATGCAGGTGTTCTGGCCCTGGTCTTCTTTCAGGATGTCCGCCTGCACCGTGCCGCGCACGTTTTCCTGCACCCATTCGCGGATTTTTTCAGTCTCGGTGGGCGTCGGGTCGCGGCCGTTGTCCTTTTTGAACTTGTCGAGGTTCTGGTCGATGGCGGTGTTCATGAACATCGCCAGGATGGTCGGTGCCGGGCCGTTGATGGTCATGCTGACAGACGTGCTCGGGCTGCACAGGTCAAAGCCGTCGTAGAGCACCTTCATGTCGTCGAGTGTGGCGATGGACACGCCCGAGTTGCCCACCTTGCCGTAGATGTCGGGCCGCAGGGCCGGGTCGTTGCCGTACAGCGTGACCGAATCGAACGCGGTGGACAGGCGCTTGGCGGCCATGCCTTCGGACAGCAGCTTGAAGCGGGTGTTGGTGCGGAAGGCGTCACCTTCTCCGGCAAACATGCGTGTCGGGTCTTCACCCTCGCGCTTGAAGGCGAAGGTGCCGGCGGTGTAGGGGTAGCTGCCGGGCACGTTGTCCAGCATCAGCCACTTGAGGATTTCGCCGTGGTCTTCGTATTGCGGCAAGGCCACTTTGCGGATGGTGGTGCCCGACAGCGATTTTGTTGTCAATGCCGTGCGGATTTCCTTGTCGCGGATTTTCACCACGTACTCATCGCCCGCATAGGCGGCCTGCATGTCGGGCCACTGGGCCAGCAGGGCGCGGGCGTCGCCGTCCATGCGGGCCTTGCGATGGCCTGCGAGGTCCAGCGCCGCCTCGGCGGCCGGCGCCCGGCCGGGTTTGTCGATCTTGAGCATGGCGGCGGCGGCTTTGAGCTGCTGCACCTCGCGCGCGAGCTGGGCCTGGGCGCGGGCGCGCTTCTTGTAGCCGCGCACCGTGTCGCTGATTTCGGCGAGGTAACGTGTGCGCGCCGCCGGTACCACCGGGGTCTGGTTGGTGCTATGGCGCACCTCGGCGCGGGGAAGGGTGCCTTCGGACAGGGCGAGGCCCAGCCCGGCCAGGCGCGGCTTGAGTGCCTGGTAGAGCGCGGTGACGCCGTCGTCGTTGAAGCGCGCCGCCATGGTGCCGAACACCGGCATCTGTTCGGCCGGTGTGGTCCAGGCCTCCTTGTTGCGCTGCACCTGCTTGGCCACGTCGCGCAGGGCGTCGAGCGAACCCTTGCGGTCGAACTTGTTGATGGCGATGAATTCGGCAAAGTCCAGCATGTCGATTTTTTCAAGCTGGCTGGCCGCGCCAAACTCGGGTGTCATCACGTACAGGGGCACGTCCACATGCGGCACGATGGCCGCGTCGCCCTGGCCGATGCCCGAGGTCTCGACCACGATCAGATCGAAGCCCGCGACCTTGCAGGCGGCGATCACGTCGGGCAGGGCCTTGCTGATCTCCGAGCCGAAGTCGCGCGTGGCTAAAGAGCGCATGAACACGCGCTGGCCTGAGTCCGTTCGGACTGATCCTGTCGAAGCCTTGAGACGCCCTTCGACAGGCTCAGGGTGAACGGAGGTGGTTGCCCACGGGTTGATGGCGTTCATGCGGATGCGGTCGCCCAGCAGTGCACCCCCGCTCTTGCGCCGTGAAGGGTCGATGCTGATGATGGCCACGCGCAACTGGTCGTTCTGGTCCAGCCGCAGGCGGCGGATCAGCTCGTCGGTGAGCGAGGACTTGCCGGCGCCGCCGGTGCCAGTGATGCCCAGGACGGGAATCTTTTTGGTGGCGGCTTGCGCCCGCAGCGTCTCGACCAGCGCTGTACTGGCTTTATCATTTTCGAGCGCGGTGATGAGCTGGGCCAGCGCCCGCCAGGCCATTTCGCCATGGCCTTCAATCGCCTGGATGTTCGCCGGGGCGAAACCGCTCAGGTCCTTGTCGCAGCGCATCACCATCTCGCCGATCATGCCGGCCAGGCCCATCTTCTGGCCGTCTTCGGGGCTGTAGATGCGGGTCACGCCGTAGGCCTGCAGTTCGCGGATTTCGGGCGGCACAATCACGCCGCCGCCACCGCCAAAGACCTGGATGTGCTCGCCGCCGCGGCTTTTGAGCAGATCCACCATGTACTTGAAATACTCGACATGGCCACCCTGGTAGGAACTGATGGCAATGCCCTGCGCGTCCTCCTGCAGCGCGGCGGTCACGACTTCGTCGACGCTGCGGTTGTGGCCCAGGTGAATCACCTCGGCACCCATGCCTTGCAAAATACGCCGCATGATGTTGATGGCTGCGTCATGCCCGTCAAACAGCGAGGCGGCGGTGACAAAACGCACCTTGTGCGTGGGACGGTAGCTGGCGAGGGCCTTGTATTCGGCGGACAGGTCGGTCATGGCGGCGCTCTCTCGGTGAGGTGTATTCGGGCTGTCGATGCGCGCGGTTATTGAATGCGCAGTCCGGCCAGCGCCGGATCATCCGGTGGGTAACGCAAGCCCAGCGATTGAAGCTTGTCGTGCACGATGGTCGCGATCATCAGGTTGCGGTGGGTTTTTGAATTGGCTGCCACCACCGTCCACGGCGCATGTGCTGTGCTGGTGGCGCGCAACAGGGTGTCGTAAGCGTTCTGGTAGTCGGCCCACTGCTTTCGCGCGTCCAGATCTCCCAGGCTGAATTTCCAGCGCTTGGTGGGGTCGTCCACACGCTCTTGCAGGCGCTCGCGCTGCTCGTCAAAACCGATGTGCAGCATGAATTTGAGAATCACCGTGCCGGTTTCTGCCAGCAGCCGCTCGAACTCGTTGATGTGCCGCAAACGCTGCCCGGTCTGCTCGGGTGTGATCCAGCCCTTGACCACCGGTACCAGAACGTCCTCGTAGTGGCTGCGGTTGAAGACCATGGTTTCACCAGATCCGGGCATCTGCCGGTGGATGCGCCACAAATAGTCGTGCGCTCGTTCTTCTTCGCTGGGCGCCTTCCAGCTCACGGTGTGCACACCCAGCGGGCTGGTTCGGCTGAACACCGCGCGCACCGTGCCGTCCTTGCCGGAGGTGTCGGTACCCTGCAGCAAAACCAGCAGCTTGTAGCGCTTGTCGGCGTAAAACAGGTCTTGCAGCGTGTCAAGCTCCAGCGCCAGCGCATCCACCCTGATTTTGTCGGCCTCTTTGTCGCCAGACGACCAGGGTTTGGCGCCGGGGTCCAGCTTGGACAGAGAAAACCGGGAGGCGCTTTTCCCCGCAGGCGGCTGCCAGTCGGCAAGCACTGGGGCGGATGAGCTCTTCTTCGCCATGTGGGACTCCTGAATGCTGCCAATACTGGCGCCAACGTTGATTGACGTTGACGTAAACGTCAATCTTACCGCTTTCGCAACAAAAAAGGGGCGCTTGCGCGCCCCTTGAGTTAGAAAGCCGTGCTGGCAAGCCGCTTATTTGTACAGCAGCTGCGGTAACCACATGCCAATCGCGGGGAACTGGTACAGCAAGAAGATGGCCAGAATCTGGATGCCCATGAAGGGCAGCATGCCAAGGAAAATCTGGTTCAGCGTGACATGTTTGGGTGCCACGCCCTTCAGATAAAACGCCGCCATGGCCACTGGCGGGCTCAGGAAGGCCGTTTGCAAATTCAGCGCCACCAGCAAACCGAAAAACAGCGGATCCACACCGAAGTTGTCGAGCAGCGGGATGAAAATAGGCATGAAGATCACGATGATCTCGGTCCACTCGAGTGGCCAGCCCAAGATGAAAATAATCGCCTGGCTCATGAGCAGAAACTGGGTCTTGCTCAGGTTCATACTCAGCACCCAGGTCTCCACCAGTTCCTGGCCGCCCAGCAGGGCAAAAGCCGCCGAGAAGATGGCTGAACCGACAAACAGCCAGCACACCATGGCCGAGGTCTTGGCCGTCAGGAACACCGACTCCTGCAGCACCGACAGGGTGAGCCGCTGGTAGGCCGCCGCCAGCAAAATACCGCCCAGCGCGCCCATGGCGGCTGCTTCGGTCGGCGTTGCCAGACCCATCACGATAGAGCCCAGCACGGAGATGATGAGAATCATCAGCGGGAAAAATGAGGTCAGGAGCATCTTGAAGATTTCCAGCCGCGCAAAGCTCAGGAACAGGTAGAACAGCGTCACCAAAGCCCCGAGGATGGCAAAGCAGACCCACCACCAGGTCGGCGCGGCGCGGGTGCTGGCTTCTGCCGCCGGCGCCGCGGCGCTGTCAACTTTGGCCGCAGTGGCTGGCTCCGCAATACTTGCCGCAGCCGGCGCGGCAGGCGCGGCAGCAGATCCGGGGGGCTCCTGCACATCTCCGGAAGGTGGCTCTTTCAGGGCATTTTCTTGGGGAGGCTCCTGCAGCCCGCCAGTATCAGCGGCAGACTCAACCGACGAGCTGGAAGCGCCTATCTGCTGGATGTCATACACCGCCTCAGCTTCAACCGTGGTGACTGCCCGGTAGCTGGTGACAAGCACCAGCAGGAAGATCAGGCCCGGCAGGATCACAATCGTCAGCTGTCGCAGGATGTGGCCCAGCGGCACGTCGACATTGCGCTTTCCTTTCAGTGCGCTGAACAGACGCGTGAGTGCGTGCGTGGCCGTGCTGGTTGTCAGCTGCTGCGTCAGCGGGGGCAGCGTGACCACGCGGTCCGCCGCCGACAGCGGAGGCGCCCATTGCGGCTTGAGCTTGGCGACCAGGATCACATAGATGATGTACAGGCCAGTCAGCATCAGGCCGGGAAAAAATGCACCGGCATAAAGTTGCACGACGGAGACGCCGGCCGTGGCGCCATAAACAATCAGCAGCACGGAGGGCGGAATCAGAATGCCCAGACAGCCGCCGGCTGTAATGGCGCCGGCAGCCAGCGGTACGCTGTAGCCGGCGCGCAACATGGCCGGTAGCGCCAGCAGGCCCATCAGCGTGACCACAGCCCCCACAATGCCGGTCGCGGTGGCGAAAATCGCGCAGGTCACCAGGGTCGCCACGGCGAGCGAGCCCGGCACCCTGGCCAGCGCCAGATGCAGGCTCTTGAAAAGCTTTTCAATCAGATTGGCCCGCTCGACCAGATAACCCATGAAGACAAAGAGCGGTATGGCGATCAACACGTCGCTGGACATGGTCTTGAAGGCGGCCTGGACCATCATGTCCAGCGTTTTTGTGCTGTTCCTGTCATAGGCCAGCCAGGTAAAAATCATGCCCATGCCCATCAGCGTGAAAGCCGTCGGAAAACCCAGCATGATGGCCGTCACCACCAGGCCCAACATCAGCAGGCCCAGGTGCCCGTTGGTGACTTTCTCGACGCTCAGCAGCAGTGCGGCGAGGCCAATGACCACCAGCGCCATGAAGGACAGGCCGAACCAGAGTTCCTTGCGAATCTTCATTTGTTGTTCCCCTTGAGGGCCAGGTCGCGCTCCAGCGCAGCCATGTCTTCGTCTTTCACGTGCACCATCTCCTTGAGTTTTTTCACGTCCACTTCCTCCACATCGCCCTCGCGCGCTGGCCAGGCGCCGGTCTGTATGCACTGGATGCAGCGGATGATTTCGACAATGCCTTGCAGGAGCAATACAAAACCCGATACCGGGATCACGAACTTGAAGGGATAGAGCGGGATCGGATCGGCGTTGAAGGTCTGCTCGCGGATGGCCAGTGACTCATTGGCGTAAGTCCAGCCGGCCCAAGTCAGCGCAATCACGCCGGGCAGGAAGAAGATGATGTAAAGCGTCAGATCGACAATCGCCTGCGTGCGCGGAGCAAGAAAACCATAGAGCACGTCACCGCGCACATGGCCGTTCTTGCTCAGTGTGTAGGCGCCCGCCATCATGAACAACAGGCCGTACAGCATGATCTGCGCGTCGAGCACCCAGGCATGCGGCCGGTTGAGCACATAGCGGCTGAACACTTCCCAGCAAATCAGCAGCGTCAGCGCCAACACGCTCCAGGCGCAGGTTTTGCCGATCCAGGTGGAGAAACGGTCCACCGCTAATAGAAACGATTGCATTGCGACTCCTTGCGCCGCCCAAGTGGCGGTCCCGAAAAAAATAAAGGGGCACCATCAGGTGCCCCTCAGAGGCCTAGGCCCCGATCAGGCTTTCTTGGGTTTTTGGCCAAAGTAGTGGTTAAACGCCATCTTGAAATCGACCGTGTAGTCGTTCTGAAACTGGACAGCACGCTGGGCAAAGGCGCGCTGCGAATCGAGCACCTTCTGGAACGCCGGGTTTTCACCGGCCTTCTTGGCAATCGTCGCGTCCCACGCAGCCAGCTGGGCGCGCAGCACCGCATCAGGCGTCTTGTAGAACTTGATGCCCTGTTTCTTCAAGGCTTCGTAGTCCTGGGAGTAGCGGTCGACGGCCTTCCAGCTCATGTCGGCGCTGGCGGCCTGGACGGCGTAGTCGATGATCGAGCGCAGCTCTTGCGGCAGGGCGTCGTACTTGCCCTTGTTGAAAAGGATCTCGAACTGCTCGCCGCTCTGGTGGAAGCTTTGCAGCATGCAGTTTTTTACCACGTCAGGAAAGCCCAGGAGGCGGTCGCTCGATGGGTTGTTGAACTCGGCTGCGTCAATCAGGCCGCGGTCGAGTGCCGGAACGATCTCGCCGCCTGGCAGCGGATTCACAGCCAGACCCATCACAGTGAACATGTCGACAGCCAGACCGACGGTACGGAACTTCAGGCCTTTCATGTCTTCCACTTTGGTGATCGGCTTCTTGAACCAGCCCAACGGCTGCACGGTCATGGGGCCGTACAGGTAGGACACCACGTCCATGTTGATTGATTTGTAGATTTCGTTCAGCAGGGCCTTGCCGCCGCCGTAGTTGTGCCAGGCCAGAACCGTGTTGGCGTCCATGCCGTAGCCGGGGCCTGAACCCCACAGGGCCAACGCCGAGTTTTTGCCGTAGTGGTAAGCGACCACGCCGTGACCGCCGTCCAGCGTGCCCTTGTTAACCGCTTCCAGCAACTGGAAGGCGGGAACCACTGCACCTGCGGGCAACACTTCAATCTTGAGCTTGCCACCGGCCATGTCGTTGACCTTTTTGGCAAAGTCATTGGCGTATTCGTGGAAGATGTCCTTGGCCGGCCAGGTGCTCTGGAAACGCAGTGTGGTGGTGGTTTGAGCTGTGGCCAGCATCGGTGCGGACATGGCACCGGCGCCCGCAGCGACAGCGGCGCCCTTAAGCAGGCTTCGGCGGCGAGGGGTCGTGATATCTGTCATGGCGTGTCTCCTGTTGGTGATTGAAAGTTAGCGAGCTATCTTTTGCGATTGGCGCCCCGCATGAAAGAGGGTTTTTACCAACGAGGCGCCGATGATTGCACCCAATTGGGGTGAAACTGTTTATCAGTGCGATATTTGAGCCGCGACTGTCAGCTTTTCGTCAAGATTCTGGAGTTGCAGTTCATGGTGTTCACCAAGCGCGATGCGGCGCTCTTGCAACAGCTCGAACTTTTAGTCTGTTCGACCTCTAGCCCATATTGGATATGGGTTAGCAGCTATAAAAAAAGGAGCATATAACTGCCCCTGGCGATTGCAAAGACGGGCGCTGTCAGCCGGTGCGTTTGAACGCGTGCAGCAGGCCTAAACTCGACGCTGCGCTTGTGCACTTGTCGACGGCCAGCGCGCCCTTGCCTGAACCTGGAATTGCCATGAAACCGCTCCAACTTTTTGACCCTGCCTCCAGCACCTACACCTACTTGTTGTTTGATCCAGTGACGCGCGAGGCACTCATCATCGACCCGGTGGATCAGCAACTTGAGCGCGATCTCGCCGTGCTCGGGGTGCATGGGCTCAAGCTGCGGTGGACGGTGGAAACCCATGCCCATGCTGACCACATCACCAGCGCGGGGCAACTGGCCGAGCACACGGGGGCGCAGACGGTGGCGCCGGAAGGTTGTGGCATTGCGACCGCTGCGCGCCAGCTCAAGGATGGCGATCTGCTGCGGGTGGGCAGTGAGCAGATCACGGTGATCCATACGCCGGGCCACACCGCCGGCAGCGTCAGTTATCTCTGGCGCGAGCATCTTTTTACTGGCGACACCCTACTCATCAATGGTTGTGGCCGTACCGACTTTCAATCAGGCAGCGCCGAAGCGCTGTACCACAGCATCACGCAACGGTTGTTCACCTTGCCGAATGACACCGTGGTCTGGCCATGTCACGACTACCAGGGGCGGACGCATTCCACGATTGCCGCAGAGAAGGCTGGCAATGGGCGCATTGCCGGCAAAAGCCTGGCCGAATTTGTGGCCACTATGTCGCAGCTCCAACTGCCGCGACCCGCGCGCATGGATGAAGCGCTACCCGCCAACCAGAACTCGGGTCTGGGCAGCGGCCGCCAGGATGCCGACGGCGCCACCTTGCTGCAGGTCCAGCCCGCCGAGGCCTATGCAGGCAATGTGTCGCCCGAGCTGGCCTGCCAGTGGTGGCAGGCCGGCCAGGCCGTGCTGATTGATGTGCGCAGCGATGCCGAGCGCGAATGGGTCGGTTTTGTGCCGGGTGCGGTGGCGTTGGCCTGGAAGCAGTGGCCTGGCATGGCCATGAACCCGCAGTTCGACGAAGACCTGAAGGCCGCCGTGCCGGCTAGCGGCAAGGCTGTCATGTTGTGCCGCAGCGGGGTGCGTTCGATCACGGCGGCCAAACGCGCCACCGAGCTGGGCCTGGAGGCTTACAACATTCTTGAAGGCTTTGAAGGTGACCCGGACGCCGAGGCGCACCGTGGCGTACGTGGCGGCTGGCGGTTTCGCGGGTTGCCGTGGCGACAGCACTAGAGCCTCGCTGTCGCAGAGCAGTGCAGCGCAGCGCAGCGGTTTATCGGGGGCGTCTGGGCAAGCGATATGAAACGAGCGATCACGGACTCTCCCTCCAAGCAGGGGCCGCGGGTCCGGCTCCGCCGGCCCGCAGGCGCAGCGCCCCCTCGGGGGGCAGCGAACCACACGAAGTGGGGAGCGTGGGGGCCACAGTTCACATAAACTGAACGCATGAACAACGACAGCCTGCTCAAACGCATCGAGTCCAAACGCGACGAGGTGGTGGCCCTCACGCAAGCCCTGGTGCGCATCCCCACGACCAACCCGCCCGGCGACGCTTACGAGGCCTGTGCCCGCCTGCTCGGTGAGCGACTGGCAAAACGCGGCTTTGCGGTCGAATACATCCGTGCCACGGGCGCGCCGGGTGACCGCGACTCACACCCGCGCATCAATGTGGTGGCACGTTACGAAGGCCAGCCCGGCGGGGAGTGTGTGCACTTCAACAGCCACATCGATGTGGTCGAAGCGGGCTCCGGCTGGAGCAGCGACCCCTTCGGCGCCGACATCCGGGACGGCAAGGTCTATGGGCGCGGCACCTGCGACATGAAAGGCGGGCTGGCTTCCAGCGTGATCGCCTGCGAGGCGATTCTCGAAGAAGGCCTGCCGTTTGCCGGCGCACTGGAAATTTCGGGCACGGTCGATGAGGAGTCGGGCGGTTTTGCCGGCGTGGGCTACCTCGCCGAGCGCGGCTACTTCACCACACCCCGCGTGCACCATGTGATCATTCCCGAGCCGCTCGGGGTAGACCGCATCTGCCTGGGCCACCGCGGCGTGTGGTGGGGCGAGGTCGAGACTCTGGGTCGCATCGCCCATGGCTCCATGCCTTTTCTGGGCGACAGCGCCATCAACCACATGAGCGCCTTTATTCACTTGCTGGAAACGCAATTGCAGCCGCGCCTGTCGCAGCGTCACACGGCTGAGCCGGTGGAGCCGCCGGGCGCCCGAGTCAGCACGCTGAACATCAACAGCCTGCATGGCGGCCAGGTCGAGCAACTGTTCTCCATGGACGCCTTGAACCGCCCGACCGGCGACCTTCCTTCACCAGTGGTCGCGCACTCTTGCCGGGCGGTGCTGGACCGCCGCTTCATTGCCGAGGAAAACCTCGAAGCCGTGAAGGCCGAAATCGTGGCCATGCTCGAAGAACTCAAGCGCACCCGGCCGGGCTTCAACTACGGCATCAAAGACATCATGAGTTTTGTGCCGACTGCCACGCCGAAAGATGCGCCGGTAGTGCTGGCCACCGCCCGCGCGATTGCCCGCGTGCTGGGCCGCGAGGCCAGCTACATCTCCAGCCCCGGCACTTACGACCAGAAACATATTGTGCGCACAGCCAAGCTCGACGCCTGTATTGCCTACGGTCCCGGCATCCTCGATCTGGCGCACCAGCCGGATGAATATGTGGGCATTCAGGAACTGGTGGACAGCGCAAAAATCATGGCGTTGGCGGCTTTGAGTCTCACCCAAGGAACACGAGCCCCCTGAGCCGGGTAATACAAAGGTGTTGGTTCTGACAAGAAATGGCGCCTGATTTGTATTTTGGCGCCTGACCCCTGTTAATGTTGACAGGGGTCCAGCCCCAAATTTTTTGAATTCATCTTCAATGGTGTTACTTTTTCACAAGGTAGCACCATGCAACTTGAATTTGTTGAGCGATCTTCTTTCCCAACCGTTACACCAGCTGCGGTCAATCCCACACTTTCTGCTCACCTGAGGGAACGCATACGCCGCGAATTCCTGCCGCGCTGGGAGCAGCAAGTAGGAGGGCGCTTCATCCTGCATGGCCGACCTCCGGGTCCTGACGCCGTACGGCTCGATGGGAACGATTACCTCAGCGTGACCGGCCATCCACACATCGTTGGCGCCCAGATCGCGGCCTTGCGGCACGACCGTGAGTTCGTGATCCAGTCGGGCGTGTTTGTGCATGGCGAACACCCGGCCCGCGTGCTGGAAAACGCGCTGGCTGCATGGGTCGGCAAGGAGGACGGCTTTGTCTGCCAGTCCGGTTATGCCGCCAATGTTGGTCTGCTGCAGTCGATTGCCGATGCCCAGACGCCGGTGTACCTGGACACACTGGCACACACCTCGCTGTGGGAAGGTGCCCACGCGGCGCGTGCACCGGCGCACGCATTTCGCCACAATGATCCGGCGCATCTGGACCGGATGCTGGCGCGCCACGGATCAGGGGTGGTGGTGGTGGATTCGGTCTACAGCACCACTGGCGCCTTGTGCCCGCTGCGCGAGATGCTGGACGTTGCCGAGCGGCACGGTTGCATGGTGGTGGTGGATGAGTCGCATTCGCTGGGAACCCACGGCCCCGGTGGCAGGGGGCTGTGCGCGGCGCTTGGGCTCACCGACAGGGTTCACTTCATCACGGCCAGCCTGGCCAAGGCCTTTGCCGGGCGCGGCGGATTTTTCACTGCGCCGGCGGAGTTGCGTTACTACATCCTGAGCTCCAGCTTCCCCAACATCTTCAGCTCCTGCCTGTTGCCGCACGAAATTGCCGGCCTCGGTGCGACGCTGGCGGTGATCGGCCAGCGCGATGAACAGCGGGACCGCCTGCAAAGCCACACCCGGCGCTTGCGCAGCAGTCTGTCCGACATGGGTTACCCGATCCACCAGGGGACGGAGCAGATCATTTCGCTGGAGGCCGGCACCGAACCGGACACCATGGTGCTGCGCGACCACCTGGAAGAACGTGGCGTGTTCGGCGCGGTGTTTTGCGCACCGGCCACCAGCCGCAACCGTGCCATGGTGCGGCTGACACTGCATGCGGCACTGACAGATGCCGAACTCGGCCATGTAGAGGCGGTGGCGCGCGAGGTGGCGCCGCTGGTCAGGCCCTGGGACTGGCCGATCGCCCGGCGCGCGCGCGCGGCGCAAGCCTAGTCCTGCACCTTGCGGGGGCCGTTCTTCTTGAGCCACTTGGCGTAACCGGTCCATGGCCGCTCGCTGGCAGGAAGTTCCAGCGGGAACATGGCGGCCAGCATGGATCCTTCGTGACCAATGGAAAAGGCGGGTGCCATCCTGGGCGGGCCCGGTCTTTGCAGGGCTTGTTGCAGCTCCAGATCCACCAGTTGGCGGCCGTTTCGGATGTCGGCTGCGCTGGTGGCGTCCATTCCCTGAGATTCGGCCAGCTCGGCCAACTCTGCCAGCCCGGAGGCGGGCTCCAGTTGCAGCCAGCTCACCAGGCCTTCGGCGTTCATGCCCAGGATGCCGAAGGGCTGACCGATCACCACATGTTCGATCCACTGGTCAGAGGCCACGCTGGTCAGTTGCCGCGCCACCGAGGGCACCTGCAGCAGGGCATGTTGCGGTTGCGTTAGTGCGGTGCGCCAGATCTGCGAATGCCGCAACTGGGGCCGGTCCAGCATGCGCTGCACCACCGAGATCAGGTGTTGCGAAATGTCGGGCGTCTGTTTGGCAATGAACTGGTCAATCAGTCCCCGGTTGAAGGCGCTGACCGCCACATGTTCGTCGGCCTGCCCGGTCAGGAGTATCCGGCCACCTGGCCAGTCCGTGAGTTCGGACAAAGCCTGCAGGCCGTCCATGCCGGGCATCGCATAGTCAAAGACGCAAACCTGGCTCAGGTCGTAACGCTGATCCTGCGCGGCCCAGTACTGCAGGATCTGCGGGATCAGCGGAGCGCCTGCACGCCAGTTGTCGATGATTTCCTGCTGCGCCCACGCATCGGCTTCCCACAGCGGCGGCTCCTGCTGCAGCTGGTTGATGCAGGCCTGCGGCCGCAGGTAGAGCTTGATGTGCCATTGACGGGGCAACACCATGGCCAGCATTTCGAGATAGCCGGGATCATCATCGAGGAAAACGATGGCACCGGGGCGGTGAAACAGCGGAAAACTCATGGACAGTGGACGGGTTGGTTAGGGCCTGAACAGGCCCTGCTGGACAGGCGCCAGCTCGATGATGAAGATGGCGCCACGGCCGGGCTCGGACTTGACACGTAGGGTTCCGCCGGCACTCTGCACCACTTGTTGGCAGAAAGCCAGACCCAGGCCGTGGCCGGTGCCGTGATCGGTGGAGAAAAAGGGCTCGAAGATGCGGGTTTGCAGTTCGGACGGGATGCCGACACCCTGGTCGGTGATGACAATGCGCCCGGAGCCGTTGAGCACGCCCACTTCAATGCGCAGGTCGCCGGGTTTGGGCGCCGAGCTGACTGCGGCCAGAGAGCGGAAGGCGTTTTTCAGCAGATTGTTGATGACCTGGGCGAACAGCCGGTAGGACGACTCGAACGAAAAATCCTTGCGCAGCACCAGAGTGACACTCTCGCGTTCGCGCGAGTTGCGGTAGGGGTAGTCCTTGACCACATTGCGCAGCAGCGCGGCAGCCGTCACGGTCTCCCGGTGCATCGGCAGGCGGAGCAGGCTGGCGTTGGCGATCTGGGTGTCGATCTGCTGGTTCATGTTGCGCACCAGGCCATGCAACCGTACTACCAGCTGGTCCAGCCGCTGGGTGCCTTCTGCCTCCCGGATGCCCTGGTTTTCATTGCGCACCGCGTCGCCGATCAGCGAGATGGTGGCCAGGGGCGTGCGCAATTCGTGGGCCATGATTCCCATGGTGGTCAGTGTGTGTTGCAGCTGCTCGCGCCGCAGATTGGCCGACGACAGGCCCAGAAGCAGGGCGCTGGACCAGGAAAAAACAATCACCACCGCATTGATGGTCCACTGCTGCTGCTCCATGGGAACAACCGCCGGTCCGAAAAAATGAAACAGCGTCTGGGCCAGCAACACACCGCCGACGGTGCCCAGCGTGGCAACCCGCCAGTCGGTCAAGTGGTAATAAATCAGCACCATCGCGCAAAAGCTGGCGAGCCAGACCATGTTGCCGCTGTTGCAGAGATACATCCAGCTGAAAAACAGCGGCAACTGCAGCCATGCCACCAGCGAGAAGACGCGCGCCGAGAGTTTGCTGGACGGGTCATGGGCGATGCTCTCGGAAATCAGCAGCAGGCCCAGGGCGCCCATCACCGCGCGCAGGCCGGGGTGCTCATAGGGCTGGGGCAGCCAGTGTCCCCAGATCCAGCCAAACAGCGGGTGGCCCACCAGCGTGAACAGTCCCAGCCAGCGCAGCCGCCAGGGTGATGGGTGCAAAATAAGCACCATCTGCTCCTGAAGTTCGGCCTTGATCCGGGCCGACAGGCGGCCCGACAGGCCCGCGTGACGCCAGACTCCGTGAATCATCCGCTTGATCCTGGCAGGTACTCCGGAAGTCATGAATAGGTCTTGGAACATCGCTCGCACATTGTCACAGTTCTGGAGAAAAACCGAATATGCCATCACCTGTCAACTTTGACAGTATTACGCTGGACAGCATGCTAGCGGACTGGATTTCCGCCCTGCGTGACTATGCAGTCGAGGCGGTGGTTGTCCTGGGTCCTGACCCCTTCGGGCAGCGCCAGTCCCGGCTGGTGGCGGCGGTTCATCCACCCCGTTTTCTGGATGCGGCGTCTGCGCTGGCAGGCAGTCGGGATTTTGGCGCGCCGTGGCGGGAGTCGGATGCACCGATGGTGGCCTGGCAGCACATTGGCAATTCGGACACTCGCGGCGACCGCTGGCGTCTGTTGTGGCTGGCCCACGGTTTCCAGAGCGTGGTGCGGGTTGAGTTTCCCCTGCCTTCGGGGCGCGCCTTCGAATGTTTCATGTTCAGCCCGCGCCAGTTTCATGACCGGGCTGAAGCTGCCGCCCTGGTCTGGTCCGCGCTCAACATCTGGCCCCTGTTCAAGCGCACCCTGGCCGCCGCCAGCAGTCCGCTCAGCCCGCGTGAAAGCGAATGCCTGGAACTGGCTTTCGAGGGCCTGACGGCCAAACAGAGCGCCGAGCGCCTGGGTTGCGCCGACCGCACCGTCACCTACCACCTGGCAAACGCCATGGCCAAACTCAGGGTGGACAACAAAATGGCGGCGATTCAGCGCGCTTGCTGGCTGGGCGTGATCTGAATCGGCCGGCTTTTGCCTGCTGGTTTTCCCGCTGTATTTGGGGTGGCTTGAATATTGCGTCGCAACTGTGGTTACATTACAAAGCAGTTTTCTGGTTCCTGCCTGCCCCTCACAACTCTTGTAGTCAAGGAAATTTGGTCATGAAACAACGCTCCCTCTCCATGCTCACTGGTGCGCTCGCACTTGTTTTGGGGCTGATGCTGCCCCACGCGGCCCAGGCCCAGGCCAAGACGCTCAAGGTGGTCCCGCACGCCAATATCACCATCCTGGACCCGGTGTGGACCACGGCGTTTGTGACCCGCAACCACGGCTACATGATTTACGACACCTTGTTCGGCACCGACCTGGAAGGCAAGGTCAAGCCGCAGATGGTGGATACCTACAGTGCGTCCAAGGACAACAAGGTCTGGACTTTCACACTGCGAGACGGCCTGGAGTTCCATGACGGCAAACCGGTCACCAGCGAGGACGTGGTGGCATCGCTCAAGCGCTGGGCCAGCCGCGACAGTTTTGGCGGCGTCATGGCCAAGAGCCTGGCCAGTTATGAGACGCCGAACGCCAAGACTTTTGTCATCAAGTTCAACCAGCCTTTCGGCGTGATGCTCGAGGCGCTTGGCAAACCCTCGTCGAACGTGCCTTTCATCATGCCGGCGCGCATCGCGGCCACGCCGGGCAGCGAACAGATCAAGGAAAACATCGGCTCGGGTCCCTACAAGTTTGTCACGGCGGAATACAAGCCGGGTGAAAAACTGGTCTACGTCAAGAACGACAAATACAAGCCGCGCAGTGAAGCGCCCAATGGAACAACAGGCGGCAAAAACGTTTATCTGGATCGCGTCGAGTGGATCATCATCCGTGACCCGCAGACCCAGTTCAATGCACTGATCGCCGGCGAGGTGGACATCATCGAACAACCGGCTTTTGAGCAGTATGCGTCGCTCAAGGCAGCCAAGGATGTGCAGATTGTCGATGCACAGCCAGCCGGTCTGCAATACATCTTTCGCTTCAATCACCTGCACGCACCGTTCGACAACGTGAAGATCCGTCAGGCGGCCATGGTGGCCATGGGCCAGGAGGCCTTCCTGAAAACCCAGGTCGGTGCGCCCGGCATGTACAAGTTTTGCAAGAGCATCTTTCCCTGCGGCACGCCTTACGCCAGCGACAACACCGGCATTTACACCGGCATGGCCAATCCGGCCAAGGCTAAACAGATGCTGGCCGATGCCGGTTACAAGGGTGAACCGATCGTGCTGATGCGACCGACCGACCTGGCCTCGATTGCCAAGCTGCCGCTGGTGGCCAAACAGCAGCTCGAAGCCGCCGGCTTCAAGGTCGACATGCAGCAGTCCGACTGGGCCACGCTGCTGGCACGCCGCGCCAAGAAGGATGCACCGGACAAGGGTGGATGGAACGCCTTCATGACAGCCTGGACCGCTGGCGACATCCAGAATCCGCTGACCATGGCCATGCTCAACGCCTCCGGCGACAAGGGCTGGTTTGGCTGGCAGGATGACAAGGTCATTGAGGACCTGAAAGTCAAGTTTGCCCAGGCCAGCACCGAGACTGAGAAGAAAAAACTCGCCGAACAACTGCAGCTGCGCGCAATTGAAACCGCCTCGCATGTGCATCTGGGCCAATACAACAACCCGGCTGCGCTGCGCAGCAACATCTCCGGCCTGGTGCCCGGCGGCGCGCAGGTGTACTGGAACATCAAGAAGAATTAGTGCCCCCACGCTTGTCGCTGCACGTAAGTCGCCGCACCTTGCAGGCCGCCGCTCGCCAGAGGCTTCGCTTCTGCCGCCTGTCCAAACCTGCGCAGGCAGGTTTGGAGCCGCAGGCGCCAGCCCCGAGGGGGCGCTGCGCCTGCGGGCCGGCGAAGCCGGTTCCGCAGCCCCGGCTGGCTTAGAGAAGGGATCCGCACGCATGTCGCTTGAAATTGTTCGCTCTGAGCCTGTCGAAGGGGGCTTCCGGCTGATGCCGCCGGGCAGCAAACCTGCATGCTGAGATTCCTGCTGCAACGCCTGCTGGCGACCATCCCGGTGCTTCTGGTGGTAGCTGTCGTGGTCTTCCTGATCCTGCGGCTCACGCCCGGCGATCCGGCGGCGGTGATTGCGGGCAACAATTCGACCAACGAAGACATTGAAAAAATCCGTGCATCCCTGGGTCTGAGCAAGCCGCTGCTGGCCCAGTTCTGGATCTGGTTCAGCGGTGTGTTGCAGGGCGACCTCGGTTATTCCTTTTACCTGAACAAACCGGTCACCGAATTGATTGCGCAGCGGCTGGAGCCCACGCTGAGCCTGGCGGTGGGAACCCTGGTGCTGGCGGTGCTGGTGGCTGTGCCACTGGGCACCGTTGCCGCCTGGCGCATGGGCGGCTGGCTGGACCGCCTGCTCTCGGTATTTTCGGTGGCGGGATTTTCCATCCCGGTGTTTGTCACTGGCTACCTGCTGATCTACGTGTTTGCCGTGCAGCTTGAATGGTTTCCGGTGCAGGGTTACCGGCGCCTGTTCGGCAGCGACGGACAGGGCGTTTGGGCCTGGGCGCGCCAACTGGTGCTGCCGTGGATCACGCTGGCCATGATTTATGTGGCACTGATCGCCCGCGTGACGCGCGCCAGCGTATCCGAGGCGCTGACTGAGGATTACATCCGCACCGCGCGCGCCAAGGGCCTGGCCGAGTCGGCGGTGCTGATGCGTCATGCGCTGGCCAATGCCGCAGTTCCCATCGTGACCGTGATCGGCATTGGTGTGGCCCTGCTGATCGGCGGCGTGGTGGTGACCGAGACGGTGTACTCGATTCCCGGCCTCGGCTCGCTGACGGTCGATGCGGTGCTGAACCGCGACTTCCCGGTGATCCAGGGTCTGGTGCTGTTTTTCAGCTTGCTCTACGTGGGCGTCAACCTGCTGGTGGACGTCAGTTACCTGTTTCTGGACCCGAGGATCCGTTACTGATGGGCGCCGGTCCACTGCTCTGGCGAAGGCTCTGGGGCAACAGTGCGTTTCGCTTCGGCGCTGGCGTGATCGGTGTGCTGCTGCTGCTGGCCGCGCTGGCCCCCGTGTTGGGCACGGTCGACCCGGCGGCCATGGATTCGGCCAACATCAACACCGCGGCGGGGGTGCATGGCAAGTTTGCGCAGCTGGACGGCAGCGTGGTAGCGCACACCTTCTGGATGGGCTCCGACAATTTCGGCCGCGATATTTACAGCCGCGTGTTGTATGGCACACGCACGTCGCTGCTGGTGGCGACGTTTACCGCGACCGTGGCCATCAGCGTGGGCGCCCTGCTCGGCATGCTGGCCGGTTACTTTCGCATGGTGGATGCGGTGCTGATGCGTTTCATGGACGGGCTGATGGCCATCCCGGCGATCCTGCTGGCGATTGCGTTGGTGGCGGCCCTCGGTGCGCAACTGTGGACCGTGGTGGTGGCCATTGCCATCCCGGAAATTCCGCGCGTTACGCGCCTGGTACGCTCCATGGTGCTGACCCTGCGCGAGGAACCGTTCGTGGAGGCCGCCCGCGCGCTGGCGACCCCGACCCCGGTGATCCTGTGGCGGCACATCCTGCCCAACGCCATGGCGCCGATGATTGTGCAGGGCACTTTTGTCGCGGCATCGGCGGTCCTGACCGAAGCCATCCTGAGTTTTCTCGGCCTCGGTCTACCGGCCGACATCCCGACCTGGGGCAATATCATGGCCGAGGGCCGGGTGCAATTCACCCAGTATCCGGGCAACGTGCTGTTTCCTGCGCTGTTCCTGGTGCCTACCGTGCTGGCGATCAACCTGCTCGGCGACGGCCTGCGCGATGTGCTCGATCCGAAGTTTTCGAAACGCAGCCCATGAACAACGACGTCGCTCCCGTCCTTGTCATTGACAAGCTGCATGTGGCCCTGCCGCCCGGCAGCGACAGGACTTATGCTGTCGACAACATCAGCCTGAGCATTCGTCCAGGCAAAACGCTGTGTATTGTGGGCGAGTCCGGCTCCGGAAAGTCGGTCATGGCCACCGCTGTGATGGGTCTGCTCGCACGTGAGCTCAAACCCGGACCCGGCAGTATTTTTCTGAAGGGTGAATCGCTGCTGAATGCGAACTCGCAACACCTGCGCGCCTTGCGCGGCCAGGCCATGGGCATGGTGTTCCAGGAGCCGATGACGGCGCTAAACCCGGTGATGAGCTGCGGCGACCAGATCGACGAGTTGCTCAGGGAGCACACCGACTGGAACGCAAAGCGGCGCAGCGAGGCTGTTCTCGACATCGTACAGCGCGTTAAATTGCCTGAGCCGGAGCGCATGTTGCGCAGCTATCCGCACCAGCTCTCGGGCGGGCAGCGCCAGCGCATCATGATCGCCATGGCCGTGATTTTGCAGCCCGCCCTGCTGATCTGCGACGAACCGACCACGGCGCTGGATGTCACGACGCAAAAGGAAATACTCAAGCTGATTGCGGAGTTGCAGGAGGACCAGTCCAGCGGTCGCCGGCAGGCCTGTGCTGTGTTGTTCATCACGCACGACATGGGTGTGGTGGCCGACATTGCCGACGAGGTGCTGGTGATGCACCAGGGGCGGTCCGTCGAGTACGGCACGCGTGACGAGGTTCTGCGCAACCCCCAGGCTGACTACACAAAAATGCTGCTGGCCGCAGTACCCGGCATGAAGCCACCGCCAGCGCGCGCCACCCCTCAAGGTGCACCGCTGTTGCGCGGGCTGGAAGTTAGCAAGACCTATGTCGCGCGCGACTGGCTGGGCCGCCAGCGCCTCACGCATGCGCTGCAAGCCGCGTCTGTGGCGGTGTCGGCCGGAGAAACCGTGGGTGTGGTCGGCGAGTCCGGGTCCGGCAAATCCACGCTGGCGCGCTGCCTGATCCGTCTGATCGACCCGACCGGCGGCCAGGTGCTGTGGAGCCCGCCCGACAAGCAGGCGGATGGCGCGCTGATCGATGTCGCCAGTTTCACCGAAGGCCGGCTCCGGCCCCTGCGCAGCCAGGTGCAGGTGGTGTTCCAGGACCCGAACCGCTCGCTCAATCCGCGCCGCAAGGTCGGCGATTCCATCATTGAGGGCGCTATTAATTTCGGAGCTACCCGCGATGAAGCGGTGGCGCTTGCAGTCGTATTGATGGACAAAGTTCGGTTGCCTGTCGAAGGCCTGCAGCGTTACCCCAGCCAGTTTTCGGGTGGTCAGCGCCAGCGCATCGCGATTGCCCGCGCACTGGCCTGCCGGCCACGCGTGCTGGTGGCCGACGAAGCGGTCAGCGCGCTCGACGTCAGTGTGCAGGCGCAGATCCTGAGCCTGCTGCGCGAGATCCAGGCCGAACTCGGCCTGGGCCTGCTCTTCATCACCCATGACCTGCGTGTGGCCGCCCAGTTGTGTGACCGGGTTATCGTGATGCACCAGGGGACAATCGTCGAAGAAGGGCCGACGGCCGATCTGTATGCCCACCCCCAACATGACTACACGCGCCGACTGCTGGCCGCCGCCCCCGGAGCTGCCTTTTGAAAATCCTTGTCGCCGGCTATCAGCACGAAACCAACACCTTTGCGCCCACCAAGGCCGACTGGGCTGCGTTCAACCGAGGCGATGATTTCCCTGCTTTTGCCCATGGCCAGGCCATGCTCGACAAGCTCACTGGCGTCAATCTGCCGATAGGCGGTTTCATTGATGCCGCAAAAGCCCGAGGCTGGCAGCTTGTGCCCAGTAGCTGGTGTGGCGCTTCGCCGTCGTCCTATGTGACGCAAGATGCGTTCGAGCGCATGAGCGCGTCCGTCATGGCGGACGTGATCAAGGGTGGTTTTGACGCGGTCTACCTGGACCTGCACGGCGCCGGCGTGGCAGAACATGTGGACGACACCGAAGGCGAACTGATCGCCCGCATCCGCAAGCTGGTCGGGCCGGACCTGCCAATCGTTGCCAGCCTGGACCTGCATGCCAACGTGACGCAGCGCATGCTGCAGCAGGCCGATGCCTTGGTGTCCTACCGGACCTACCCCCACATCGACATGGCAGCGACCGGCGAGCTGGCAGCGCAACTGTTGGCGCGTCGCATAAAGCTGGGTCGAAAGGAGGCGCTGCGCTACCGGCGCCTGCCGTTTCTGATTCCGCTGAACGCACAGAGCACCTGGCTGCAGCCGGCCGCAGCCCTCTACAACGCCTTGCCCGAGCTGGACAAACATTTCGGCACCTGTCTGAGTTTTTGCATGGCTTTTCCGGCGTCCGATTTTGATGAGTGCGGACCCATGGTCTGGGCCCATGGCGAGCATGCGGCAGAGGCGGTGGACCGTCTGTATGCCCAGGTGGCCGAACCGACGCAGTGGAAACTCGAATTCCTGTCTGCCCACGATGCGGTGGCGCAATCGCTCGCGCGGGCTGCCCAAACCTCCAAGCCGCTGGTCATTGCCGATACGCAGGACAACCCGGGTGCCGGCGGGGACAGCAACACCACCGGCCTGTTGCATGCGCTGCTGCAACAGGACGCGGGGAAAAAATTTCCCGGCCAGATTGCCCTGGGCTTGATGTTCGATCCGCAAGCCGCACAGGCCGCTGCCGCTGCAGGGGTGGGGGCGATAATTTCGATCACGCTGGGGACAGCGGTGCCCACGTTTACCGGCCAAGCCAGTGACCCGCCGGTGTACAGCCAGTTCAAGGTGCGCGCGGTCGGCGACGGGGTCGTCACGCTCAAGGGCCGGATGATGACCGGGCACACCGCACAGCTCGGTCCCTGCGCCTGCCTGGAAGTGGATGGCATCCTGGTGGCGGTGGCCAGCGGCCAGATACAGATGCTGGACCGTGAGCTGTTCCGCATGGTCGGTATTGAACCCGAAGCGATGAAAATCATCGTCGTCAAAAGCTCCAACCACTTCCGCGCCGACTTCACGCCACTGGTCGCCAACCCCGAAACCGATGTGATTGTGGCCAAGGCTGCCGGCCCGATGGCCGCAGACCCGGCTGACCTGCCCTGGAAAAACCTGCCTGCGTCTACCCGGCGCACACCCTGATTCAATACGGTTTATTCAAGCGCCACCACCCTGTTCGGGCTGAGCTTGTCGAAGCCTGGTCGTAAGTTGACGACCCTTCGACAAGCTCCGGACGAACGGTTGGTTGGCGAGTAGTCTGATCTAGCTGGAGTATTTGATGACGCCATCCGCAACGCTGACCGACCTCGCCGACTGCACCGCCACCGAGTTGCTACAGTTGTACCGCGCAGGTCGGGCCTCGCCGGTCGAAGCGACCCGGGCGGTGCTGGCGCGCATCGACCTGCTCAACCCGCGCCTCAACGCCTTCTGTCTGGTGGCACACGAGGCGGCCATGCAGAGCGCCAAGGGCAGCGAGGCCCGCTGGACGGCCTTTCGCCAGGGCGGCGCGGCGTGTGGCGAGCTCGATGGTGTGCCGGTGTCGATCAAGGACCTGATCCTCACGCGCGGAATGCCCACGCTGCGCGGCAGCGATACGGTGGACGCCGATCAGCCCTGGGAGGTGGATGCACCTGTCACCGCACGGCTGCGCGAAGCCGGTGCGGTGCTGCTTGGCAAAACCAACACGCCGGAATTTGGCTGCAAGGGCGAAACCAATTCACCGCGCAGCGGGATCACACGCAATCCCTGGGACCTGAGCAAAACCCCGGGTGGCTCTTCCGGCGGCGCGGCGGCGGCGGTGGCCGCCGGCATGGGGCCCCTGGCCATAGGCACCGATGGCGCTGGCTCGGTACGTATCCCGGCGGCATTTTGTGGCAACTTTGGCCTCAAGCCGAGTTTTGGCCGGGTGCCGGCTTATCCGTTGTCGCCGTTTGGCTCAGTCGCCCATCTGGGCCCGCACAGCCGATGCGTGTCTGATGCCGCGCTGTTGATGAATGTGATTAAGAAGCCGGACGCGCGGGATTGGACTTCGCTGCCGCCGGACCCCAGCGACTACCTGCAGGGCCTGGAAGGCGGCGTACGCGGACTGCGCATTGCCTGGTCCCCGACCCTTGGTTATGCGCAGCATGTGGATGCGGAAGTCGCCAGCTCCGTGGCCAGAGCGGTGGCGTTGCTGGCTGAACTGGGCGCCCATGTCGAGCAGCTTGATCCCGGCATTGAAGACCCGCTGGACATCACCACCGGCCTGTGGTTTGCCGGTGCATGGACGGTCTGGAACACACTGTCGCCCGAGCAGCAGGCTTTGACCGATCCGGACTTCCGCGCCGAGGCGTTGCTGGGCGAGAAGCTCAGCCTGCTCGACATCCAGCGCCTTCATTTGCAGCGCGGAGCGCTCGGTTCGCAGATGCGGCAGTTCATGCAGCGCTTTGACCTGCTGGTCACGCCCAGCGTGGCGGTGCCAGCCTTCGAGGCGCGGCCGGCCGGGCACACCCCCCTGGACCCGGTCGCCATGCTGGGCTGGACGCCGTTCTCCTACCCCTTCAACCTGACCCAGCAGCCCGCCAGCAGCGTGCCTTGCGGACTGACCGCAGATGGTTTACCGATAGGCCTGCAATTTGTCGGGCCGATGTTTGGTGATGCACTGGTGCTGCGCGCCTCGCGGGCCTACGAGGCTGCAAGAACGGGCACGGTGGACTTTGCGCGGCCGGTGATGCCGCACTGAGTGCACGCGCCTGCCTGTTCCGGCCTTTTGGGGAATCCTCCCCGTGGCGCGCGCCAGAACCTGTTCATAATCCTGTCACATGACTTTTTTAGCACTTGACGTGGGCAACACCCGCCTGAAGTGGGCCCAGTACGAGACCCCGGTTGCGGGATCTCGGCTGCTGGCCCATGGTGCTGTGTTTCTTGAAAACATCGACAAGCTGGCCGACGAAGAGTGGTGCAACCTGCCAGCGCCGTCCCGCATCCTCGGCTGCATCGTGGCAGGCGACGCGGTCAAGCGCCGCGTGATCGAACAGATGGAACTTTGGGATGTCGCCCCGCGCTGGGTCATCCCGAGTGCCCAGGAAGCCGGCGTGACCAATGGGTATGACCATCCGGCGCGCCTGGGTGCCGACCGCTGGGTGGCGATGATAGGCGCGCGGCACCGGCTGTTGGTCCGAGGCATTCAAAAGCCCTGCGTGGTGGTGATGGTGGGCACTGCCGTCACGGTCGAGGCCATTGATGCTTCGGGCAAATTTCTTGGCGGCATCATCTTGCCGGGCCACGGCATCATGCTGCGCGCGCTGGAGTCCGGCACCGCCGGTCTGCATGTCCCGACCGGAGACGTGAAAGACTTTCCCACCAATACCAGCGACGCGCTGACCAGTGGCGGCACCTTCGCGATTGCCGGCGCCGTCCAGCGCATGGTGGAGAACATCACGCGGCATTGCGGCGAGACGCCCGAATGCATCATGACGGGCGGCGCGGGTTGGAAGATGGGGCCCAGCATGTCGGTGAAGTTCGAGTTGGTGGAAGGCCTGATTTTTGATGGTCTGCTGGAGATTGCATCGCGGCGGTTTCCGGTCTAGGAATCTGGGCGGCAGAAGGCGTCGAAGCGAAAAGTGGCCCCGGCGAGGACAGTTTTTGCCGGGTTTGCAGCGCCATAGCCGTAGCTATGGGGCAAAAAGCCGGTGAAAAATGGACCGTCGCGGCCGCTTTGCAGCCGACGTTCC